>JARRMM010000252.1:1096-2651 GCA_037386005.1 Deinococcales bacterium | reverse complement strand
CTTGCCGAGGCTTCGCTCGAGATGCTGTTCGCAGAGGATCCGGGCGAGGACGGCCTTCGATTCGAGGTCCTCCAAGGAGGGTGGGGCACTCGACGCTCGCAGGCTGGCCAGCGCCTGCCTGGCGTGCTCTGCGGCTTGGTCGGTGGCGCCTTGGTGGCTGTGGGCGATGGCGAGGCCCTGGTGCGCTCGCGAAAGGCCGGGTTGGACTCGAAGGGTGAGTCGATAGGCTCGTGTTGCCTCGCGGTGGTCGTTATGTTCTCGGAGCTGGTCTCCGAGGCTCGTCAGGAGCGTTCCCAGCTCTCGGAACCGCGCGTCGTGGTCGCGGAAGCGTGGTGCCGCCTGTCGGAGGTGCTTGTGCAAGGCTCGGGCATGCCTTCGCCCGAGCTCGCAGAGCTGCTCGAAGGGTTCGTCGCCGAGTCGCTCGCGTCCCCCACGTCCCGTACTCCCGAACGTAGGGCGTTCCGTGGGGGGTGCGCCACGGAAATGTCCACAGTCGGGTCGGAGCGTGGCGAGGCGACTCCGGGGTCCTGTCACCAGGGGGCGGTGGTGCCCGCGCGGCTTCATGAACCATGCGCCGTGGGACACGATCTCCCGTCGTTTGGCGTGGGTGACGGAGCCCAACATGGGGTGGGGCGGCGGCGGCGTCCATGAGTTCTCAGACGCGAGCGCAGGAACCTCACATCGGACGTCCCTAGCCTTGGGCTCAACGGGGCCGATGCATGAGACCCGCTCCGTTTGCGGTCGTTTCCAACTGCCCTTCCCTTTCTCGCGGGGATCTTCGGGCTGACCGCCGGGCAGAGTCCAATCGAGACGGAAAGGTGGTACGTCTTATGGCACCGACCACGATCCTGTTCCACGACGCGCCCCACGAGTCGTCGATCCCTGCAGCGCTGCCGATGGCGGGTGGTGTCCGATCGAGCGCGCGCACGGCGCCGACGTCTGTAGAGCGCTGGCGCGCGGTGCGCCGGCCGTCTGGAGGGGTCGGCCCCTCCTGGCCGAAGCTGCTCCACGAGCACTTCGAGGTGCAGGCCGACCTGCGTCCGCGTGCCACGGCCGTGGTCGTCGGGGATGCATCGGTCAGCCCCGGCATCGGGGCGTGCAGGGCGACGAGGCCGCGGCGTCGCATGGTCGCGGGAGTCAGCCCGGTCGACGGGTGGGGCGGGGAGCGCTCGGCGAGCCGGAGCCGCAGACATGGCACGCGGACCGTGGAGAGCCCGAGGTCCGCCACCAGAGCTGATACGCGGGACACGGTCACCGGGTGACCCGGCCTGCAGCAGATCGACGACGACCACACCGGGAGGGAACACGATGGGTTCGCATCACCACGCCGCGTACGAAGCCCTACTCCGTTGTCACCGGGACGACCTGGAAGCGCTGGCGCAGCGTCGCCGGGTGCTGGCGGTTGCGCGCCTTGCAAGAGCTTGGCGGCTCGGGGGTCGGACGTTCCCTTCCGAGGGGGTGCGTTGCCGCCTCGCCGGCGCGCTCGTGACGCTGGCGCGACGGCTCGACCCGGAGGCAGGGACGCTTCCCCGTGCGGACGGCACGGCAAGTCGAG
>JARRMM010000252.1:0-1082 GCA_037386005.1 Deinococcales bacterium | reverse complement strand
GTCGCACGGGCCTTCGTGCGTCCCGCCTGAAGGCGCGAGGTGATCTGTGTGAAGGCATGCTCACGAATGCCTAACGTGGGTGTGCGGACCACCACCTACCATGGCGCAGCCTGGAGGCTTCGGCGTTCGCGAGGGCCTCGGGGCGGGAGGAAGGGAGGTGCCCAGGATGACGAGGACGCTTCGCTTGTTCGGACTGGTTGCTAGTTTGTCGCTGGTGCTGGCTGGTTGCTCGCTCGTCGTGCGGCCTGGCGAGACGACCGCGACGGTCCAGGGTCAGGGCGTCATCGTGTGGGGCCATCTCGGGGTGAGTTTCGACTTCCCTGGGCTGGTCGTGATCGAGCGAAGCTCGAGGCCGCATCATTTCTACGCGGTCTTCCGGAGCGACGCGGATCTGTATGACGTGTACCTGGATGTGGATCGTCGCATGCTCGAGCATGGCTGGGTGCGGCGCTCCTTCGACGAGAGCTTCGACACGATCCATGCGTCCTACACTCGTGGCCGCGAGCGAGCGTTCGTCTCCGTCCGGCGCGAGGGGTTCAGCGGCCGGTACCGACTGACGATCGACGACTGAGCCCAGGCACCAAGCACGGGCTGGCCCCGTGCCTCATGGTGGACTGGAGTTGCGTTGGTTCCGTGCGAAGTCAGACGCCAGAGCACCAGACAACAGACAAGGAATGAAGTGGCGGAACGTACCGGGTCTGCAGCGTGACCCAGTAGGCACCCGGGCGTTGCCTGCGGGGCCGGTTCTGCCACCACAACCCGTTGTAGCGCCGATACAGGGTGCCCGACAGCATCCCTCCGGTTGAATCTGCGCTCCGGTAGTCAAACACCTGACCACGGATACATGCCGCTGTGGTCGTGGTTGCTGGTTGAGGGGGCCTGTCGGTCCGGGATGGTCTGCATTTGATGGGACCGATGATCATGGGGAAGGTTCCGAGAAGTGCAGCGACTCTGGGGGTTGGCTAGGCTGATTCCGCACGACGGTGCGCGCTCGCGCGTCTTGGTTGGGAGTTGACAGCTCCGCGCCAGGGCCGGAAGAATGTTCGCAGGAATGCCGTGCGGGAAGTAAGAACTAGGCTACT
>JARRMM010000251.1:1745-4103 GCA_037386005.1 Deinococcales bacterium | reverse complement strand
CCCTCGAAGAGGTCGTGGCTCAAGATGGCGTTCTCCGGCACCTTCCCGCGTTGGACGCGGGCTACCGCTGAAACGTCGTAGATGCCCTTCCCAACGAAGATGCCCTCTTCGAAGAGGTCCATGTACGGGTCCGACACCGCCCGGGCGTACAGGTCGACGCCGGAGCCGCCCGCGAACACCCGACTGAAGAGGCTCCGCGACTCGTGCGTGGGAAGGATGTCCACGCGGGGCTGGAGGACCGTGTAGCCGTGACGCAGCCTGCCGCCCTCCGTGAACCGGGGTCGGACGAGGGGGTGGGCGATCGTGCCGGCCAAGCGGGCGGCGGCGCCGGGCGGCAGCACCGTGTCGGTGTCGAGGGTGATGACGAAGGCATAGCCGGCCGGTCCGGCAGCCGGATCGTCGGGGCGGCCCTCGGGACGAACGAAGCTGCCCCGTTCGCCGCGATCGATCCAGGCGTTCAGCTCGACGAGCTTGCCACGCTTGCGTTCCCAACCCATCCAGCACCCTTCGGACGGGTTCCAGCGCCGCTCGCGGTGCATGAGGTAGAAGCGCGTGCCCGGGTGGCGGCCGCGGAGGGCGTCGAGGTGGGCTTCGAGGGACGCGAGCAGGGAGTCGTCCGCGGGCAGGTCACGCTCGGGTGCGTCCGGGAAGTCGGTCAGGACGGCGAAGCCGATGTTGGGATCGGCGTTGCCGACGGCGTGCCGTTCGAGTTGCCCGAAGAGCGGAGGGATGTCGTGTTCCGAGGAGACCAGGGTGGGGATCACGACGAGGGTCCGAGCGTCATCCGGTACGCCGTCGGAGAAGTCCAGCTTCGGGAGCTTCCTGGGTGGAACCACGTTGGTGATCGCATAGTGCACGAGGGTCTCGGCTGCGACGATCGCGGGGGCGAGGAAGGCGATGAGCACCAGAGGCAGCGAGACGCGAAGGCCGTGCCACGCCGCCAGGAATGCGGCCGTCGCCAGGATGATGCCGGCCAGCGTGCCGATGGCGGTGAGGTAGAGGGGGGCTCGAAAGCGGCTGCTCCGCTCGCGATGCGTACGGCCGCGGAGGCGACGTCCGTTTCGGAGCGCCCGCTGCGTCGGGCGACGGCTTCGACAACCCTCCGGTAGGCATCCCGGGTCGCGTGGTCCATGGTGGCGTAGAGGCCGGCGGGGTCGCTTCGCAGGCAGCGTTCGATGAGGCTGAGCGACTCGACGAAGACTGTCCAGTCCTGCCGCTCGATCTCGTGCAGGCCCTGCACGATCCCGGCGATCGCGCCTTCGTCGCCGGTGGTGTCGCGTGTCGTCAGGAGTGCCCGGTCGGCTGCGTCGACCAGACGCTCGAGCACGTGGATGCGCAGGAGCGCGGGCAAGGCCCAGAGCTCGGCGAGCGTGAGGGGAGCGACGCGTTGGTAGGCTTCGACGAACGCTTGGAGCACGCCGATCTGAACCCGCCCGCGGCAACGGTCCAGGAAGGCGTCGATCAGGGTCTCGATGCGCAGCGGGCAGGCGCTTCCCTTCGCCACGCACGGCAAGACTCTGTAGAAGGCGTCGGACACGTCTTCGTCCGCCTGGCGCAGGGTGCGGAGCACGAGATAGTCGTTGTCCAGCAGCCAGCGGCCCCCGTCGGCGAGCATCGGCTCGTCGCTCGGCAAACGCGCGTAGAGCGATCGAACGCGTTCCCGCACCTCGTCGATGCGGTGGTGGATGTGGCGCGGCCTGCCGCGACAGGATGCCAGCTGGTACATCGCGGCGAGAGCTTCGGCCTGTCGCGCGAAAGTCTCCTGGTCGATCCCTGCCACGGAGGCACCTTCGGTCACGAGTGCCCCGCTTGCTCATGGGCGGCCGAACGGGCCGGGCTGGGCTCGATCTCTTCGCACGAGCGATCCTGCACGACCAGCATCGGCCGACTGCCGTACAGGAGGCACTTCTCCGTGATGGCCCCGAACGGCCGCCGTGTGCTGCCGGTGGCGCCGTGCGCGCTCATCACGATCAGATCGACATCCTTGCGGGCGGCGAGCTCCTCCAGCAAGGTTGCCGGATCTTCGCCGTCGAGGACGTGAATGCTTACCTGGCGACCGGCGTTCATGAGATCCCCGCCCAGTCCGTCCAGGTAGGCCGTGGCATGGCGGTGAGCCAGAGCGCCGAGGCCGTCGACGATGCGTTGTTCTTCCTCACTGAGCGGAAGTCGATGGGGCACCTCGGGTAGCCTCACCACGTGTGCCAGGAGCAGCGACGCTCCGTGCTTGTCGGCGATGCGGTGGACGATGGGGAGCGCGCACTCGGCCCTTCGCGAGCCGTCGAGCGGGACGAGAAGCCGCCGGTAGCGCACGTAGTCCGCGCCGCGCGGCCCTTCGGTGAACGACCGAACCAACAGCAA
>JARRMM010000251.1:0-1712 GCA_037386005.1 Deinococcales bacterium | reverse complement strand
CGAGAATCGTCTTGTGCGCGACTGCGCCGAGCTCGGATCCCGTGACCCCGGTCCGGCCGTGCGTCGCCAGGGCGACGAGGTCGACGCTCTCGTCGTGCGCAAGGGTGATGATGCAGGTCGCCGGATTCCCCTCGAGGATGCGCATCCCGGCGGAGACGCCTCGTGCTTCCAGCCGCTTCGCGATGCCAGCCAGATACGATTCCGCGGCGTCCTGGTGCAGTTGCCACTCGACCGGATCGGTCGGCTGCACGTGCCCTGCGGTCGTCGGGATCTCGAGCACGCGGATCAGCGTGACGTGAGCGCCCGTGAGTTCCGCGATCGCCGCAACGTGAGGCAGCGCGGATTCGGCCGCAAGCGATTCGTCCAGGGGGACCAGGATGTGCTCGAACATGGTGCTCCTCCGTCGCGCCAGGACGCGCCCCGGATCGCTCTAGGGTGGCGGCGTGTGGGGCGGGCACCGTTGGGAGAACGCGAATCTTGGGGCCACGAAGGGCTCGGGGAGCGCGTCTTTCATGCTACTGCGCCGGGCGCTTCGCGGAAGGCTCCGCCGTACATGCCAGCGCGTGCCATGCCGGCGTGGAAGCGCCGCCATCCCGTGAGGACGGGGTCGCCACGAACCCCAGGAAAGCTCACGGCGCCGGCACGCCGACGACCCCGGACCGGGGGGTGGTTCAGGGAGCCGGCCGCGTGCCGGGAGGATCCAGCGCGTTCCGATGAGCCGTACCGAGTGAGGAGCGATCGACCGAATCATGGTCATCGGGGTGCTGGCGTGCAGCGGTGTCGGCGCTGTTCCGCGACGGGAGTCGGTCACGCGTTGATCTGACGGCGGGCGCCGGAAAGAGCTGCGGCCGGCGTCGGTCTTGACAGGGTCTCGCGCCAGTGCTATTGATTAGTTCAGTGAATCAATAGAAAGGAAGGCATGCGAGACACGATCAAGCGCGCCCCGGCGCGAGAAGCGATGCGATCGGCGAACCAACTGGCGGTCTTCGACGCGATCCACCGCCAAGGGCCGATTTCGCGGGTGGAGCTGGCCGCGGCGGAGTTGATCGAGCGCGGTCTGGTCTTCGAGGCTCGCGAAGCCGAGTCGACGGGCGTTGGCCGGCGCAAGGTCTTGTTGGAAGTCGACTACGAGCATGCTTCGGTGGTCGGCATCAAGGTGAGTAGCGCTGCGGTGCACGCGGCCCTGACGGATCTGAAGGGGGATGTTCGTGCCTCCCGGGTGGACTCTCTTGCGTCCACCGTGCCCGACGACGTGGTTGCGCAGCTGGTGGCGACCCTTCGGGACTTGCGAGCGGAGAGCGGCGCCGACGTGGTCGGCCTCGGGGTCAGCGTTCCTGGTTCGGTGGATCCGGCGAGTGGAACCGTGACGTACTCGCCGCTGCTCGGTTGGGAGGACGTCTCGCTTGGCCAGCAGCTCGAGCGCGCGGCCGGCCTTCCGGTCGTCGTCGAGAACGACGTCAACGCTCTGGCGGCGGCAGAGGCGTGGTTCGGGCATGGCCATGAGGTCGACGACTTCCTGGTCGTGACCCTGGGCCGCGGGGTGGGTCTCGGCATCGTCGTCAACGGCAGCCTCTACCGCGGGCCGCACGGCGGCGCTGGCGAGCTCGGCCACGTGGTGCTCGAGCCTGGTGGCCCGGCGGCCGCGCACAGCAAGGCGGGCGCCATCGAGGCGTACCTCTCCGACGATGGGTTGGTGAGGCAGGCCCGGAGCG
>JARRMM010000250.1:0-3234 GCA_037386005.1 Deinococcales bacterium | reverse complement strand
TCGACCTCGGCACCTCCGCCACCAAGGCCCTCGTGCTCGACGACGACGGCCGTGTGCTGGGCAAGGGCCGCGCCGGATACCCGATCGCGCACCCGCGGGTCGGCTGGTCCGAGCAGAACCCTCGGGCCTGGTGGACGGCGGTGTGCTCCGCCAGCCGGCAGGCGCTCCACCGGGCTGGCCCGGGCGAGCTGGGCGCCGTCGCCCTGTCCGGCCAGCTCAACGGCCTCGTGCTCCTCGACGAACGCCGCCAGCCGGTGGCCGACGCGCTCATCTGGCTCGACCAGCGCGCGACCGAGGAGGCCGACCTCCTCAACGCCCGCTACCCCGAGCTCCTCCGCGCTGCCACCCTCAACCCGGCCAACCCCATCTACGTCGGAGCGAAGCTGCTGTGGGTACGCCGTCACCACCCCGGGCTGCTGGATCGCAGCCACCACCTGCTCCTCGCCAAGGACTACGTCAACCTGCGGCTCACGGGCGAGCTCGCCACCGACACCTCGGACGCCTCCTGCACGCTGCTCTACGATCTTCGCAGCGACACCTGGATCCCCGAGCTGCTGGAAATCAGCGCGTTCGACGCCGGCAGGCTTCCTCCGCTCTTCCAGGCGACCGACGTCATCGGCCGCGTCACGCGCGACGCCGCGGAGGCCACCGGCATCCCCGCCGGCACGCCCGTCATGGCGGGCGCCGGCGACGTCACCGCGCTGTCGGTGGGGAGCGGCGCGGTCGACGAGCATGTCGTCAGCGTCACCCTGGGGACCGCCGGGCACGTGGTGACGGCCAGCCCCGCACTGACCCCCCAGGGCTACCAGCGCATCTGGCAGATGCGGCACGCCGTGAAGGACCGCTACATCCGCCTGGGACTGGTCATGAGCGGGGGCCTGTCGCTGGCGTGGCACGAGCGCGAGGCGCGATCCCTTCGAGGTGCTGGTCGAGCGCGCGGCCGACTCCCGCCCCGGTGCCCACGGCGTTCTCTTCCTCCCCTTCCTGGAGGGGGCTGCGACCCCGTTCCAGGAGCCCGACCTACGCGCCGCCTTCCTCGACGTGGCGTCATCGCACTCCAAGGGCGACCTGGTGCAAGCCGTGCTCGAGGGCGTGGCCTTCAACGTCCGCGACTGTGTGGCGCTGTTCGAGGAGCTCGGGAGCGACGCGCGCGAGGTGCGCCTCAGCGAGGGGGGAAGCCGCAGCGACGCCTGGTGCCAGATCATCGCCGACGTGCTCCAGAAGCCCGTGGTCACCCTGCACGAGATCGACGCCTCGGCGCTCGGCGCCGCCATGATCGCGATGGCGGGCGACCCCGCCCGCTCGCGCGACCTTCGTGAAGTGGTGGACGCGGTGGTCAAGACGCAGGCCGATCGTGCCTTCGAACCGAGACCCGAGCTGGCCGACGTCTACGACAAGACGTACCGGCGCTACCGGAGGGCGGCCGAGCACGTGCTGGCGTGGGTGCGCGAGGCGGGCGCCGCCTGACGTCGTGCTGCCCCAGGCCAACACGGCCACCGCCGATCACCGACGCATCCGCGCCGGCACGGGCGTCGGACGCACGAGCGCGCTGCGGGCCGCGAAGCTCCTCCGGGCTCACCCCTCCGTCATGGCGGCCACCGTCCGGACCGTCCGCCAGTTGCGCCCCGTGCTGGTGGTGCCCAGAGCACGATCGAAGTAGGCGTTGGTGAGGCGGGTGCGAGCCACCCCGTTGGGGAGGTGCAGGTAGATCTCGCGCCCCCGCACGGCGAAGGCGTCGGGCGCCGATCGCTCCCACCGCCGGCACCGGGAACCCGAAACGGGCCTCGGCACGGCGTTCGAAGCTCGCCGCCAACCGCCTGGCGACCGTCTCCTCGGCAAGGAACACGACGTTGCCGCTCTGGATGTAGGTGCGCACCTCGTGCGCCCCCAGCTCGACGAAGAAGGCCGCCAGCTCACGCATGGGAAGCTTGTGCTTGCCGCCGACGTTGATGCCGCGAAGGAAGGCGGCCCAGCTGCGCGCGGGGCCTCCCACGGCCCCGCCTGGAGGATCGGCCATGTCCCATCGTGCACCGGCGGAGCGCACCTTGGGGCCGCCTCCGCCACTTCGGTGGATGGAGTCTTTGCACGTCATGACATGTATGCTTTACATGTCAAACGCACTGGACTAGGATGGGTGCAAAGCGGCCCCCGGGTCCTAGGAAGGGAGCGCGTTGCACAACACCATCAAGGAGCTCCGCCGGCGGCGTGGATGGTCCCAGGCGGACCTCGCGCAGCGTCTGGGGCTCTCGCGCCAGGCGGTCAACGCCCTGGAGACGGGCCGGAGCGACCCCAGCCTGCAGACCGCGCTACGCCTTGCCTGGCTCTTCGACACCCACGTCGAGGACCTGTTCCTGATCGACCTGGAGGAGAAGATGACACTGCTCGCGGAAGCCTGGGAGTACCAGGATCGCGCCGCCACCGCCCTCGACGAGGTCGGGGTGATGGACGAGATGGGGCGCCAGGGCTGGGAGCTGACCGGTTTCGGTCCGATGGTGCTGCACTTCCGCCGCCCGGAGAAGCCGGAGCTACGCGAACCGTGGCGCTACCTGCGCATCACCGAGGTGCTCAGCACGCGCCAGCGCGAGCGCACCGAGCAGGACGGCTGGACCTACTGCGGCAGCTGGATGGGCACCCTCCATTACTTCAAGCGGCGGGAGGATGCGGCGGCCTGAGGGTCCGCCGCGCGTCGCGTCGCCCTCAGCCGGTCAGGTCCTGCCGCCGGAAGAGCACCGCCGCCAGGCTGAAGAGCACCGCCGTGTACAGCGCGATCAGCAGCGCGGCCGCCAGGCGCCCCACGCCGCCGCCGGCCAGCAGGTTGGCCGCCAGCGCACTGGGGAGGTAGGCGGCGATCCACGGCACGATCTGCCCGACGACCGGCTCGACCAGCAGGGCCAGCAGCAGAACCCCCGCGACCGGCGCCACCGCCGTCCGACGCACGACCGCCAGCGCCAGTCCCAGCGCCACGTACGGAAGGGTGGCGAAGGCCATCGCCAGCACCACCAGCCCGACGGTCGGCAGGGTGAGATGGCTGGCCGTCAGGGCAGCCTCCAGATCCCCGAGCGAGAACGCCAGCCCCACCGCCAGGGGAACCAGGGCCACCAGCACGAGCGCCGGCAGTGCAGCCAGGAACCGTGCCAGCAAGAGCGGGGCGCGGGCCGCGCCGCGCGACAGCCACAGCGGCAGCGTACGCCACTGGTACTCCTGTCCCAGCGCGGCACCCACCAGCGCCGCCAG
>JARRMM010000249.1:3157-4182 GCA_037386005.1 Deinococcales bacterium | reverse complement strand
AGGGACACATCACGGCCGAACAGGACAGCAGCGGCAGCTACACCGGCAACGTGGACTACGGCTACAGCGGCACGCTCTCCCAGGGCGGGCTCCTGAACGGAACGGTGGGCTACGGCGGCCAGGCAGCTCTGGGGATCGCAGCCTCCGTGCCGAGCGAGATCGGGACGGTGACCCTGGGCGCCGGCGTACGGCATCTCGGCGTCATGGTATGGAACGTCGAGCAGACGCAGGTCCAGGGCGACCAGAACAGCAGCAGTAGCAACGATCTCGGCACCGTCCGCCAGGTCGACTGGGCCCACCACGTGACCGTCGGCGCCAACCTGGCCCTGGACGTTCCCACCGAGAACCTGGGCGTGCCCGGCATGCGGCTGCTGGTGGCCGCCGACGGAACGGTCGACCTGTCCGGCGGCTTCGCGACCCACGCCGGCACCGAGTTGCGCTTCGGCCCCTTCGCGGTCCGCGCCGGCGCGGGCTACCAGGACGGCCTTCGGCTCGGCGTCGGCGCCGGCGTACGCACCGGACCGATCGGCCTGGACGTCGCGCTCACCTCCCACCGTTCGCTCTTCACCGACCACCAGGCCTTCGGCGTCGCCGCCTCGCTCGGCTTCGGGTTCTGAGGAGGCAAAGGATGATCCAGCACCGATCCCGTACGTTCCGCTTCCTCATGCTCGGCGCCACCCTGGCGCTCCTCCTCGCCGGTTGCTCGAGGCACACGGCCCTCACCGTCCGCGCCGACCTGGTACCCTTCCTGGGCTCCGCTTCGACGCAGGCAACGGTTCCCTACGCCAGCGGCTCGACCACCCTCGACCTGCCACCGAACAACGGCCAGCCGAAGGCCGGTGCCCTCGTCGATCTCAACGACGTCGGCGTGCCGCCGGATGCCATCCAGCACATCGATGCGCTGGCGCTGGACTTCACGGTCGACGTCCAGCCCGACAGCGCCATCGACGCGGGATACGCCACGCTCTACATCGCCCCCGCGTCCGAGACCGACATCTTCCGGGCCAGCTACGCCGTCGCCCAGG
>JARRMM010000249.1:0-3061 GCA_037386005.1 Deinococcales bacterium | reverse complement strand
GGTCCAGAGCGGATCGTTCCGGCTGGGGGTCGAGCTGCAAGCCTCGGCCTCGTCCGGCGGCCAGGCGCAGATCGATCTCAGGCATCTCCTCGTGTCGGTGTCCTTGCCGCCGGGGTGGGGACTGCCCTAGCGCCCTCGCCCCCTCGCTCGCCACCTGCCGTAGAGGACATTTGTCCCCTCCAGGACGGGACAGGCGCCCTTGACAGCCCTGCGCGCCCCCCGTAGCGTGAGCACATCCACGGGGTGCGCGCGCTGGGGCGCCCGCGTCCGTCAGGAACGGCATGGCGTGATCTCGGTAGCCTTCGAAGGCATCAGCAAGGACTTCGGCGCAGGCCCCGTCTTGGACGACGTGCGGTTCTCCGTGGAAGCCGGTGAGATCCACGCCCTGGTGGGCGAGAACGGTGCCGGCAAGAGCACCCTCATGAAGATTCTCGGGGGCTACCTCCCCGCCACCGCCGGGCGCGTCCTACTGAACGACGAGCCGGCGCGCTTCCGCGATCAGCGGGAGGGCGAGGCCAACGGGGTGGTGCTCATCCACCAGGAGCTCAACCTGGTGGAGGACCTCACGGTCGCAGACAACATCTTTCTCGGGCGGGAGCAACGTCGCGGGCCGTTCCTCGACGAGCGGGCGATGCGCCAGGAGGCGACGGCCCTGTTGGAGCGCGTCGGCCTCGATGTCGACCCCACCATCCGAGTGCGGGAACTCATCGTCGCCCAGAAGCAACTCCTCGAGATCGCCAAGGCGCTGGCTCGCCAGGCTCGGCTGCTGATCATGGACGAGCCCACTGCCAGCCTCACCCCTTCCGAGGTAGAGCGGCTCTTCGAGCTCATCCGAGACCTCAACGCACGCGGTGTCACCGTCCTCTATATCAGCCAGCCATGTTCCCCGAGAAGCGCCCACAGGACGCCGGCGAGGTGCTGTGGCGCGTCCAGGGCGTGAGCGTGCCCGGATGGGCCGAGGACATCGGCTTCGAGCTCTGCCGCGGCGAGATCCTCGGCTTCGCAGGCCTGGTGGGTGCCGGCCGCACCGAGCTGTTCGAGGGCATCCTCGGCCTGCGCCACCGCATCGACGGAAGCTTCGAGCTCGACGGGCGCCCTCTCCGGCTTCGGCACCCCGCCGACGCCGTCCGCGCCGGCATCGTCTACCTGAGCGAGGACCGCAAGGGCAAGGGCTTGCACACCACCCTGCGGCTCGCCCCCAACCTGACGCTGATGGCGCTGCGGCGCTACGCCCACCCCCTGCTCCGGCCCGATCGCGAACGGCATGCCCTCGTGGGCGCGGTGCGCGACTACAACATCCGGGCCAGCAGCCTCGACGCCATGGCCGGAACGCTGTCCGGCGGCAACCAGCAGAAGCTGGCACTCGCCAAGGTGCTGCACACCGAGCCGCGCATCCTCATCCTGGACGAGCCTACCCGCGGCGTCGATGTCGGCGCCAAGCAGGAGATCTACGGCCTCATCCAGCAGCTCGCGTCCCAGGGGCTGGGAATCATCGTGGTGTCGTCCGAGCTGGTCGAACTGATCGGCATCGCGCACCGCCTCGTCGTGATGCGGGGCGGACGCGTCACCGGACGGCTCGATGGAGACGCCCTCAACGAACCGGAGATCATCGCCTACGCCACCGGAGTCAAGGGGAGCCATGCAGCCTGAATCCAGCGTTCACACCGTACGGTCCCGGCGCCCTCGCCTCCGAATGGGGAGCCTCGGCCCCCTCATCGGCCTGGCGGCGCTGGTCGCGCTTGCCACCATCCTCAACCCCAGCTTCCTGACCGTCGGCAACATCTTCAACGTGCTGACGCGCACATCGTTCATCGGCATCATCGCGGTGGGCGGTACCTTCGTGATCATCGCCGGCGGCATCGACCTGTCGGTGGGATCGATGACCGCGCTGCTGGCGGGGTCGATGATCCTGTTCATGAACGCGCTCGCCCCCACCTTCGGCAGCGGTTGGCTCACCATCGCCTTCGGCGTGCTGTTCGTGCTGGCCCTCGGCGCGCTGTTCGGCCTTGGGCACGGGCTCGCCATCACCAAGGGCCGGATCGAGCCTTTCATCGTGACGCTGGGTACCCTGGGCATCTTCCGCTCGGTGCTGACCTACCTCTCCGAGGGGGGCGCGATCACCTTGAAGCTCGATCTCAGCGACGTCTACAGCCACGTCTACTACGGCAGCCTGCTGGGCGTGCCGGTCCCCATCTGGGTGTTCCTGGTGATGGCCATCGGCGGGGGCGTGCTGCTCAACCGCACCGCCTTCGGCCGCCACGTGCAGGCGATCGGGTCGAACGAGCAGGTCGCCCGCTTCGCGGCGCTGCGGGTCGACCGCGAGAAGATCCTCACCTACGTGATCCAGGGGGTGTGCGTCGCGGTGGCGACCATCCTCTACGTGCCGCGGCTTGGCTCCGCCAGCCCCTCCACCGGGCCGCGGTGATCATCGGCGGCACCGCGCTCAAGGGCGGCTTCGGCAGCATCTCCGGAACCGTCGTCGGAGCGATCCTGCTCTCCACCATCGGCAACGTCCTCAACCTCACCAGCATCATCAGCGTCTACCTCAACGCCGCGGTGCAGGGCGTGGTGATCATCCTGGTGGCCTTCCTGCAGCGCGGCCGGCGCGCCGGCAAGAGGGGGTGACGATCGGACCGAGTGCACCAGCGTGGGCGCCGTGGCGT
Source organism: Deinococcales bacterium (assembly GCA_037386005.1). Classification (GTDB taxonomy): domain Bacteria; phylum Deinococcota; class Deinococci; order Deinococcales; family Trueperaceae; genus JASBRS01. Next base: position 398 of record JARRMM010000249.1, on the reverse strand, counting down.
CCGCGACGCAACCCAGAACGTCTTTAGGAGGACGTATGAAGCGCATGTTCCACCTGTTCGCGATCCTGGCCCTCGGCCTGACGACGATGGCCTTCGCCCAGGACAAGGCCGTCATCGGCGTGTCGATCCCCGCCGCCGACCACGGCTGGACCGCCGGCGTCGTGTACTGGGCCAACCAGACCAAGGCCCAGGTCGAGAAGGCCTACCCCAACCTCACCGTCATCGTGAAGACCGCCAAGGACTCGGCCGAGCAGGCCAACCAGATCCAGGACCTGGTCACGGTCAACAAGATCGACGCCCTGGTCATCCTGCCCTACGAGTCGGCCCCGCTGACCAAGCCGGTCGCCGACGTCAAGAACCAGGGCGTGTTCGTGGTCGTCGTCGACCGCGGCCTGACC
>JARRMM010000248.1:1702-2354 GCA_037386005.1 Deinococcales bacterium | reverse complement strand
CCAGGTCGCTCCCGGTGCGCCGGCTGAGCGTGAGCTTGCAGTCGACGTACGGGCAGTTCGTGTACGTATCGATCATGATGTGGAGGAAGCACACCATGTTGACCTTGGCGGGCGCGCTCGCATGCGAGCCGTCCATGCCGACGTAGGCCGTGCGCTTGGTGACCTGGCCCCAGGTCATGACCGCGCCGTCGTTCACGAACACCGGCGGGTAGCCCTCGATGTGCGAGTTGCTGGCGGGGATCAGCTGGCCGTAGTCCACCGCGCCGGTCGTCGCATCCTGCGACACGCCGGCATCGTTCAGGAAGTCCTGAAGGGTGTAGCCCTGGTAACCGACCCAGTTCGGGACCACGTAGCAGCCGCTCGTGTCGGCGTTCTTGCCGGTGAGCTTGACGTTCCAGTTCGCCAGGTCGCTGGGCTGGTCGATGACCATCTTGACGACGGCGGGGACGTGCACGGTGATCTTCTGGTGGACCGGCTTGGCATGCGCTTCCTGCGTGCAACCGCCTGAGACGCATTGCGTCTGAAGGTCGCCTGTGGCGAAGGCCGCTGCGCCGATGCTGAACAGGGCGATGAAGAGTGCGAAGATCAGGGTTTTCTTCACGAGTGGGTACCCTCCTGCGAGAAGATGTTGCGTCTAGGCCAAGGCATCGAC
>JARRMM010000248.1:0-1681 GCA_037386005.1 Deinococcales bacterium | reverse complement strand
CCCCTTCCTGCGATCGGTCGCTGCGTCACCTCCTTCACGTCTCTTCGGCTTTGAGCCACCCTAGGTCGCACGGCGTTACTCCTCCGCGACCCGCCTGTGCGTCGGTCACATCGGGACATTCGTCCCGGCGTTACCATGCGTCGTAATCCAAAGGACGGTGGCAACGCTTGAGTAACGTCTTGAATAACGCCCGCGTTCGACTCGTGTTGCATGGAAGGACGAGACTGGAGATCCAGGGCCGAACGGTCCCCTTGAGGCGCAAGGGGCTGGCGATCCTGGCCGTGTTGGGTGTGCGAGGCGAGGCTTCGCGCGAGGCGCTGGCGTCCCTGCTCTGGGAGAACGGCAGCGGCAGGTCCAACCTGCGCGTCGAGCTCTACCGACTCTCCGACGCGGTCGGCGCTTCGCTGTTCGAACGCGGGGAGGACCCGCTGCGGCTGCCGCCGTGGGTCGAACTGGAGGGGTTCGGAGGGATGGGAGAGCCGCTCGGAGGGTTGGAGGGGGTGTCTCCGGAGCTCGATGCCTGGATCGATGCGACCCGCGCAGGCGTCGAGGGCTCCGACCTCGAGAACCGCCGTGCCATCGAGCTGGCGCGAAGCCTGGCGCTCGAGCTCAGGCCCCCGTTCCTGGTGGTGGTCCGGGCGCGACCGGGCGAGGTCCTCGACGACTTCAAGAGCGGCCTGGCCGAGGTGCTGCGCCTCCCGCTGGTGGAGGGCTGCAAGGGCCCGGCGAAGGCGATCCACGTGGTGTCGCCGCCCTACCCGGAAGACTGGGTGCAGACCGTCCTCGAGGCGAAGGACGGCGCCTGGGTGGTGCGCGTGCCCTCGTACGGCGAGGACCCGCGGTCGGTGCTGGAGCTGAGGAACGCCTACGACGCCGGCCGCGCCCGCTACGTCGAGCTGCCGGCCGTGTCCTGGCAGGACGCCCGGAGCAACCTGCTTCGGGACCTACCGTTCGCCCGGGCTGCGGAGGCCTACCTGTGGTGCGGCGGCAACGCCGGCTTCCTGCGCGAGCTCGCCCGCATGAAGTGGGCGCGCGATGACGACGGCAGCCTGGCGATTCCGCAGCGCGTCCGGGCCGCGTACGCGCTGGAGGTCCGCTTCGCGGACATGGAGGCGCGCCTGGCGCTGGAGCGGCTCTCGGTGCACCCCGGGCCGCTCACCGACAGCCTGGTCGACGTGCTCGAGGCGCGCGATGCGGTCGACGAGCTGGAGCGCCGCGGCTGGCTCGTGTTCGACGGCGCGTGGCGCTTCCGTGACGCCGAGTCGCGCACGGTGATCTACCGCTCGCTCCAGCCCGGGCGGCGTGCGTCCTACCATCGCAACGTCGCGCTGCAGATGGCCCTCGAGGGCTCGTGGCTGTCGGAGACCTACCACCGCATCGCGGCCGGGCAGCGCGTGGAGTGGTCGGAGACGGGGGGCGCGCCTGAAGGGCCCGCCCGCGATGCCGTGCGCGCCGCGCTGGGCCTCGAGGTGACGGGGCCGGCCGCGCGGACGCTCGCCGTCGTGCCGGGCTCGGAGCAGGCGCTGCTCGAGTCGGGGCGTCACGGCGACGGCATCGAAGGGGACGGCGCCGATTGGACGTTCGTGAAGACGCCGGGTCGCGGGCCGAGCGCCGTGAGCTTCGAGCTTCCGGGGGAGCGGTGCCTCATGCGCCTGCGGGGCCGATGCTGGACGCAGGCGCC
>JARRMM010000247.1:0-1760 GCA_037386005.1 Deinococcales bacterium | reverse complement strand
GTCGGCCGGGCACGCGAGCTGCTCCAGGCGTTCGGCTTCCGGGTGGAGGCGCTGGGCCAGGGCCAGCTCATGGTGCATGCCGAACTGGGCCGGCGCGGCTACACCGCGCTGGTGTTCGCGCTGGGCTACGGGCAGCGGCTCGACTGGGCCGCGCTGCTGGCGCGGCGGCGCGAGGCCGGCGCGCGCTACCTGTCGGTGTTCGGCGACCGCCGTGACCTGCAACGTTTGCAGGCGCCGGCCGAGCTCGCCCGCGCCACGCTGTGGTCGTGGGAAGGGCTGCACCGCGCGCGTACCCTGAGCCAGAGCGTGCCCGTCAGCCCCTTCGATCTGGAGCTGCACTTCGAGCGCGAGGGGCTCTTCGGGCACGGCCTGGAGCGCTTCGAGAAGAACGTGGCGACGCTGGTGGCGGAACGCGGCGCCTTCTCCGAGGTGCTCACGCACCTGGCGGGCCTGCGCGCTCCCACGGTGTTCCTGCTGGAGGACCTGGCGGGGGGCGGCACGCTCAGCCGTGACGTCGTGCTGAAGGTGCTGGAGCGCCTGACCGAGGCCCCCTTCCACCTGGTGGCTCGCGTCGGGCAGGGCGAGTTCTGTTTGCGTCTACCGGTGGGCGACGGCCTGGCCAACCTGGCCGATTACGCCACGTCGCTGCGGGGACGGTTCCCGAACCGCAGCCGGGAGCGCCTCACCGGCCTGGGGGAACCCGAGTGGCTGCAGGCCGAAGGGCAGAACGCCGAGGCGACCGAAGGGGACGCCGGCGAGCCCCCGGCCGGCGGCGGCCCCGAAGAGCAGGAACCCTAGACCCGCGGCTTCTGCAACGGCGGCTCCGGCCGGCGCTCAGCCGTCCTGGAGCGCCCGCACCGCGAGGGTGCCGTCCTTGGCCGCTTCGATCGCGTCGACCATCCAGCTTGCCGCCTGCACGGTGGTGGCGTAGGGGACGCCGTTCTCCAGCGCGCGCCGCAACTCGGTGGTGTGCGCCACGTCGACCAGCAGCGCGTAGTCGGGACCGTCGCCCGGGTCACCGGGCTGGCCGCCGCGCTCCACCTCGAAGCCCAGCGCGCCCAGGCGCCGGTCGAGCGCGTCCAGGCCTTCGCCGATCAGGCGGATGCGGCCGGACGCCGGCAGCGCCGCCCCGGCGGCGAGCTCCGCCTTGAGGTAGGCGAGCGCCGGGTCGTGGGAGATGCCCATGCTCTCGCCGGTCGAGCGCATCTCGGGCCCCAGCACCGGCAGGATGTTGCGGAACTTCAGGAAGGGGAGCACGACCTCCTTGACGCTGTACAGCCGCGGGTCGGGCGTCTCGGTGAACCCCAGCTCCTTCAGGGTGCGGCCGGCGGCGATGAGGGCGGCGTACTTCGCCAGCGGGTGACCGATCGCCTTCGAGAGGTAGGGGATGGTGCGGCTGGCGCGGGGGTTGGCCTCGATGACGAAGACCTCGCCGTCCTTGACGACGTACTGGATGTTGATGAGCCCGCGCACCCCGATGGCGTCGGCGAGGCGCACGCTGTAGTCGCGGATGGTGGCGACGACCTCGGTCGACAGCGTCACCGGCGGCGTGATGCAGGCGCTGTCGCCGGAGTGGATGCCGGCGCCCTCGATGTGCTCCATGATGCCCGCCACCACGGTGGTCTCGCCGTCCGAGACGGCGTCGACGTCGACCTCCACGGCGCCCTCGATGAAGTCGTCGACGAGGATGCTGGGTTTGTCCGGCAGCTCGCTGTAGACCTCGTCCAGGTAGGCGTCGAGCTCGGAGTAGCTGGCAACCA
>JARRMM010000246.1:0-4128 GCA_037386005.1 Deinococcales bacterium | reverse complement strand
CACCACGGCGGCGGCGATCTTGGTGCCTCCCAGGTCCAGCCCGAGCGTCTTCACGTCGACTCCTCCCGCACGGCGTCGCCACCGGGCTGCTCGAGGCCGGCCAGTTCGGCCGTCGCGCGAGCGATCATGCGTTCCTCGTCGGTGGGCACCACCAGCACCGCCACCGGAGCGTCGTCGGCCGAGATGCGTTCGGCGTGGCCGGCGTTGCGGCCCTCGTCCAGGCGCACCCCCAGGAAGCCCAGGCCGGCCATGCTCTCCTGCCGCATGCGCGCGTCGTTCTCGCCGATCCCGCCGGTGAAGACGATGGCGTCGAGGCCGCCCATGGCGGCAGCGTAGGCGCCCACGGTCTTGGTGATGCGGTAGGCGAACACCTCCAGCGCTCCGCGCGCGTCCGCATCTCCACCTTCGGCTGCGGCCCGCACGTCGCGCATGTCGTTGGACACGCCCGACAGGCCGAGGAGGCCCGATTCGCGGTTGAGCAACCGGTCGAGAGCGTCGAGATCCATGCCACCGCGCATCAGGTGGAGGAGCACGCCGGGATCCAACGCGCCGCTGCGCGTGCCCATCAGCAGCCCGTCCAGCGGGGTGAAGCCCATGCTGGTGTCGATGCTGCGGCCTCCGGCCACCGCCGCCGCGCTGGCGCCGTTCCCCAGGTGCAGCGATACCAGCTTGAGCGCCTCACGCGGGCGTCCCAGCAGCGCCGCGGCGCGCTCGGTCACGAAATCGTGGCTGGTGCCGTGGAAGCCGTAGCGCCGGATGCGCCGCTCGCGGTAGAGCCCGATGGGGAGGCCGAAGAGAAACGCGCGCGCCGGCATGCCGGCGTGGAACGCGGTGTCGAACACCGCCACGTGCGGCGCGTCGGGCAGCAACGCCCGCGCCGCCCGGAGGCCCTCGAGGTTGGCGGGATTGTGGAGCGGAGCCAGGGCCGAGAGCTCATCCACGATGCGTTCGACGGCCGCGTCGATGAGCACCGGCCGCGAGAAGCGCATCCCTCCGTGCACCACGCGGTGCCCCACGGCGCGGATGCCGCCGGGCGGGATGCGCCCCTCCAACAGTTCCAGCACCGTCCGCAGGGCCTCGTCGTGCCGCGCGATCGGCTCGGTGTGCACCGAGCCGCCAACAGTTCCAGCACCGTCCGCAGGGCCTCGTCGTGCCGCGCGATCGGCTCGGTGTGCACCGAGCCGAAGCTCGCTACGATGTTGCATTCGCCGCCGATCCGCTCCACCAGGACGGAATGACCGGCCGGAAAGAGCTTGACCTTGAGGCTGGAGCTCCCCGCGTTGACCACGAGGACGCTGGCTTCGTGCATGGCTTCCTCCGAGCGCCCCGGGCGTCCGCCCCGGGGCCTCGGGCCCGGCGCCCGCTCGGCGCCTGAGCCCCGGCAAAGTCTACCAGAGCGTCGGGAGCGGCTCGGAGCGGCGCACGGGACGCTTGCCTTTAGCGCAGGACGCTCAGGTTTTGTATGAATGGGCACAGGCGCGGAGCCCCCGCCGAGAGTATCCTCGAAGGGCGAGAGGAGGAGTCCATGTACCGACTGTTCACCCTCACCGAAGCGACCCGCCTCCTCCCGGTGGTGGACGAACATCTCGGGGAGCTGCAGGGCGCGGCGTCCGATCTGGCCCGCTTGCGCGAACGGAGCTCGGACGTCGTCGACGCCTCCGTGGAGTCCGCCAACCTGCCCGCGAGATGGCCTTCCTCCTCGACGTCATCCACACCAGCAAGGCGGAGCTCGACCGCCTGGGCGTGCAGGTCCGCGACGTCCAGGAGGGCCTGGTCGACTTCCCCAGCCAACTCGGCGCCGAAGTGGTGTGCCTGACGTGGGAGAGGGGGCAGGACGCCATCACCCACTACCACCCGCTCAGCGGCGATACCGACACCCGCCCGCTGCCGGGGGCCGTCGAAGACACCCGCGGCCCCGGCGGGCATCCCAGCGCCTGAACCGCCCCGCGCACGGACGGGACGCGCCTCACGCCCGGCTGTAGGCATGCCGGTAGCGGCCCGCTAGCGACCGGCGCGGGCAACCGACACCGGCGCCCCGACGCGCTCCTCGGAACCGAAGTCATGGATCAAGCGCGGCACGAAGCCCAGCGCGTCGGCGGCGACGAAATGCACGTCGATGGCGTCGAGGCGCTCCAGCACTCCCTCCGGCTCCCCGTGGACGTGGCCGAACACCAGCGCGTCCGGCGCCGCGTCGAGCAGCAGCCGGGTGAACTCCGAAGGCTCGAGTCGCGGGTTGGTGGGCGGGAAGTGCAACATCACGACGCGGTAGTCGCCCTCGAGCCGCTCCGCGGCCCGCAACGACAGCGCCAGCCGCTCGACCTCCCTGCGGTAGATCTTCTCGTCCTGTTCCGTGAAGCCGCGGCTTCCGGGGCACACCCAGCCGCGCGTTCCCGCGACCACCACCCCATCCAGCGCAACGGCATCGTTCTGCACGGCGTACATGCCGGGCGGAAGGCCCCGTCGCAGCTTCGAGATCGAGGGCCACCAGTAGTCGTGGTTTCCGCGCAGGATCACCTTGCGTCCGGGCAACGCGGCGATGTCGGCAAGATCGATGAGCGCGTCCTCGAACCGCATCGCCCAGGACAGATCGCCGGGCACGAGGACCAGATCGTCGTCCTCCACGACGCTCCGCCAGCCGTCGAAGAAGGCGTCGGGGTGGCCCCGCCAGGTCTCACCGAAGATGGTCATCGGCTTCGGATCGGCGCGGGACAGGTGAGGGTCGGCGATGGCGAACAGCCGCATCGGGGGCCCAGTCTCGCCACTCCGGCAGCAGCTCGCATAGCGGCGCCAGCACGAACGCCCGATTCATCATGCGGGGGTGGGGCAGGGTGAGGCGGGGCGTCTCGAGCTGGCGCGTGCCCAGTGCCAGCAGGTCCAGATCGAGCGTGCGCGGGCCCCAGCGCTCGCGCCGCAGGCGGCCCTGGCGACGCTCGATCGCGAGCAGGGCCTCGAGCAGCGCGTCGGGTTGCGACCATGGGGGCAGCGGCTCGAGCAGGGCCACGCCGTTGAGGAAGTCGGGCTGACCGGCAGGGCCCCCGACGGGCGTGGTGCGGAAGAGCGGCGAGAACTGGGCGGTCACGGCCAGCTCCTGCAGGGCCCGGGCGGCGCGCCGGAGCTGATCGAGGGGATCGTCGAGGTTGCTGCCCAGCGCCACCAGCGCGGGTGTGTCGGGAGGCACGGTCGAGGCCGCCTCAGCCGCGCTCGCGCCGGATTTCGGCGAAGACGTCCCGCACCACCCCGGGGAGCGGGGCGTGGGGCTTGTGCACCCGCACCACGACGCTCTGCACGCGCGTCTCCGACGCGAGGAGGGCACTCGCGATCTGGGCTGCCAGCGCCTCGATGAGCTTGTAGCGCTTCTCCGTCACCTCGCGCCGGACCATGGCGTAGACGCGGCTGTAGTCGACCGTCTGGCGCAGGCTGTCCCGCTCCGGCAGGCTGAGGCTCAGTTCGGTCGCGCTCGGGGAGGCTGAGGCTCAACTCCACGTCGACCACGAAGCGCGCGCCCATCTTCGACTCCTCCTCGAAGACGCCGTGGTAGCCGTGGAACTCCAACCCCTGCAGCACGATCCTATCCACCGCCCACCGCCGTCACCGCCGCGGCCGCTTCCTCGAGGGCGGTCCACACCGTCAGGGCCTGGCGGTGCTCGTCCACGTCGTGCACGCGCAGCACGGCGGCGCCGCGCTCGGCCGCGTAGAGGTGCAGTGCCAGACTGCCCGGGAGCCTCCGATCGGGCTGCATCGGGTCGCCGTCGCGGGCGGCCAGACGGGCGATCATGCGCTTGCGCGAGGCGCCCACCAGCAGCGGCAGGCCGTGGTCTGCGAACCGCCGCGTCGCTGCCAGCAGGGCAAGGTTGTGGTCCACGGTCTTGCCGAACCCGATGCCGGGGTCGATCAGCACCGACGGCACACCGTCCGTCCGTGCCAGGCGGGCGCGCTCCAGCAACATACGCTCGACCTCGCCGACCACGTCGCGGTAACGCGGTGAGCGCTGCATGGTGCGGGGCTCCCCTCGCATGTGCATCACCACGGCGGGTACGCCGGCGTCGGCACAGACCGCGCGCATCGCGGGGCTCGCGAGCCCCCGCACGTCGTTGACGAGGCAGGCGCCCGCCTTCACGGCCTCGCGCG
>JARRMM010000245.1:0-1944 GCA_037386005.1 Deinococcales bacterium | reverse complement strand
CACGACGGCACCTTCGACGCCGTGGTCGCCGAGCTGATGCTCTGCAGCGTCGCCCGCCCCGACGTCGCCTTGCGCGAGGCGCGGCGGGTGCTCCGCCCGGGCGGCTCGCTGCGCCTGCTGGAGCACGTCCGGCATCCCCGCCCCTGGATCGGACGCCTGCAGGATGCCGTCGATCCTCTCTGGAACGCCTTCGAGGGGCGCGGCTGCCATATCGGGCGCGACACCCCGCGCGCCGTCGAGGAGGCCGGCTTCCGGTTCGAGCGCCTCGACGCGGTGCCCCTGCCTCCCGGCGTGGACTGGTTCTTCCCCATCGTGACGGTGCGCGCCCAGCGCCCCTGAGGCGCCCGCCCCGTTCGCTCCTCCGCCAACAACGCGGGCGCGTTAGGGGTGCGTCCCCAGCCAGCGCAGCGCGATGGCGTAGGCGGCGTAGTCGTCGATCGGACGGGGCGGCGCGCGCATGCCGGGCGGCAGCAACCGCAACAGCCCGCGCGGCGGATGGTCCCGGAAGTAGAGCCCCCGGGCCAGGAGAGTGGTGTCGCGCTCGTCGACCAGCGTGGGCGCGACGCCACGCGCCCGCAGGCGCTCCAGCACCGCCCCGCTCCCCGTACCGTCCCCGACCAGGATGACGGCGCCGGGCGGCAGAACCAGCTGCTCGAGGTCGGGCAGCGCGAGGACGGCGAGGCGCTCGGCGGTGCCGTCACGACGCACCCAGGCCGCACCGACATTGCGCCCGGGATCGAAGGCCAGCACCACCGCGTTCAGCGCGGCGCCGGTGTCCGCCCCCTCGGGCACGTCCGTTGGCATCCCCGACAGCGTAGCAGTCCCAACGTGAACGGGGGCCGGCGTGTGCGCCGGCCCCCGCGGGACGATGGGGTGCCGCCCGAGCCGATCAGGCCTCGGGTCGCTTCTCCTGGTCCGCGGCCGGACGCGCCGGAGCCTGAGCCACGGTGGCCTCGGCATCCTGGCTCTTCTGGAGCATGGTCGTGTCCGCCACACGGGTGTGCCGGATGGCGTCGAGACCCGTGCCGGCCGGGATCAGCCGACCCAGGATGACGTTCTCCTTGAGGCCCACCAGGTTGTCGGCCTTGCCCGACACCGCCGCCTCCGTCAACACGTGCGTGGTGTGCTGGAAGCTTGCCGCCGACAGCCAGCTCTTGGTGGAGAGCGAAGCCTTGGTGATACCGAGCAGCACGGGCTTCCAGGACGCAGGCGTCTTGCCGTCGTCGAGCAGCCGGTCGTTGGCCTCCTCGACGTCGAAGCGCTCCACCGTCTGGCCTTCGAGGAACTCGCTGTCCCCGGGCTCGAGGATCTCGACGTACTTGAGCATCTGACGCACGATGACCTCGATGTGCTTGTCGTGCACGCTCACGCCCTGGCCGCGGTAGACGCGCTGGACCTCGTTGACGAGGTACGCCTGCACAGCGCCGGGGCCTCGCGACTCGAGCAGGTCGTGGGGGTTGATGGCCCCGCGGGTGAGCTGATCGCCCGCTTCGACCCTGTCGCCGTCGCGCACCAGCAGGCGCACGCCCTTGTCGATACGGTAGGTGCGGCTGAACTCGCCGTCCTCGGAGCTGACGGTGACGCGGTAGCGCTCGTCGTCCTCCTGGACCTGTACCACGCCGTCCAGGTCGCTGATGACGGCCTTCATCTTGGGCTTGCGCGCCTCCACCAGCTCGATGACGCGGGGAAGGCCCTGCGTGATGTCGCTGCTGGTGGCGATACCGCCGGTGTGGAAGGTACGCATGGTGAGCTGTGTGCCCGGCTCGCCGATCGACTCGGCGGCGATCACGCCGACCGCCTCGCCCAGGCTGACCTGGCGCATGGTCGACATGTCCAGGCCGTAGCACGTGCGGCACACGCCAGCGCGGGTCTGGCAGGTGAGCGGGCTGCGGATCTCGATCTCGCGCACCTCGGGGTTCTCGGACATCCGCTTGGCGATGGCCC
>JARRMM010000244.1:0-2019 GCA_037386005.1 Deinococcales bacterium | reverse complement strand
GCGCTGTCGGCGTCGCTCTGGAAGTGCGCCCATGCGTAACCCCAGTTCAGCATGAACACGACGTCACCGGACTGGAACATCTTGCGCGAGGTGTCGGTGGCCACTTCGGCGATGTTGGGGATGGTGATGCCCGAGGAGAGCGTATCGTTGTACCAGCCGAGCGCCTGCTTGCCGGCCGCGGTGTCGACGGTGATGTTGCCGTTGGCGTCGCGCCAGTTGCCGCCGGCCGTCCACAGCGCCTCGAGGAAGGTGCAGTTGGTGCCCTCGATGGCGGCGCCCTGGTAGTTGAAGCCCTGCAGGTTGGGGTTGTTCTCCCCCTTCATGATGGTCTGGGCCTGGTTCTTGAGCTCCTCCCAGGTCTTGGGCGGCTGGAAGCCGTACTTGTCGAGCAGGTCCTTGCGGTAGTACAGGAACTGCGCGTCGGTGAAGGCCGGGATGGCGTACAGCTTGCCGTTCACCGTGTCGGCGTTGATGGGTCCCGGGAGGAACGACGCCAGGTAGGTCTTCTTGGCGTCGGGGGACGCGAAATAGCCGTCGAGCGGCTCGGCCCACCCGGACGCCGCGTACTGCGCGGGACGCACCACGTCGATGAGCATGACGTCGATGGCGGACGACTTGCTGGTCAACACCGTGCTGAGGTACTGCTGCTGCACGTCGCTGGTCGCGCCGCCCACCTCGAAGGTGGCGTGGATGTCGGGGTTCTCGGCGTTGAACTGCTCGAGCAGGGGCCCGATCACGTCGGGGCGCTGCTGGCCGCCGATGAAGACCTTGAGGTTTACCTGGGCGGCGCCGGTCGCGAGCAGCGCGGCGAACGCCAGGGCGAGCAAAATGCGTGTGAGTCGGTTCATGAAGACCTCCGGAATCGTCGTGGGAACGTTGGCGAACGAACAGGTCGTCTACGCAGGCGGCACCTCCATCGTGGCAGGGGGACCCGTGCTGTCACGGACGATGAGCTGGGTCGCCAGCCGGACCGACTGGACAGACCCGCCGGCCATCAGCGTGAGGAGCGCGTCGAAGGCCATCTCCCCAAGCCGACGCGTGGCCTGCCGGACCGAGGTGAGCGCGGGCCGGGCCACGGCGGCGAGCGGGGTGTCGTCGAAGCCGACCACGGAGACGTCGCCGGGCACGCAGCGGCCCGCAGCCGCAAGGGCACGCAACGCCCCCAGGGCCACCAGGTCGTTGTTCCCGAGGACGGCCTCGAAACGCGTTCCGCTGGAGAGCAGACGCGCGCAGGCCTCGGCACCGCCCGTACGGCTGTCGTCGGTCGCCACCAGCAGCCGGCGGTCGGCCTCCAGCCCGAAGGTCTCGACCCCGGTTCGGTAGGCACGGATGCGCCGCTCGGCGTAGCGCGAGCCGCGCGGCCCGCTCAGGAACGCCACCCGGCGCAGACCGAGCTGCTCGAGGTGCGCCAGCGCCTGCCACACCCCGGCGCGCTCGTTGCTGCCGATGCTGACGGCGTCGAGGCCGCGCGGGCCAGCGTGGATGGCGACCACCGGATAGTGGGCGGCGATCAGACGGTTGAGGCCTTCGACGTCGTCGTCGGTCACGCTGGATCCGAGAACGAGCAGGCCGTCGACGCGACCCTCGCGCAGCCACAGCGTGAAGTCGGGGCGGGGCGCCGTCGAGAGGAGCAGCGGGAAGCCCGCCTCCTCCGCCCGGCTGGTGACGCCGAGCAGCAGCTCGCTGAAGTAGGGGTTGGCGAAGACCAGTTCCGAGCTCCGAGGGAGCATCAGCCCGACGGCCTGGGCCCTGCGGCGGGTCAGCGCCCGCGCCGCGGCGTCGGGATGGTAGCCCAGCGTGTCGGCGAGCTCGCGGACGCGCGCACGGGTGGCCGCAGCGATCTGCGGGTCGTCCCGCAAGGCACGCGACACCGTGGAACGGGCCAGCCCCAGCCGCTCGGAGAGGTCCTTCAGGGTGAGCTTGCGCCTCACACTCGACCGCCCGTCTCCCCGCCCCGATCGGGCCACGACACGCGGCCCCCAGGGACGATGCGGAAGCTTCTTCGCAACCGGTTGCGAC
>JARRMM010000243.1:0-3656 GCA_037386005.1 Deinococcales bacterium | reverse complement strand
GTAGCTACCTGATCGGGTGCCAGGCCAGCGGGGAAGCCATCGTGGTGGACCCGCGCCGGGACGTGCGCGTGTACCTCGACGAGGCCGCGGCCCAGGGGCTGCGCATCGTCGCCGTCACGGAGACGCACATCCACGCCGATTACCTGTCCGGCTCGCGGGAGCTCGCGCAGGCGGCCGGCGCACGCCTCTACCTCTCCGACGAGGGCGCCCCCGGGTCCGAGGGCGAGGAGGACTGGCGCTACGGCTTCGACCACGTCGGGCTGCGCCACGGCGACGCCATCCGTATCGGCAACATCGAGATCGAGGCGCTGCACACCCCCGGCCACACGCCCGAGCACCTCTCCTTCCTGGTGACCGACGGCGGCCTGACCGAGCGCCCCGGCTACCTGTTGAGCGGCGACTTCGTGTTCGTCGGCGACATCGGCCGGCCCGACCTGCTCGACGAGGCCGCGGGCGGCGTCGACACCCGCTTCACGGGCGCCAGGCAGCTCTTCGCCAGCCTGCGCGACGTCTTCCTCCACCTCCCCGACTTCGTCCAGGTGTGGCCCGGTCACGGTGCCGGGAGCGCCTGCGGCAAGGCGCTCGGCGCGGTGGCGAGCACCACGGTCGGCTACGAGCGCCTGACCGCCTGGTGGCGCGACTACCTCGATCGCGACGACGAGGAAGGCTTCGTGGCGGCGCTGCTCGACGGGCAGCCCGACGCCCCCCGCTACTTCGGGCGCATGAAGCGGCACAACCGCGCCGGCCCGGCGCTGCTGGGAGAGCGTGCTGCCCTGCGCCGCTTCGAACCCGACGAGGTGCGCCGCCGGCTGGGCGCCGACCTCCACCTGCTCGACACCCGGCCCGAAGCCCAGCAGTGGCGCGGCGCCGTGCCCGGAGCGCTGACCGTGCCCGGCGGCAAGAGCTTCGCGACCTACGCCTCCTACGTCCTCGATCCCGAGCGCGATACGCGCGATCTCGTGGTGCTCGCACCGGACGCGACCACGGCGGAGCGCTTCCGCGACCGCCTGGCCTTCGTCGGCATCGACCGTGTGGTCGGCTACCTGCCGTCGCTCGAGCCGATGACGCTGCGGCCCCTGCCGCAGGTGTCCCCGGCAGAGCTCGAGCAGCTCGACGACCCCTTTGTGCTCGACGTGCGCACCGCCAACGAGTACGCCGAAGGGCACCTCCCGGGCGCCGTCCAGCTCCACGCCGGGCGCGTGGCATGGAACCTCGACGTGCTCCCGCGCGATCGCCGCGTGATCGTCCACTGCCAGACCGGCGCCCGCTCCGCCGTCGTCGCCGGCCTGCTCCGCAGCGAGGGCTTCGAGGACGTCGCCGAGCTCGAGGGCAGCTACCTGGGCTGGCTCGCCTACCAGCGCGAGAAGCCCGCCCCCACGACCCCGTCCGCTCGACCGAGCGAGCACGCGACTTCCGGAGGTACGCAGCATGTTCGATGAGATCTACCCCGATGACCTCTCCCAGTGGCTCGAGGACGGCGCCCAGCTCGTCGACGTACGCGAGGCCTGGGAGTACGGCGCCGGCCACGTGCCGGGCGCCGTCAACATCCCCCTCGACGAGCTGATCGGCCGCATCGGCGAGCTGCGCGAGCCGCTGGTGCTGGTGCCTACCTCTGGGTGGCGCGCGGCAAGCCGCTGCAGAAACCGGGTGAAGCGACCGAACGGGACGCCTCCCGCACGGCGTAGGCTCCGTGCCCGAGCGATGAGCCCGTCGCCCGCCTCGCAGCCGCCCGCCGGCGCCGCACGTCCCTCGGGGCTCGAGCGCTGGCTTCCGGCGTGGGGTTGGCTGCGGCGATACGAGCGCCGCGATCTCGGTGGCGACATGACCGCCGGCATCGTGGTGGCGGTCATGCTGGTCCCCCAGGGCATGGCCTACGCCATGCTGGCCGGCATGCCGCCGGTGGCGGGGCTGTACGCCTCCGCCATCCCGGTGCTGGCGTACGTGCTGTTCGGGTCCTCGCGGCAGCTGGCGGTGGGCCCGTCGGCGTTGACGGCGCTGCTCACGCTGGCCGGCGTATCCCAGCTGGCGACGCCCGGCAGCGCCTCGTTCGTGGTGCTGGCCGGGGCACTGGCGCTGATGGCCGGGTTGTTCCAGCTCCTGCTGGGCGTGCTCCGCGCCGGCTTCATCACCAACTTCCTCTCCAGCGCGGTCATCAACGGCTTCACCTCGGGTGCGGCGATCATCATCGCCGTCAACCAGCTCAAGGACCTGCTGGGCGTGAAGGCGGACGCCGGCGCCGGCCTGGTGGGTCTGGTGCGCGGCCTGCTGCCGCACCTGCATCAGACCAACCCGCCCACCCTCGTCATCGGCGCGGGAGCCGTGGCGCTGCTGCTGGTGCTCAAGCGTTGGCGCGTGCGTGCCCTGCCCGGGCCGCTGGTTGCGGTGGTGCTCGGCACCGTGGCGGTCGGGCTGGCGCATCTCGACGCCGCCGGGGTGGCGGTGGTGGGACGCGTGCCGCGCGGCCTGCCGCTGCCCGCGCTGCCGGCCGTCGACCTGGCTGCCCTGCCCGCACTCGTTCCGGCCGCCCTCACCCTCGCGTTCGTGGGGTTCATGGAGGCGATCGCGGTGGGAAGGTCCCTCGCCGCGCGCGAGCGCACCACCGTGGACGCCAACCGCGAGCTCATCGGCCTCGGCCTCGCCAACCTGGTGGCGGGCGTGGTGCGCGGCTACCCGCTGGGGGGCGGCTTCGGCCGCTCGGCGGTCAACTACGAGGCCGGCGCGCGCACGCAGCTCGCCTCGGTGGTGCGCGCGGCGCTGCTGGTGCTCACGTTGCTGGCCCTGACCCCGCTGTTCACGTTCCTGCCGCGCGCGGTGCTGGGCGCCATCGTGTTCGTGGCGGTCATCGGCCTGGTCGACCTGCGCGAGCCCGTCCGGCTGTTCCGGGTGCGTCCCGCCGACGGCTGGACGCTGGTCGTCACCTTCGCGGCGACGCTCTTCATCGGGGTGGAGGCCGGCATCCTGATCGGCGTGACGTTCTCGCTGCTGGTCTTCGTGGCGCGCAGCGCCTACCCCCACGTGGCGGAGCTGGGCTGGCTGCAGAACGACGGCGTGTTCCGCAACGTGCGCCGCTTCGAGCATGCCCGGCGCTACCGTGGCGTGTTGCTGGCGCGCCCCGACGCCTCGCTCTACTTCGCCAACATGGCGTTCCTGGAGAGCTGGCTCGATGACGCCCTGCGGCGCCGCGCCGCCGACGCGGGCGAGCCCGTGCAGGCCGTGGTGCTCGACTGCTCGGCGGTGAACGACGTCGATGCCGTGGCGCTGGAAGCGCTCGAGCGGCGCCTGGTCGCCTGGAACGGCGCCGGCGTGGCGCTCCATCTGGCGGGCGTCAAGGGCCCGGTGCGCGACGCCCTGGCGCGCTCCGGCTTCAGCCGCCGCCACCCCGAGCGCGTGGCACACCTGAGCGTGGCGCACGCGCTGGAGACGCTCGGCGCGGAGATCGAGGCGCCCACCGGCACCACGGCCTCGGCCGCTACGCCCGCGTCCGGCGCGGACCTGCCGGGCGGGAGCGGGACCGAGGACGGCGAGCCCTCCACCGAACCGGCCGAAACCAGCGATCCGTCCCCATCCCCCCGACCGTCCGCCGGGCCGAAGAGGCGCCGCGCGGCAGGAGGCAACCCATGAAGCGATCGTCCGTTCCCCAGCTGGCGCGCCGCGCC
>JARRMM010000242.1:0-3460 GCA_037386005.1 Deinococcales bacterium | reverse complement strand
GCTGTTCGTGCTGTCGCAGCATGGCATCTTGATCCGCACCAAGGTCGAGCAGGTCCGTAGCTACGGCCGCTCCTCGCAGGGCGTCACCCTCATGCGCATGGGCGAGGGCGACGTGGTGGTGGCGGCGCTGGTCATGCCCGACGAGGAGGACCTCGAGCGGGGGATGGACGAGCGCAAGGGCACCAAGGCGTGACCGACGAGGGTCGGGGTGGCGCATCCGTTCCCGACCGTTCATACGAGCGCGAGGGAACGCGACGTGCCGGGGGCGGCGTGAAGGCGTGAGCGAGGAACCCGTCACGGCCGCGAAGCCGGCTGTGCTGCTCGACTGCGATCCCGGGCATGACGACGCGCTGGCGATCCTGCTGGCGGGCGCCACCACCGAGCTGATCGGCGTGAGCGCGGTGAGCGGCAACGCTCCGCTCGACAAGACGCTCCGCAATGCCCTGGTGGTGACGCAGCTCGCGGGGCTCGACGTGCCGGTGCACGCCGGCGCGACGCGGCCGCTGGTGGCCGAGCCCCGCCACGCCGCCTTCATCCACGGGGAGAGCGGCCTGGACGGTCCGAAACTGCCGCCCCTGGCGCGCCGGGCGGCGTGCGGCACGGCGGTGCGTTTCCTGCTGGAGAGCGCCGAGGCACGCGACGACATGTGGCTGGTGGCCACCGGCCCCCTGACCAACGTGGCGCTCGCCCTGCGCGAGGAGCCCGGGCTGGCCCAGCGCCTGCAGGGCATCAGCCTGATGGGCGGCAGCTACGGGCCCGGCAACGTCACCCCCACCGGCGAGTTCAACATCGTGGCCGACCCCGAAGCCGCCGCCGTGGTGTTCACCTCGGGAGCGCGGCTGGTGATGGCGGGGCTCGACCTCACCCACCGCTTCCGCATGAGCCCCTCCCGGGTCGCGGCCATCCGCGCGCTCGGCAACCGTCCGGCCACGTTCGCCGCCGAGATCCTGGAGGCCTACGGCGCCGCCTACGCCCGCAGCTTCGGGCCGGAGGTGGGCGTCCCCCTCCACGATCCGTGCGCAGTGCTGGCCGTGACGCATCGCGAGATGTTCGCGTCCGAGGAGCGCCACGTCGAGGTCGAGCTGGCGGGGCACCTGACACGCGGCATGACGGTGGTCGATCGGCGCGACGGCGGCCGCGGTGCGGCGCCCAACGCCGAGGTGCTCACCGATCTCGACGCCGAGCGCGCCTTCGGGGCGCTGCACGCCGCGCTCGCGAGCTACCCCTAACGTGCACGTCGCGGCGCGCCTTGTGTAGAGTGACGGGAGAGGCCCGGTCGAGGACCCATGATCCAGTTCCACCACGTCACCAAGACCTACCCACGGACGCACACCCATGCCCTCAGGGACGTGGATTTCCAGGTTCGCAAGGGGGAGTTCGCCTACATCACGGGGCACTCCGGCGCCGGCAAGTCGACGCTGCTGGCACTGCTGCTCCGTCGCATCGCGCCTACCGAGGGGCACGTCTACGTCGCCGGCCAGGACGTCACGCGCCTGCGTGAGAGCCGTCTTCCGCACCTGCGCCGGAGCATCGGCATGGTCTTCCAGGACCACCGTCTGCTCGGGCACCTGTCGGCCCTCGAGAATCTGGTGTTCGCGCTGCGCGCCACCGGCAACCGCGGCAACATGGAGCAGCGCGCCCTGCTGGCGCTGCGGCAGGTCGGGCTGGCCCACAAGCGCAAGGCCTTCCCCATCGAGTTGAGCCTGGGGGAGCAGCAGCGCGTGGCCATCGCGAGGGCCATGGTGACCAGCCCGCCGCTGCTGCTGGCCGACGAGCCCACCGGCAATCTCGATCCCGACACCGCCATGGAGGTGCTCGAGCTGCTCAACGACGTCAACATCAAGGGCACCACCGTCATCGTGGCCACGCACTCGCGGGACCTGGTCGACCGCTTCAAGCGCCGCACGCTGGTGCTGCGCAACGGCGAGCTGGTGCGCGACGACGACCGGGGCGGCTACTCGCTCTGAGGCCGCTCGCTGGGCCCGGGTCGGTCTACAGCGTGGTGACGGTGTAGTCGAGGCGTCCTTGTCGATGTAGATGCCGTCCTTCATGACGGTGTGCCCGTACACGCCGAAGCGGTGGCCCGCCTGCTGCACCAACTCCGGCTTGTTGAACCACCAGGTCTTGGTGTCGGGGTCGTGATAGAAGAAGTCGTCGAAGACCTGCATGCCGGGAAGCGGCCCGGCGTGCGCGAAGTGCACGCCGTAGAACACGCGCTCCCGGGCGAACGTTCGGAACCAGTCGGAGAGGTCGTCGGGCAGCTCGAGGCCTCCCCGTTCGGGATTGAACTCGTCGTGGCGCAACCCTCCGCGGGTAGTGAGCTCGTACTTGTGGTCGAGGGCCGCCTCGTCGTGGTTGCCCAGGATGATGGTGACGTTGCCCATCGCCTGATCCACGTAGCGCTTGAAGCGATACAGCTCGCGGATCTGCGCCTTGGCGGCACGCCGCAGGTGGTCGGGATCGCCGGGATCGTACGGCTCGGCGCCGACCGCGTTGGCGTAGGCGCGCTCGTCCTTGTAGTGCACGAGGTCCCCCACGCACACCACCTGGTAGCGCCCCTCGATGACGGCCGGCGTGGGCTCGTAGGTCGGCGTGCAGGCCGCCGAGGCCTTGAGCACGCGCCACAGCTCCGGCCACTGGCCGTGCACGTCGCCCACGGCGATCGCCTTGATCACGAGACCGCGCCCTTCTGCAGCAACAGCTCGCGGAGCCTGCGGTAGAGCTCGCGGGCCTCCTCGGCGGACCTTCCATAGCCTCCATGCTCGACGACCAGCGCCGCCGCCTCGCTCACCACCGGCTCGAGGCGCGCCGTGCTGCCCTCTCGATCGAGCTGGGCGACGCACCAATCGAGGGCGTGGGAGGGAAACGGTGCCGCGAGTCGAGCCCATTCGTCGCGCCGCATCAGTGCACTATACCAGCGCCGTGGCCGCGCTCAGGATGAGGTTTTCCTCGTCCCGCAGGGCCCCGCGGCGTTCCGAACCGGTGCCGCCCGCAATCGCCGCGCGGCCGCACGTGCTGTAAGGTGGTGGCATGCAGAAGCGCCTCGCTCGACGCGCATCCGACGTGCGGTCCCCCGTGCCCGCACCGGTGGGGGGACCCGCGAAGGGTCCGGCGGCAGCGCGGGTCGCGCCGACCCGGGCCACCTTCACCGAGGCCGAACTCCCCCGCCGCGCCCCTGCCGCGAACGCCGCGGCTCGCCGGCTCGCCCTGGCACTTGGAGTCTTGCTCGCGCTGGCGGTCGCTCCCGCCTACGCGCGGGGTTCGGAGGCCGCGGGCGCCCCGGGGCAAGGAACCCCGTTCCAGGGAACCTGGATCCAGGGCACGCCGACGCCGAACGCCCCCGGTCCCACCATGCCCACCCAGGACACACCCACGGTCACGCTGAGCGGCAACGTGCTCCGCTCCGGCGGAACCGTGACCCTGGACGGCACCGGGCTCGAGGCGAACACCGCCTACACGG
>JARRMM010000241.1:0-3613 GCA_037386005.1 Deinococcales bacterium | reverse complement strand
ACCCGGCCCCCAGGGACCTGTTCGAGGATGAGTTCCACGATACGCTGCTTCCGGTAGTTCTCGTCGCTGCTGCCGACGTTGAAGACGTCGAAGGCGACGGCTTCCCGCGGCGCATCCAGGACGGCCAGCGCCGAGCGCGCCAGATCACGGACGTGACAGTAGGGGCGCCAGAACTGCTCGCCGAACACCACCAGCTCACGGCCCAGGACCAGCTCGCGCGTGAACTCGTTGACCGTGAGGTCGAAGCGGACGCGGGGCGCGATGCCATAGACGGTCGAGAAGCGAAGGGACGTCGGCGCGCACCCGTTGTTCCTGGGCTGGTCCAGGAGGAATCGCTCGACGGCCACCTTGCTCTCGGCGTAGAGCGACACCGGTCGCAGCGGAGCCTCCTCGGTCAGGAGCGCATCGGCGTCCTCCATCCTGCCGTAGTTCGAGCAGGTGGAGGCGAAGACGAAGCGCTCCACGCCCGCCTCTTCGGCAGCGTGATAGAGCTGCTTGCTGGCGTTCTCGTTGACGTCGCGTGCGAGATCGGGTTGGCGTGCGCAGGCGGGGTCGCCGACGATGCCGGCCAGGTGGATCACGCCGTGGCAATCGGAGACCGCCGAGCGCACGACGGCCTCGTCGCGCACGTCCCCATGGACGAACTCGAAGGTCTCGCTGTCCAGCAGATCGAGGATGGACTCGCCGCCGAAGCTGAGGTTGTCGAGCACGCGCACGCGGTAGCCGGCCTGCAGCAGCTGCCGCACCAGCGTCGAACCGATGTACCCTGCGCCTCCGGTGACCAGAACTCGCTTCATGGCTTCTCCTATCGTGATTCGGGACGTAGATGCGGTGGTCATGCGGGTTGGGGTTCCGGCTCCTTCGCCAGGGCACGGAACAGGGGACTGCGCACCAGCAACTCCTCGAACGTGCCGCGGTCGACGACGCGACCGCCCTCCAGCACACAGATGGAATCGCAGTGGCGCACGGTGCTGATCCGGTGCGCCACCATCACCACCAGGCGCGTGCGGCTCAGCGTCCGGATGCCGCCGATCACGGCGTCCTCGGTGACGGAGTCGAGCGCGCTGGTGGCCTCGTCCAGCACCAGGACGGCGGGGTCGCGGTAGAGGGCGCGCGCGATGCCGATCCGCTGCCGCTGCCCGCCGCTCAGGCGCATCCCCTGCTCCCCGACCGTGGTGTCGTAGCCGTGCGGCAGCTCGCGCACCACGAAGTCGTGGATGCTGGCGGCGCGCGCCGCCTGCTCGAGCCGTTCGCGGTCGATCTCGTGCTCGCGGACGCCGAAGGCGATGTTCCCCGCCACCGTGGTGTCGGCCAGGAAGATCTGCTGCGGCACGTAACCCAGGCTCTTCTGCCAGGCGGGAAGGCGATCGTCGTCGATGGGCCGGCCGTCGACCAGGATGCTGCCGTCGGTGGGCTTCAGGAGCCCCAGCAGGAGGTCGATGAGCGTCGTCTTGCCGGCGCCGGTACCTCCCACGAGCGCCACCACGGCATCGCGGCGGAACGCCAGGTCGATGCCCATCAGGGCGTCCTGCGGAGCCTCGGGGTAGCGGTAGCGGACCTCGTTCAACCGGACCCCTTCGTGGACCGTCAGCGGTGCCACCGGACGGGGCTCGAGCACGGTGCCGCGAGACTCGCGGTCGAGCGCGTCGGCGTACAGCACGTCGAGCGAAGGGATCGACGTTCGCAGCCGGGCGGTGCTCTCGTACACCTGATGCAGCGACGGCATCAGGCGGTAGCTGCCGAAGGCGTACAGGCCCAGCGTGGGCAGGATGCGGGCGATGTCCTGACCGAGCGCCACGAAGTAGAGCACGAAGGCGATGACGCCGCCGAAGGCGAAGATCTCCAGGAAGTAGCGAGGCGTCTGCCGGACGACGCTCTGTTGCATGGAGATGTTGGCCCACTTCCGGGAGTAGCGGTCGAAGTCGCCCAGGAAGACGTGCTCGTGCCCGTGCGCCTTGACGTCCTTGATGGCGGCGAACGACTCGCGGGGCTGCGCCACCGCCAGCAGACCCACGCTGAACAACGCGACCCGCGCGCTCGACACGATCTGCAGGACGGGAATGACCACGCCGTTGACGACGGAGGAGTCCTCCTCGAGGATGTTCTTGCCGAGCTCGGCGGAGCTGCGGTTGAGGAAGAACTCGTAGGGGCGGTCCAGGTAGGTGCGCATGAGCCGGAACTGGAGCTGCTGGTGGAGCCGCCACACGTAGCGCGCCTCGAGGTAGGCGGTCAGGGCCGACACCCCGTTGCTCACCACCAGCGCCGCCAGCGAGGCCAGCCCCGCGATGATGATCGCCTGGTGGGGGCTGCCGAAGTGCAACACGTTGTCCACGCGCTGGTACAGAGCGCTCGATTGCATGCCGTTGGGGTCGGCGACCAGCGACAGGAACGGCAGCACCGAGGCGACCCCGAGGACCTGGGCGAGGGCCATGAAGATCTCGGCCGGAAGCAGGAGGGCGGCGCCGCGCCTCTCGGCGGGCTCGAGCAGAAACCACATTTTCTTGACGAAGTTGGATGGAATGATGCGTTTCCCTTCGGGGCGAGGGGCCTATTGGAAGCGTAGGACCCAGGGCGCCACTCACGCTGTGACCGCCTCGCCGCCCGCCAACCGCCTCGCCGCCCGCCACGGCCCGCGGCCGGTGCCCACCCCGATGCCCATGTGCGCGGTGCCCTGGCGAGACCCGACGGAGCGGCTAGAGTGCACAGCATAGGCGAGTTCCAGACGCAACGAGGGGCGTCTTCGGACGCGAGAAGCCCGCCGGTCTACTTCCTGTCCCGTAGTCTCGATCGCACCGATGGCGGCAGCCGCGCCGGAGCTGACGTCGTGCTGGCGTTGCTCGCCGTCGGTGCCAGGGTGCGGGTGGTGTCGCCGGACCGCTTCGCGGTGCCGCGCGCCGTGCTCGGGCGGCCGATCCGCCCGCCCGTGTGGCTCGACCCGCCGGTGGCGCCGCAGCGCTTGATCCTAGGGAAACGGAACCTGAAGGACGTCGCCGTCACGGCGGCCAGGAACGTCATGGCCGCCGTGGAGGCACCGGTCAAGGCGCGGCGGCTCGCGGCGGCGGCGCGCTCGGAGCCGCCGGCGGCGGTGCTGCACAACGGCTTTCCGGCGCCCGGCGCCCGGATCTTCGATCTCGTCGACCCCGAGGCACGGGCGCCGAGGGTGATGCTGGTGCACTCGCCGCCGCAGGCGGTGGCCTCCTTCGCCGCCCACCAGCCGGGGCTCAGCGTGGAGGGGCTGGCCCGTCAGATGGCGCGGTACGAAGCGCTGGTGACATCTCGTCGCAGGTGCGCGACGCCTGGCTCGGTCATCTTCCCGAACGCCCCCGGCTGACGCCCGTCATCGCGCCGTCGTGCCGCGACGAACAGTTCGACGCTCTGCTGGCGGAGCCGGTCGAGCGGGTGCGCAAGCGGGTCGGATTCGGCGAGAGCGAGTTCGTGATCGTGTGCGTGGGCAAGGTCCACCCGATGAAGGGGCAGGATCTGGTCGTGCGGGCGCTTCCGGAGCTGATGGCGCTCGAGCCCCGCGCGAGGCTGGTGCTGGTGGGGTCGATCACGGCGGAGGCCGGGGCGGCCCTGGGGGCGATCGAGAGGCTGGGCCTCCAGCACCGGGTCA
>JARRMM010000240.1:0-3513 GCA_037386005.1 Deinococcales bacterium | reverse complement strand
CCCGCTCAGGTAGGGGTCCAACGCCGGCCGCTGCATGATCGCGCCGACGTTGGCGCGGACCGTCAGCGCTCATCGATCCTGCAATCACCATCGTTGCGCTCCGCGAGCTGCATGAGGAATCCGGGCTCACGCGGTTCGCGGTGGGGTTGGCCCGTTGGTCGCGCCTCCGGAACGATAGGTCGCGCACGCCGCCGACGCCACGGGCCGATAGGCTGCTGCCCCGCCCTCAGCGCTTCCACAGGTCCGCGATGATGGACACGAAGCGCAGCTCGCCGTGAGAATTGCGCGGATCCGAGCGCCACGAGCGGAAGACCGGCCCGTCCTTCGGGTCCCACGGCCGGTGATGGAAACGCCCGTGCTCGTCGCAATACTCCAGGAGCTCGACCTCGAAGCCGGCGCTCCCGAACACCTCCGCAAACAGCCGGTGATCGTACAGCACCCTGTGGTCCGCCGCCGGGTGATCGGCAGGTCCCGGCCCTCCCACCTGCACCAGCCGCCGATACGCTGGATCCCGGAAGTTGCCGTCGGGAACGGCGCACCGCAGGTACCCTCCCGGCTCCAGGAACTCGAAGCACAGCGCCGCTGCGCGGCGTCCCTCCTCCAGCGTCAGGTGCTCCCAGACGTGCTCGCACAGGAACGCGGACACCCGTCGGGCCTTGAAGCTCGCGACGAAGTCCGACCGCTTCGAGAGGTCGAGGTCCCTTTTCTGTGTTGCGATCCACCCCGGATAGCGTTGCTCGCCTGCACCGAGGATCACCCGCACCGGTGCGCCGGCCGGAACGCCGCTCAGATCTACCATGACTGCGAGCGCCACGGCCTGTCGGCCGGAGCCGCACCGCCATCCTGTGCGCGCCGGGCGCTCAACTGCTGCAGGCGCGTCCTGTATCGGCACCGGCGCCATTTGAGCACCGCCGTCACGGCCCCAGCGTCATCGAAGATGGGCACGACGATCTCGGAGCGCGAACGCGGGTCGCAGGCGATGTGCCCGGGAAAGGCGTGGACGTCCGGGACCACCTGGCTGGCACGTTGTGCGACCGCGGCGCCGCACACGCCGGCTCCGAACGCGATGCGAACGCACGCGGGCCGTCCCTGGAACGGTCCGACGACCAGCTCGCCGCCCCGAACCAGGTAGAAGCCGGCCCAGTTGAGTCCCGGCAGCCACTCGTAGACGGCCGAAGCAGCGTTCGCGAGATTGGCGAGCCAGTCCGGCTCACCCTCGAACAGGCCCCCGAGACGCTCCAGCAATTCCGCGTAGTGGGCCGACTTCGACGGGGCCGACTTCGACGGGGCCGACACGGGCCCTCCGTGGCTGTGGGGATCTGCCATGGAGTCCAGCCTAGCGGTCGCGGGGCCGCGCTGCACCCACTCGCCCGACGCCCGCACCTCGAGGCGCCGGGGCTGGCGACCTACTCGCTGCTGCCGATCGTGGAAGCCTTCACGCGGGCGGCCGGCGTCGCGGTCGAGACGCGCGACATCTCGCTGGCCGGGCGCATCCTCGCCAACTTCCCGGAGGTCCTCCTCCAGGAGCAGCGCATCGCCGACGACCTCGCCTACCTGGGCAAGCTGGCCGAGACGCCGGAAGCCAACATCATCAAGCTGCCCAACATCAGCGCCTCCCTGCCGCAGCTCAAGGCGGCCATCCGCGAGCTGCAGGACAAGGGCTACCCGCTGCCCGAGTACCCCGACGAACCCGCCTCCGACGCCGAGCGCGACGTGCGCGAGCGCTACGACCGCGTCAAGGGCAGCGCCGTGAACCCGGTGCTGCGCCAGGGCAACTCCGACCGCCGCGCGCCGGCGTCGGTGAAGGCCTACGCCCGCAAGCACCCGCACTCCATGGGGGCGTGGAGCGCCGACTCGAAGTCCCACGTGGCGCACATGGCCTCGGGCGACCTGCGCGCCAACGAGGTGTCCGCCACGGTCGCCGCGGCCGACGCCGGTACCGCGCGCATCGAGCTGGTCGAGCCCAGCGGACGCACCACGGTCCTCAAGGGCGAGCTGAAGCTCGAGGAAGGCACCGTCGTCGACGCGGCGGTCATGAGCCGCTCCGCGCTGCGCGCTTTCCTGGCCGAGCAGATCGAGGACGCCAAGCGCAAGGGCGTGCTGTTCTCCATCCACCTGAAGGCCACCATGATGAAGGTCTCCGACCCGATCATCTTCGGCCACGCCGTGGAGGTGTTCTTCGCCGACGTGTTCGAGAAGCACGCCGCCACCTTCCGCGAGCTCGGCGTCAACCCCAACAACGGCCTCGCCGCTCTCTACGGCGCCATCGCGGACCTGCCCGAGGCGAAGCGCCGGGAGATCGAGGCCGATCTGGAAGCGGTGCTGGCGGCGGGCCCCGCCATGGCGATGGTCAACTCGGACAAGGGCATCACCAACTTGCACGTGCCCAGCGATGTCATCGTCGACGCCTCGATGCCGGCGGCCATCCGCACGTCGGGCCAGATGTGGGGACCGGACGGCAAGCAGCACGACACCAAGTTCGTCATCCCCGACAGCGCTTACGCGGGCGTGTACCAGGCCGTCATCGAGGACTGCAAGGCCCATGGCGCCTTCGACCCGGTCACCATGGGCAGCGTCCCCAACGTGGGCCTGATGGCGCAGAAGGCCGAGGAGTACGGCTCGCACGACAAGACCTTCGAAGCGCCCGCCGCCGGCACCATCCGCGTGGTGGCGGAAAGCGGCAAGACGCTGGTCGAGCGGGACGTCGAGACGGGCGACATCTGGCGCGCCTGCACCGTCACCGACGCCGCCGTCCGCGACTGGGTGAAGCTGGCCGTCACCCGCGCCCGCGCCAGCGGCACGCCGGCGGTGTTCTGGCTCGACGCCGAGCGCCCGCACGACGCCCAGCTCATCGCCAAGGTCGAGCGCTACCTCGGCGAGCACGACACCGCAGGCCTGGACCTGCGCGTGCTGTCGCCGGTGGAGGCCACCCGCCTCTCCTGCCAGCGCCTCCGCCGGGGCGAGGACACCATCTCGGTGACCGGCAACGTGCTGCGCGACTACCTCACCGACCTGTTCCCCATCCTGGAGGTCGGCACCAGCGCCAAGATGCTCTCGATCGTGCCGCTCATGGCGGGCGGCGGCCTGTTCGAGACCGGCGCCGGCGGTTCCGCGCCCAAGCACGTGCAGCAGTTCGTCGCTGAAGGGCACCTGCGCTGGGACTCGCTCGGTGAGTTCCTGGCGATGGACGTAGAGGCCGGGAGCCGGCTCCACGATTCGCTACCGGAACGTGGCGGAGGTGTCGCGCCGCCGCAGGGCCACGGAGACCACCAGCGGCGTGCTGCCGGGGGCGCCGAAGCACCCCCGGCATCCATCGTCAGCCCGCGAACGCCTCCAGCAGCCGGTTGAAGGTCGCGCTGGGACGCATCGCGCGAGAAGCGAGCGCATCGTCCGGCCGGTAGTAGCCGCCGAGATCGACCGGGGCGCCCTGCGCTGCCAGCAGCTCGTCGGCGATGGTCGCCTGGTTGGCCTCCAACGCCTCGGCCAGCGCCTTGAAGCGCGACGCCAGCGCGG
>JARRMM010000239.1:0-4835 GCA_037386005.1 Deinococcales bacterium | reverse complement strand
ATGTCGGCCACCGGAGCCTCGCCGAAGGCACTGCGGGCGGGGTAGAAGGCGCTGGCGCGCTTGGCGCCGGCGAGCTGGACCGTGACGTCGGCCCGCAGGTGGGGTCCTGGAGGCGTGGGGGTGTCGGCGGAGACGCCCGTGGGCACGTCGACGGCCACCACCGGGAGGGACGAGGCCGTCACCTGCTCGACGATGCCTTGCAGCGCGCCGTGCAGCGGTCGGTCGAGGCCGCTGCCGAGCAGCGCGTCGACGACCAGGTCACAGCCGGCGAGCGCGTCTTGGAGCGTGTCCGCGCGCAGCTTCCTCGGCTCGACGTCGTGGGCGAGCAACGCACGGCGGGCGGCCGCCGCGTCGGCCCCCGAGGGCTCCGAGCCCATCTCGAGCACGTCGACCTCGGCGCCCGCGGCGTGCAGGAAGCGGGCCACGATACCCGCTCATGTACAGCGAGGGGCGCCTCTGGACGATGCGGCAGTACGCCGGTTTCGGGACTGCCGAGGAGTCGAACGAGCGCTACCGCTACCTGCTGGCCCAGGGGGTGGCGGGGTTGTCGGTGGCCTTCGACCTGCCGACGCAGCTCGGCCTCGACCCGGATGACCCGCTGGCGGTCGGCGAGGTGGGGCGTGTGGGCGTGTCGATCGCCACCGTGGACGACATGCGGCGCCTGTTCGACCGGATCCCGCTCGACTCCGTCACGACCTCCATGACCATCAACGCGCCGGCCATGATGCTGCTGGCGCTCTACCAGCTCGTGGCGGAGGAGCAGGGGGTGGCGCCCGGCCAGCTCGGGGGCACGGTGCAGAACGACATCCTCAAGGAGTACGTGGCGCGGGGCACCTACATCTTCCCGGCCGAACCGAGCATGCGCCTGGTGACCGACCTGTTCGCCTACTGCGCCGAGAACCTGCCGAACTTCAACACCATCTCGATCTCCGGCTACCACATCCGGGAGGCGGGAGCGACCGCCGCCCAGGAGGTCGCGTTCACGCTCGCCAACGCCAAGGCCTACGTGCGCGCCGCGGTGGCGGCCGGCCTGGACGTCGACGCCTTCGCGCCCCGGCTGTCGTTCTTCTTCGCCTGCCACAGCCGCTTGTTCGAGGAGGTGGCCAAGTTCCGCGCCGCGCGGCGGATGTGGGCCCGGATCATGCGGGACGAGTTCGGCGCGACCGAGCCGAAGGCGTCGATGCTGCGGTTCCACACCCAGACGGGGGGCAGCACCCTGACCGCCCAGCAGCCGGACAACAACGTGGTCCGCACCGCCTACCAGGCGCTCGCTGCCGTGCTGGGCGGCACGCAGAGCCTGCACACCAACGCCCTCGACGAGGCGCTGGGCTTGCCCACGCCCGCATCGGCGCGGCTGGCTCTGCGCACCCAGCAGCTGCTCGCCTTCGAGACGGGGGTGCCGGAGGTCATCGATCCCCTGGGAGGGAGCTACTACGTCGAGCACCTGACCGATGCCCTGGAGGCCGAGGCGGAGACGTTGCTCCAGCGTGTCGAGGACCTCGGCGGCGCCGTCGAGGCGATCGAGGCCGGGTACGTGCAGCGCGAGATCGAGGAGGCGGCCTACCGGCACCAGCGCGCGGTCGAGTCCGGCGAGCGCGTGGTGGTGGGGGTGAACCGCTTCGCGGGCGACGGCGAGGACGAGGCGGTGCCGGTGCAGCGGATCGATCCCGCCTTGCAGCAGCGCCGGGCGGCCGAGGTCCGAGCCTTCCGCGAGCGACGCGATGGCGTCGTCGCGTCGCGAGCGCTGGAGGCGCTGGCGTCCGTCGCCCGTTCGTCGGACAATCTGTTCCCGGCCGTGCTGGACGCGTTCCGGTCGCGCGCGACCCTGGGCGAGGTGGCGGGCGTGTTGCGGCGCGAGTGGGGCGAGTACCGCTAGCGAGCGCCCGCCGCTGGCGCCGTCAGGCGACCGCCTGGGTTTCACGCACCTCGCTGGCCTGCACCAGCGACGTGATGGCGTTCACCGTGGCGTCCAGGTAGCTACGTCCATCGGGAAGGGTGGCGGTGGTGGAGAGGTAGCCATCGCTCCCCATGTGCTTCATCGGGCCGAGGAACACCCGGCTGACCAGCCCCTTCGCCTTCGCCTGGTTCCAAGGGGAGTAGCGCAGGAGCGGCCAGCGCCCCGCGAAGAAGGCCGTGCTCACGCGCTGTACGTTGTCGCGGCTGCCGTAGAGGTAGTGGAGGTGGTTCACCTGCAGCACCGCAGGGTCGGAGGCCATCACGCCGCCCAGGGCGATGACGTCGACGGGCGCTCCCAGGATGTCGTCGAGGTGTCCCGCCGCGCCGAGCGCGATCTGGCCGCCACCGCTGTAGCCGATGAGGGTCACGTGCGTGCCGCTGGCGGGCACGTAGCCTGCGCCGAGGAGCGCCTCGGTGATGAGCTCCGCGCTGCCGTGGTTGTAGATGGGGCCGTAGCGCCGGTCGGCGGACACGGCCACCTGCCACAGGTTCCTGAGGTTGATCACCATGCCGGCGATGTTGGCCAGCACGCGCCGGCTGAGCTTCATGCGCAGCGCCCAGCGCCAGAACCGCGAGAAGGCGCGCTCGCCGGTCAGCGCTCGGTTGGTGACCGAGTAGGGAAGACCACGAAGTGGCGGGGAGGGGCCGAGGAGCGGGGAGACACCGGGACCGGCTGCTCCTCGGGCCGGCGGCCGAACCAGCCCGCCCACCATCCCAGGGCCTCCAGCGGCGCCAGGGCGCCGGCGAGCAGCATCGCCAGGACGGCGAGGCCGGCCAGCAGCCAGGGGTCGACCAGACGCACGCTACGGGCTCCGCTCGTTGTCGAGCGCCTCGGTCAGCGGCACCAGCCGGCGCCCGGCGACGGCGATGCGCAGCCGGCGGCCGAGCGAGAGCACGGGCCGGCCGATGGTGCGCTGCAGGAGCTGCAGCAGCATCCAACCGAGGGCGGCGCTCGCCACGGCCTGGAGGGTGGTGAGCTGGAAGACCGTGCGGGTGGCCACCACGATGGCCAGCAGGTTCCACACCGACAGCAGCGCCGCCAGAAAGGAGCCGAAGTAGGGCGTCATCACCAGGAAGCCGAACAGCTGAGGGCTGTAGGCCAGGCCGACGGTGCGCAGGGCGTTCAGGTAGGGGCGCGGGTGCCCGAAGACGTACACCGCGATGATCCAGAGCGAGGTCGACCAGAACAAGAACACCAGCGTGAACACGACGCCCGATAGCAGCAGGCTGAGCACGAAGCGCCGCGGAGCGACGCGGTTGGCGAACAGCACCACGCTCTGGCCGACGGCGGCCGAGACGCCCGCGACGAACACCACCGCCAGCGACAGCCGCAGCCCGACGATGCCCTGGTCGAGCACGACGAACGCCTGCCGGTCCAGCAGGAGAGCATGACCCACGAGGGCGAGGCCGTGCATATCACGAAGCTAGCACGCCCCTGCAGGGACTTCGCGTGTCGGGCGTCGCCCCTCAGCGACAGAGCATGGGGCCGAGCGGACGGCCGCCGAGCAGGTGGAGGTGCAGGTGGTAGACCTCCTGGTGGCCGTGCTCCTTGCAGTTCACCATCAGCCGGTACCCCTTCTGCAACCCCTCTCGCTCGGCCACCCGCGCCGCCACCACGAACATGTGGCCGAGTACCGCCTCGTGCTCGTCGGTGACGTCGGCGGCGGTAGGGATGTGCTCGTTGG
Organism: Deinococcales bacterium; assembly: GCA_037386005.1. Lineage (GTDB taxonomy): Bacteria > Deinococcota > Deinococci > Deinococcales > Trueperaceae > JASBRS01. Next base: position 1,194 of record JARRMM010000239.1, on the reverse strand, counting down.
GGACGATCAGGATGTGGACCGGCGCCTGCGGGCGGATGTCGCGGAAGGCCGTCACCCGGTCGTCCTGGAAGACGATGTCGGCGGGGAGCTCGCCGCGCACGATCTTGCCGAACAGGGTGTCGCTGGAGCGGTTCGAGTCAGCCATGCGCCGATTGTAGGCTCGTCGGCCCCTTCAGGCGCCCGCGGCCCGCTCCAGCGCGCTCATGGTGAACAGGGGCGTGAGCTGGACGCCCGCTTCGGCCAGGTTGGCCACGCCGCCGGCCTCCCGATCGATGACGCAGAGCGCCCGCTCGACGGTGGCGCCGAGGGCGCGCAGGTCGTGGGTCGAGAGCACCACCTGGCCGCCCGAGGTGATCACGTCCTCGACGACCAGCAGCCGCAGCCCCGCGACGTCGCCGCCCTCCGCCAGCCGGCGGGTGCCGTACTCCTTGGCCTTCTTGCGCACGAAGCGCGTGGGCAGTCCGGTGCGCTGCGACAGCATCACCGCCAGCGGGATGCCGCCGAGCTCGAGCCCGGCGATGGCGTCCACGCCCTCCGGCACCAGCGGCGCCATCGCCTCGGCGATCGCCTCGAGCAGCGGCGGGTCGGACTCGAACAGGTACTTGTCGAAGTAGCGGTCGCTCGTGGCGCCGGAGCGGAGCACGAAGTGGCCGCGCAGCAGCGAGCGGTGGTGGATCTGGGCGGCGAGCTGGTCGCGCGTCATGCGGGCATTCTACCGGCGACCGAACGGCGGTGCGGGCGCCGCACACGGCCGGGATTGGCAACTCGCGGCCGCCGTGTGCTACCATGACGCGTTTGGGTCTGCGCCGCGCCGGGAGCCGGCCGGTGCGCGACCCGCGAGCGACCGCGAATCAACGCGAAACGAACCTAGGCGGAGGAGCCAGACCATGCCGCGTGTGTGCGCCATCACAGGGAAGAAGACGCGCAGCACCACCACCAGCAAGCGCAAGGGCTCGCCCAAGAAGCGGGGCGGGGTCGGCGTCAAGCAGGTGGGAGTGCACAAGCGCCAGGTGAAGCCCAATCTGCAGAAGAAGACCCTGTGGGTCGACGGCAAGCCGCAGAAGGTGTGGGTCAGTGCCAAGGCCCTGCGCCAGCTGGACCCCACCCTGCTCGTCAACCCCAACAAGCGCTGAGCGCAACGCCCGCCGCCGCAGGCGGCGCAGGCGCGGACGGCCGCCCGGTACGCCGGGCGGC
>JARRMM010000238.1:0-2272 GCA_037386005.1 Deinococcales bacterium | reverse complement strand
CCCCGTCCCTTGACGATCTCGAGCTGGCGACGCACGGAGCCGTACGAAGGTGACCACCGCTGCAGCGCGACGATTCCGTGCACCATGCTCTCGAGCTCGCTTTCGCCCTCCCCCGACGGCCCGGTCAGGAACAGGCTGGTGCAGGGAAGATCGGTGAGCGCCTGTTTGAGCACGAGGAGCTGGCGGCGGTAGCGCAGCCGGCTGACGGTGAGAAGACGGATCTGTTCGACCGGATCGAACACAAGGCGCTCCGGTTGCGCTTTGCCCACGGCCTCCAGGATGCTGTCGATCGTCTCTCCAAGCTCCACCTGGTCCGTGAGGAACACGGTCTGATCGGCGGGAAGCCTGCTGGCCGCCTCGCGAGCGGAGACCTCGAAGAGCGGCACGCCGTCGAGCGACCAACCGTGGGACCGGGCGATCTCCCGCAATTCGCGTTCGGTGTGCGACAGGGTCACGTACAGCACCCTCTCGCCCGCCCGGACCCCTTCCAACAAGAACTGCAGCCCCAGCGTGGTCTTGCCTGTCCCCGGCGCGCCCTGCACGAGATAGATCCAATCACGAGGAAACCCGCCGTTCAGGACGGCATCGAAGCCATCGATACCGGTCTTGGCTCGATCGGTGCGGGTGACGGAATCTCGGTGGGCCATGCGCCGATCATAGGACTTCATGATCCGAAGGAATGGACTCCTGTCGCGCTCGCGAAGGGGGTCACAACCCCAATGCGCATGGTTCGCTCGCTTCTGTCGAAGCCCCCGCAAGGCTCATAGGCTGATAGGCGCCCGCCTCCCCCGTGCCGTTCCTCTCCGGTCGCGGCGGGCGGAAACCCGCTGGGCAGCGGGCAACGCCGTCCAGCTTGCCGGGACTCCGGGTCACGCTCCGCGCCGAAGCGCGAGCGAAGGAGAAGGGCCATGCTGGTTTGGATCGCGGTCGTCTTAGTCGTCCTCTGGATCCTGGGGCTCGTGACGTCGACGACCCTCGGCGGCGTGATCTACGTCCTCTTGATCGTTGCGGTAGCGCTTCTCCTGGTACGTGTCTTCCAGGGTCGGCGCGCCTGATGGAGCCGGCAACCGCTTCGCTGTGCACGAGTGTGGCGGAGCGGCTGAAGCCGCTGTACCGGGCGCTTCGAAACGCGCGGTTGGATGGCGAAGATGCGTTCTGGGTCGTATACGACGAGGCGGTCATCCAGGTCTCGAAGGCGCGGAACGATAGCGAGATCAACACGAAGTCGCTGGCCCGCGATGAACTGCAAGTCATCATGAACCTGGTCATGACCTAGGAACCGACGCGAAAAGCACGTCGCCCCGTCAGAGCCCGCGGACGATGCCTCGCATCTTGGTGGGCATCGTGAGCGAAGCCGGGAACGTCCTCAACTACGGACAGCTTCCCGGCACCCTGTCCGGCGACGGCCGACCCATCGACGCCTACGTCCTAGGTCCCGACACACCACTCGATGAAGCCCAGGGACACGTCGTCGCCGTGGTCATCCGCGACGACGACAACGAAGACAAGCTCGTCGTGGCCTCCGGTAGCGGGGCGCCAAAGGCACAGGACACATGGCGTGCGATCGCCTTCCGAGAGCAGGACTTCCTGTCACGTCTCATCCTGGCCGACACCCACCGTGGTGCCGAGAGCGGAGACCCCCCGGCAGATGACCCCTCGAGCTCGACACCGCACACGCGACTGCCAACCGCATGGACGCGGACTCTTGAAGGTCTTACATGCACGGCGGCGCCGTACTCCGGGCCCCCGCCAGCCGCAGCGCCACCGAGGGTCGAAGGAGCCACCGCATACCGCCGCGGTCTCCCGCACATGCTGTGGGGCTGCGAAGGTTCGTACTGGTCCTCCCTTGACCCGAGGCGGCCTCCAGGGAGATCGCTACATCCGGACCACATCCACCAGCACCGTCAGGAAGCGATCTGCTGGCGCCGCAAGCACCTCCCTGTGGTAGAACCGCCCACTTCCCCTGCCGGAGAAACGCCCATCCCACGCGAGAGCCACGCATCTACAGTGAGAAGCTTCCCTACAACTGCCCATCGTCTCCCAACTGTGAAGCGTTACAGGAGGTGCCCGGCCATGGCCATTCGGACGCTGCCTACCCACACGCCGAGACGTTGGCACGGTCTCCCGTTCCACTGGACCGTTCTCCTCGTCCTGCTCCTGCCGCTCGCCGTTGCCGGGGCCCAGGCCCCCGCCCAGCCGGCGGAGCCCGTGGCGCCCCCCATCACCGACGCCGCCGGGAATCCCCTCCCCAACAGCATCTCCACGCTGGAGC
>JARRMM010000237.1:0-2334 GCA_037386005.1 Deinococcales bacterium | reverse complement strand
GGTGCTTCGAGGCCTGTCCGGCTTAGGCGCGCCAGCAGGTCGGGGAGGAGTGGAGCGTCGCCGAGGTGCTCGCCGAGGTGCTGCGCGACCGCCTCAGCTACGACACCAGCGGCGGCGGCGTGACGTTCTCGGGGGGCGAGCCCCTCTTCCAGCCGGAGGTCGTCTTCGCGTGCCGCGATGCCTGCCGGCGGCAGGGGCTGCACACCGCCGTGGACACGTGCGGCAGCGCGCGACCGGAGGTCGTGGCCGCCGTCGCCGACCGCACGGACCTCCTCCTCTGGGACCTGAAGCACCTCGACCCGGCGCGGCACCGCGAGCTCACCGGCGTGCCGCTTGCTCCGATCCTGGCCAACCTGGAGGCGGCATCACGGCTGGGAGTGCCCATCTGGCTGCGCATCCCGGTGATCCCCGGGGTCACCGACCACCCCGCCAACCTGCGGGCTGCCGCGGCGCTGGCGGCGACGCTGCCGGCGATCGAGCGGGTGAGCCTGCTGGCGTACCATCGCACGGGCACCGGCAAGGCGGCGCGCCTCGGGCTCGAGGAGGGCTTGGAGGACGTGGCGCCGCCCTCAGCGCAGCGCATGCGGGCCATCGTGGGGCTGTTCGCCGATGCGGGAGTCGAGGCCGTCGTGGGAGGGTGAGCACATGAACGAACGAACCAAGCGGTTGCGGCAGGAGAGCCTGGAAGCGGTGCCGTCCATCTCGTCCGAGCGCGCGGAGCTGATGACGCGCTTCTACGAGGACAATCTCGGGCGCTGGTCGGCACCCGTGATGCGCGCCCGCGCGTTCGAGCACCTGTGCCGCCACAAGACGATCTGGATCGGTGACGGCGAGCTCATCGTCGGCGAGCGCGGCCCGAGGCCGAAGGCCACGCCCACCTACCCGGAGCTCACGTGCCACAGCCTGGAGGACCTCCGCATCCTGGATGAGCGCCCCAAGACCGCCTACCGGGTGTCTGCCGGGTGCCTGTCGATCTACGGCAAGACCGTGATTCCGTACTGGCGCGGCCGGTCCCTGCGCGACCGCATGATGGAGCTGCTGCCGGATGAGTGGCATGCCGCCTACGACGCCGGGGTGTTCACCGAGTTCATGGAGCAGCGCGCTCCGGGGCACACGGTGTTGGACGGCAAGATCTACTCCCGCGGCCTGCTCGACCTCAAGGCCGACATCGAACGGGCGCTGGCCGCCCTCGACTTCGGAAACGATCCCGACGCGCTCGACAAGCGCGAGGCGCTCACCGCCATGGCCATCTCCTGCGATGCGGCCATCCTCTTCGCCGAACGTCACGCGGCGCTCGCCGAACAGCGCGCCGCAACCACGACCGACGGAGCGCGCCGTGCCGAGCTGGAGCGCATCGCCGCGGTCTGCCGGCGCGTCCCGGCCTACGCCCCGCGCGACCTCTGGGAGGCGCTGCAGTCCTACTGGTTCTGCCACCTCGGCGTGATCACCGAGCTCAACGGCTGGGACGCCTTCAGCCCCGGACACCTCGACCAGCACCTGCTGCCGTTCTACCGCCGCGGCCTGGCTGACGGGTCGCTGACGCCGGAGTCGGCACGTGAGCTGCTGGAGTGCTTCTTCATCAAGTTCAACAACCACCCGGCGCCACCCAAGGTGGGGGTCACCGCCGAGGAGAGCGGCACCTACACCGACTTCGCGAACATCAACCTCGGCGGGTTGCTCACCGACGGATCCGATGGCTCCAACGAGGTCTCCCACCTGCTCCTGGACATCATCGAGGACATGCACCTGCTGCAGCCGTCCTCCAACCTGCAGGTCTCGCGCAAGACACCCGACGCACTGCTCGCCCACGCACTGCGGGTGGTCCGCCGGGGCTTCGGCTTCCCCTCGCTGTTCAACGCCGACACGGTGGTCGAGGAGCAGCTGCGACAGGGGAAGAGCCTCGAGGACGCCCGCGCGGGTGGCTGCTCGGGTTGCGTCGAGGTCGGCGCCTTCGGCAAGGAGGCGTACATCCTCACGGGCTACTTCAACCTGGTGAAGGTGCTCGAGCTGGCGCTCCACGACGGCGTCGACCCCCGTACCGGCGTGCGCCTGGGACCCGCCACCGGCGACCCCGCCTCCTTTGCCACCTTCGACGATCTTTTCGAGGCGTTCAGACGTCAGCTCGCCCACCTCCTGGAGGTCAAGATCCGCGGCAACCTGCTGGTCGGGCGTCTCTACGCCACCGACATGCCGGCACCGTTCCTCTCCGTCCTCATCGACGACTGCATCGCCAACGGCCGCGACTACAACGCCGGCGGCGCCCGCTACGACAACACCTTCATCCAGGCGGTGGGGATCGGCACCATCACCGACGCGCTGGCCGCCATCCGCACG
>JARRMM010000236.1:0-2401 GCA_037386005.1 Deinococcales bacterium | reverse complement strand
TCGCCCTCTTCGCGCTGCGCCTGGCGCTCGGTCTGAGCTTCCTGCAGGTCGCCTACAAGCTCTTCCGCGGCGGCTGGGACGGCTGGACGAGCGCCAGCGCGCTGCTGCCGTCGACCGTCCAAGGCCCCATCGGGAACGTCTACGCGGTGTTGTGGGGCAACCAGTTCATCCTCTGGCTCATGATCCTCGGCACCGCGGCCATCGGCCTCGCCATGGTGGCCGGCTTCCTGACGCGCCTCGCGGCCCTGGTGGGCACGCTGATCATGCTCAGCTTCTACACGGCGTGCCTGCCACCCACCAGCGGCTGGTTCGACGTCCAGCTCATCGCCATCTTCGCGTTCTTCACCCTGGCGTCGATGGGTGCCGGCCATGTCTGGGGGATCGACTCCCTCCTGAGGCGGTACGAAAGGCGGCGCTGGTGGTACTGGATGCTCGGGTAACCGAGCCCTAGCGCGAAGGATCCTTGCACCAGGAGTCATCGAGGGCGCCCCGCTGATCGGCGGAGATGGGAATCCCGGTCCGAAGGGGCGCCCGTTCCATGGCAGTCAATAGCGACCTGGAGGTCGTAGTTCGTACCGCGAGGGGACCTCGCGGGGGGGAGCGAGGCAAGAGATGAAGATGTTCGATCACGAAGCACGCGCCGTTGCCGGACGGGGTGACGCGCACATTGGGCGATCGGTCGCGATTCGCTGTGCGCGGATGCTGCTGGGACTGGCCCTCGTGGTGGCGTTCGCAGCGACCGCAGCCCAAGGTACGGTGAAGACCGGTGACGCGACGTTCCCGAACGGGCTCACCGGGCAGGTTCAGGTGACGCCCACCCAAGGCATCGTCGGATCCGAGGCGACGATCCAAGGTTCGGGATTCGAAGCCGGCTCACAGCTCGACATCGTGTGGCGCGCCTTCGATGGTCACTGGAAGCTCGGCATGAAGAACGGCGAGTACGACGGTGACTTCCTGGGCCGGAGCTTCACCACCAGGATGGTACCGCTTGCAACCGTCACCGTCGCCGCCGACGGCACGTTCTCTGTCGCATTCCGGGTCCCCGAGGGATTCGGTGGCACACATGACATCTACGTGCGCAAGAGCGGCGCCAACGTCAACAAGACGGGCTACAACGTACAGCTCCACGCTGCCATGACCCCGCAGCGAGGTACCCTCGGTTCGACCATCACCGTGCACCTGACGGGCCTCAACGACCTCCACAACATCGCGGGCTGGTACTCGGTGCTCTACGACGACACCATGACTGGTTTCATCACGGCGGTGACCACGCACGGCACCGCGACCGTGGAGATCCCCGCCACAGGCCGCGTCGGGAAGCACATCGTCAAGCTCATCCGCGCACCCTTCGGCCAGCCCTACCTGGCCTATACTACGTCGCCCTACGCCGCGCTGGCCGCACCGCAGTTCATCTTCACAGTGACCGACGGCTCGCCGGTGCTTCCCAAGCCCATCGCCCAGCAGGCGGTTTCTCCGAAGGCCGGCTCCGAGCCCAGCGGCGAGGGGCCGAAGCTGTGGGTCGACCCGGGACAGGCTCCCGTGTTCACGAAGGCGCACGTCCATGCACGGGGCCTTCCGGCGAACGCCCACGTGGCGCTGGCCTTCACGGAGATGAGCGGATCACGTGTCACGGAGTCGGGATTCGCCCCCAAGATGGTCGCCTTCGCTACGGTCTCCGCCGACGCCGAGGGCGCCTTCGACGTGCCCTTCCAGATCCCCGATGCCCTGGGAGGTACGCACCGTCTCGAGGCCAGCGTTGGCGGTAGGGTGGTGGCCAGCGCCCACTTCGGCATCGACCCCGTGGGCCTGCCGCTCGATCCCGCGCAGGGCCCGGTGGGCACGGCGATCACGCTGCACGTCAAGGGCGTGGGATGGACCCAGACCGACAACATCTTCGCGGTCGTCATCGACAACGTCTTCTACGGCTACGCCTGCGGCTTCAGCACCAACGGCGACGTGGTCGTGCCCATCACCGCGGCCTGGGCGCCGGGCTGGCACTACATCGACCTCTACCCGTCCTTCTACCGCAACAAGGACTACAGCGCCGTCGACGAGCAGCCCTTCCTGTACCGACAGGCCACCCTGACCTGGCACGATCACCCCAACCACCTGCACTTCCGCTACGCCTTCAAGGTCACCAACTGAACCCGAGCCACTAGCACCGATTCCACCCCGGAAGGAACCCACCATGCAACCCAATACCCGTCGATCGATTCACACCATTCGAGTTGGCCTGGGCGGCACGCTTGCCCTGCTCGTGGGCCTCGCCATGCTGGTGACGAGCGCCTTCGCGCAGGGCACCGCCGCCTCGAGCCAGGCCACCTTCCCCAATGGCATCCAGGGGCAGGTGGAGCTCAGCCCCGCCAAGGGCTTCGTCGGCTCCCAGGCGACGCTGAAGGGC
>JARRMM010000235.1:738-3159 GCA_037386005.1 Deinococcales bacterium | reverse complement strand
CGGAGCACGGCGGTCACACCCACACCACCATGCCGCTACCCGAGCGCGGTCTGCTGGTGGTCACCGACGAGGCCACCTCCACGCCCGAGCACGAGCCGCCGAGGCTCGTGCGCATCTTCGACATCCGGGACGAGACCCGCCCGGAGCTGCTGTCCACGCTGCCCGAACCCCAGGGGCCCGTGCGCACGCACGGGCCCCGCTTCGGGCCCCACAACCTGCACGAGAACCGCCCCGGGGCGTTCCGGAGCGACACCCTCATCTTCGTGACCTACTTCAGCGGGGGCCTGCGTGCCTACGACATCTCCGACGCACGTGCGCCGGTCGAGTTGGACGCCCACGTCCCGCCGTCGACCGCCGACGGCGTCCATCCGCAGACCAACGACGTGTACGTTCAGGAGGACGGGCTCGTGTTCACCAGCGATCGCGGCGGCGCCGGGATCGAGATCCTCCGGTACGAGGGGTGAGCCGCACGACGCTCGATAGGAGGCAACGACGTGAGCGATGATCTGATCCGGCTCGAGACCGACGTCGCCGTGGTCGGCGGCGGCGTGGCGGGCTGCATGGCGGCGATCCCCGCTCTGGAAGCCGGCCTCGAGGTCGTGATCTGCGACAAGGGCAAGCTGCTCGAGCGGAGCGGCTCGGTCGGCGGGGGCGTCGACCACTATCTGACGGTGATGGAAACCGGGCCGGAGTGGGACACGCCCGAGTTCCTGCTCAAGCACATCCCCGACCTGACCGACGGCATCGTGGACATGGAGGTCACCGACCGGGTGGTGCGCGAGATGCCGCGCGTGCTGCGCAAGCTCGAGGAGCTGGGCGTCGACTTCAAGGACCCGCGCACGGGCACCTACGACCGCCACCGCTCCTTCGGGCTGCCCGGTGCCTACCACATCAACTTCGACGGCACCCGCTTCAAGCACCACATCGGACAGCGGGTGCGGCGCGGCAAGGCGACGGTGCTGGCCCGCACCATGGGCGTGCAGGTCCTGGTGGAGGACGGACGCGCCTACGGGGTGCTGGCCTTCGACATCCGCTCGGGGCAGTGGACCTTCATCCGCGCCCGCGCGGTGGTGCTGTCGACCGGCGACGTCAACCGCCTGTCGAAGAACGCCTCCGGGCTGGCCTTCGACAGCTGGCACTGCCCCTACAACACGGGCGACGCCCAGGCCATGGGCTACCGCGCCGGGGCCACGCTGGCCAACATGGAGTTCACCGAGACCACGCTCACGCCCAAGGGCTTCTCCACGCAGGGGCTCAACGCCCTGGTGAGCCTGGGCGCGTACTTCCTCAACCGTCAGGGCGAGCGCTTCATGTTCCGCTACGACGAGAAGGGGGAGAACGCGCGCCGCGCCGTGCTGGCCGATGCCGTCATCAACGAGTACCTGCAGGGCAACGGCCCCATCTACCTCGACTGCCGACACCTGCCGACCGAGGTGCTCGACCACATGGAGACCACCCTCCAGATCGACCGCCACACCCTGCCGGCGTTCTACCGCCAGAAGGGTATCGACTTCCGCCACGACCCGGTGGAGGTGTCGATCTCGGAGCTGAGCATCCGCCGTAGCGGGCTCTACTTTCGCGGCAGCGGCATCGCCGTCGACGTCAACGCCGAGTCGTCGGTACGGGGCCTGTTCTCGGCCGGCGACAGCGCCACGGTCAGCGGCGGCATCGCCGGGGCGGCCACGCTCGGCCACATCGCCGGGGAGGCGATCGTGCCGTACGTGCGCGAGCGCGGGAGCTTGCCCGATGCCGACCCGAAGGAGCTGGAGCGGCTGCGCCATGAGGCCGGCCTTCCCCTCGAGCGGTCTGGAGGTCGCTCCTGGCGCGTCTTCGAGGACCGCGTCCGCGAGACCGTCACCGACTATGCCGGTGTGCGCCGGACCGAGCACGGGCTGCGTCGCGCCCTGGAGACGCTGCGGGCGCTGGCACGCCAGGAGCCCGAGCTCGGCGCGCCTCACCCCCACGGTCTGATGCGCGTCCACGAGGCCCGCAACATCCGACTCAACGCCGAGCTGCTGGCGGAGGCGGCGCTGGAGCGTCAGGAGACGCGGACCGGCTCCGCCCACTGGCGCATCGACTACCCCGAGACCGACGACGTCCACTGGCGGTCCTTCGTGCTGGTCGACCGTACCGCCGACGGACCGGGCGTCCGTACGCTCTCGGCGCAGGCGCCGCTGGCGGCAGCGTTCCCGCGGCGGCGTCCCGGAGAGGGAGGCTAGAGCCACCATGGAAGAAGGCGGAGGCGCGGCCCACGCGCACAATCCGATCCAGATCGATCCCAACACCTGCGTTCGCTGCACGCTGTGCGACTGGGTCTGCCCTGGCGACATCATCTACAAGGTGGAGGGCGACCGCGAGACGCTTCCGGTGGTGGCGGTCCCCGACGAGTGCTGGTACTGCGGGCACTGCGAGTCGGTGTGC
>JARRMM010000235.1:0-698 GCA_037386005.1 Deinococcales bacterium | reverse complement strand
TGCACAACACCACCGACGTGCTGTCGCTGCTGGGCAAGGTCGATCCGGAAGGCGCCCCGGGCGCGCCGGAAGGCTGAGGAGGCGTGCCTCACCCCAACGACCTGATGGACATCACGCAGCCCGAGGCCGAGGCCCTGCTGCGCGGCAGCGGCACCGTGATCATCCCCACCGGATCGGTCGAGCAGCACGGCCCTCACCTACCCTGCGGGACCGACTGGATCGCCGCGCTGGTGTTCGCGCGAGCGGTGGCCGAGCGGCTCGGCGCCCTCGTGGTGCCCTTCGCCCCCATGGGCATCACCCCCTTCCACATGGGCTTCGCGGGCACGGTCACGCTGCGGGCCGAGACCTTCGTGTCGGTCATGCTCGACCTCGCCTCCAGCGTGGCGAGGCACGGGGCGACGCGGGTGGTGATCCTCAACTGGCACGAAGGGAACAGCGACGCCATCGGCGTCGCCGCTAGCCGCATCCACCACGAGCTGGGGCTCGAGGTGCTCAAGGTCGAGGCCTGCTACGTGGCGCGCGACCTCTACGGCGAGGAGACCGGGGGGCTCACCCACGGCGGCGAGCTGGAGGTGCTGCCGGTCCTCGCGTTCGACCCGACGCTCGTCCACGTGGAGCGGGCCACCAACCCCTCGCCCCCAGGCCGCGGCCGCCGCATCGACGCCGTGCGCCGCAACCGCAACGTCCGTCCCGTGCTG
>JARRMM010000234.1:0-4140 GCA_037386005.1 Deinococcales bacterium | reverse complement strand
GGGCGCCAACGCTGGCGCCCAACCCCCTATCTTGAGGGCAGGGGCGGTTGAGCGATGAGTGCTCGTGCGACCACCAAGCGCGGCCTGCGGATCAGCCTCGGCACGGCGCGCAACTGGTTCATCCTGCCAGCAGCCTTGTGGACGCTGGCGTTCACCTTGTATCCGCTCATCCACGCGCTGATCCTGAGCTTCCAGCGGGCCCGGCTGGGGCAGCCGGTGCGCTTCATCGGCTTCAGCAACTACGCCGGCGCCTTCCAGGACGCCCAGTTCTGGAGCGCGCTCACCTTCACCGTCATCCTGGTGGTCATCACGGTGGCTTCGGCGCTCGCCCTCGGGCTCGGCCTCGCCCTGCTGGTGAGCCAGCGGCTGGCGGGCCGCAATCTCTTCCGCATGCTGTTCATGATCCCGCTGTTCGCCACGCCGGTGGGCATCGGTTATCTGGCGGTCATCCTGTTCGCGCAGAACGGCCCTATCAACGGCCTGTTCGGCTGGGTGCAGAGCTTCCTGCAGCTCTTCGGGCTGCACACCTCGCTGGCGGTGAACTGGGGCTCCAGCCCCTCGGGCTCGGCCGTGGCCGTGACGCTGCTGGAGATCTGGCGCTGGACGCCGTTCTCGTTCCTGGTGCTGCTTGCCGGCATGCAGGGCATTCCCGAGGAGGTCTACGAGGCGGCGGCCCTCGAGACCAACAGCGGCTGGGACGTCTTCCGCTTCCTGACACTGCCGCTCCTGCAACCCATGATCGCCCTCGCCCTGCTGCTGACCACGGTGGAGGCGTTCAAGATCATCGACATCCCCTTCGCCTTCACCAAGGGCGGCCCCGGAATCGCCACGCAGACCTACACCATGCTGGTGTGGCGCGTCGCCTTCAACTCGTTCGCGCTGGGCTCGGCCTCGTCGTACGGCTTCCTGCTGCTCATCCTGGTGCTGATCGTCGTCAACGTGCTGCTGTTCGCGGGCCGGCTGCGCATCAGCATCTTCGGGGAGGACTGATGTGATCCGTCGCAGGTCCCCTCTCCAGATCGTGATCTTCGTCCTGCTGTTGCTGGTGGCCACCGTGTGGTCGATCTTCCCGTTCCTGTGGGCGCTACGCAACTCGATCATGCGGCTGCAGGACACCTACAAGCCGTGGTTCATCCCGTTCGTGCAGTTCAAGCCCACGCTGGCGACGTGGCGCTCGGAGCTGACCGGCCAGAGCGGCCTCGTGTCGGCGGCCAGCCACAGCCTCATCGTCGCGCTGGTCAGCACCGCGCTGGCGTTGGTGCTGGGGACGCTCGCGGGGTACGCGCTGGCGCGCTTCCGCTACCGCTACCCCGACAACCTCAACCTGTCGATCTGGTTCCTGTCGCAGCGCTTCCTCCCTCCGGCCGTGGTCATCGTGCCGTTCCTGCTGATGATGCGCGCGGGGTGCAGCCCGGTCGACCTGTGGGGCCTGCACCTGCCGCAACCGCTGCAGCTCGCCTGCATGGCGACGGGCAGCCGCACGCTGCTCAACAACCTCACCTCGGTGGTGATCGCCCACACCACCTTCAACATGCCCTTCGTGGTGCTGATCATGCGCTCGATCTTCCGCGAGCTCCCCTTCGAGCTGGAGGAAGCGGCGCTGGTGGACGGCGCCAACCGCATGCAGACGTTCTGGCTGGTGGCCATGCCGCTGGCCGCGGCCGGGCTGGTGGCCGCCGGGCTCATCTGCTTCGCCTTCAGCTGGAACGAGTTCCTCTTCGCCCTCATCCTCACCGGCCCCACCACCCAGACGCTGCCGCTGCTCATCGGCTCGGGCACCGGCGTGCAGGGCATCCAGTTCAACGTCATCAGCGTGCGGACGCTGGTCGCCATCCTGCCGCCGGTGGTCGCCGCCCTGCTGGCCCAGCGCTACGTGGTGCGGGGCCTCACCTTCGGTGCGGTGAAGGGGTGAGCCGCGGGCGTCGCATGACCTTGCTCTCGAGAGCGAACGTGACGAGGTAGCCCATGGACCTCTACCCCCTCAAGCTCAGCGTCCACGTGCGCAGCTACGCCTTCGGCGGCCGGCTCATCCCGGAGCGCCTCGGCAAGGCGGGGCTGCCGGACGGCACCGTGGCGGAGAGCTGGGAGGTGAGCGACCACCGCGACGCCCGGGCGACGGTCCGCAACGGCCCGCTCGCGGGTACCCCCTTCCACGACCTCGTCCTGGAGCAGCCCGACGCGCTCGTCGGGCGCGGCTGGCGCGGGCCGCACTTCCCCCTGCTCGGGAAGCTGCTCGACGCCAGTTCCGCGCTGCCGGTGCACCTGCACGCCGACGACGCCACCGCCCGGCGCAAGTACGGCGAGCCGAACGGCAAGACCGAGGCCTGGCACGTCCTCTGGGCGGCCGAGGGCGCCAGCGTCCTCGCGGGCGTGCGGCCCGGCCTGAGCGAAGAGGAGCTCACCGAGGGCTTCCTCGCGCAGGACTACGACCGCCTGATGGACCGGTATCCCATCCACGCCGGCGACACCGTCTACGTGCCCGGCGGGGTGCTGCACGCCTTCGGGCCGGACACGCTGATCTTCGAGGTGCGCTCCGGCGCGACGTCTTCCCCCGCCCCAACCCGGGCCTGACCCTGGAGGACGCAGCGAACCGGCGCACCCTGGCGTGCGCCGGGCCGCACTTCGCGCTCGAACGCTGGACGCTGACGGAGGGGCACCGGGTCGACGCCGGGCCGCGCCGCTGCACCACCCTCACCAACCTCGGCGACCCCGTCACGCTGCGCTTCGACGGAGGCCGCGAGCGCCTGGAGCGCGCCGAGTCGTGCATCCTGCCCGCCGCCCTCGAGCGCGTGCGCGTGGAGCCCGAAGGGGAGGGCGACCTGATCGCGTGCTACCTGCCGGACCTGCGGCTGGACGTCGTCGAGCCCCTGGTGGCGCGAGGGCACGCGCCCGAGGCCATCGCGGCGCTGGGCTCGGTGCCGGTAGGAGCCATGCCGCTGGGGTGGCGGACGTGAACCTGCGCGGCGCTTCCCTCGACTCGTATTCCCCGCGGGGCCGTTCACCCTGCCTCGCGTCCTGGAGGTGGGCCCCATGCCCTTCGTCGCCGATGGACGTTCACTGATCCGCGAGGCCTTCACCGGCCGCTACGCCCTGCCGGCGTTCAACGTCTCCAGCCTGGAGATGGGGCGTGCCTGCATCGAGGCGGCCGAGGAGGAGGGCGCGCCCATCATCCTGCAGACCTACCCCGGCGACCTGGAGCAGGCGACGCCGCACGTGTTCGCGGCCATGGTGAAGGCACTGGCCGAGCAGGCCAGCGTGCCCGTCATGCTCCACCTCGACCACGGCGACGGCCTGGAGCGGGCCGTGGCCTGCCTGCGCGCCGGCTACTCCTCGGTCATGTTCGACGGGGACGAGCTGTCCCTGGAGGAGAACATCGCCACGTCCGGCAGGATCGCCGAGGTCGCGCACGCGGCCGGAGCCGCCATGGAGACGGCGGCGGGTGGCTTCGGCGGCGGCGAGGGGGGCGCGGGCGTCCACCTGACCGAGCCGGACACCGCCGCCACCCTCATGCGTGAGAGCGGCGCCGACATGGTGGCCTGCTCGGTGGGATCGCGCCACGGCCAGCCGAGCCAGCTCGACCTGGACCGGCTCCGGGCGATCGCCGAGGCCGTCCGGGCGCCGCTGGTGCTGCACGGCGGCTCCGGCATCCCGGCGGCTGACCTGGCACGCGCCACCGAGCTGGGCGTGGTGAAGGTGAACATCGGCGCGGCGCTGTTCCGCGCCGTCCTCGGTGCCTGGCGCGAGGCGGCGCCGGGAGCGGCCGTGCACTACGACGTGCTGCCGGTGGTGCGCGAGGCGCTGAAGAAGGTGGCGCGCGAGAAGATCCGGCTGCTGCGGGTGCATGTCCGCTCCTGAGGGCCCTCCGGGTCGTCCACACAGCGCTGCCGTAGCAGACGTCCCACCGGACGTCGTCGTGGCCGGGCACGTCTGCCTCGATCTCGTCTGCCGGGTGCCCACCGACCGGCTGGTGCTGGAGCCGGGCGGGCTGGCCGAGCTCCACGACACCCGGCTCACGACCGGGGGCGCCGTCTCGAACACCGGCCTGGCCCTGCAGCGGCTGGGCGTGCGCACCAGGCTCATGGGGTCCGTCGGCGACGACGCCCTGGCGGACGTGCTGCGAGACGCGCTGGTGCGCGGCGG
>JARRMM010000233.1:0-2646 GCA_037386005.1 Deinococcales bacterium | reverse complement strand
GACGACGTCGGCCGGCCGCTCGCGACGCTAGGCTGGCAGGCGTGAGCGTGCCCGCCCCCCTCCAGTCGATCGTCGATACCTTCCGCAAGGCGCCGAAGAGCCTCAAGCTGCCCCTGTTGCTGGAGTACGCCGGCAAGGTCCCGCCCCTGCCCGAGGGCCTGAACGCGGAGCTGGAACGCGTCCACGAATGCCAGACGCCTCTGTTCCTCAAGGCGGAGGTCGCCGCTGACGGCGGCGTGCGCCTGTTCTTCGACGCCCCCGAAGAAGCCCCCACCACCCGTGGCTTCGCCGGGGTGATGCACGAGGGGCTGTCGGGCGCGCGCGTCGAGGAGGTGCTGGGAACGCCGGACGACTTCTACGAGACGATGGGCCTGGCCGAGCTCATCTCGCCGCTGCGGTTGCGAGGGATGGGAGCGATCCTGGCGCGTGTGAAGCGCCAGCTCCGGGAGGCGAACGTCGCGGGAACGTCGGGCCCGGGCTAGCTAGGGGGCGCCCACGTCTGCTACAGTGGCTAGGCTTTGAAGCGAACCCGGGCGCCCCGAAGGGCCGGCGCCGGGCGGAGGACGAGCGATGAAAAAGGACATCCACCCCAAGATTGTGCCGTGCAAGGTGATCTGCGAAGGCATGGTCGTGCTGGAGACCTACAGCACCAAGCCGGAGCTGCACGTCGACGTGTGGTCGGGCAACCACCCCTTCTATACGGGGCAGCAGCGCTTCATCGACACCGAAGGACGTGTCGAGAAGTTCCAGAAGCGCTTCGGGGACAGCTACCGCAAGAGCGCCAAGGCGAAGTAAGCCCGACCCGCAAGCGTTGGCAGCGGCCGTCCTCGAGGGCGGCCGCGTTCGTTGCCGGGTTGGCTACTCGGGAACCGCCGCCAGCACGCGTGTCCCGCGGCCCGGTTCGCTCTCGATCTCGAAGTGGCCGCCGCGTGCCTGCACGCGCTCGCGCATCTGCCGCAACCCGAGGCCCCCGGCGCTGGTCACGCGGTCGCCCACCTGCACGGGATCGAATCCCCTGCCATCGTCCTCCACGCTGATGTAGGCCATGCGTCCGCCGTCGGCACCCACCCGGACATCGACGGTGCGCGCCGCGGCGTGCTTGGCGACGTTGTTCATGGCCTCCTGGAAGATCCGGAACAGCACCGCCTCCGACTTGAGGCCGAGCTCCGGCAGGTCGCCGAGCTCGAGCCGCACGTGCACGTCGTTCTGCTGCCCGAAGTCGATGGCGTAGCGCCGCACCGTCTCCAGGAACCCGTGGCGCTCCAGATCGACGGGCCGGAGCGCGAAGATGCTCCGCCGCACCTCCTTGATCGTTTCGCGCACGGTGTCCTTGGCGGCATCGAGCTCGCCCACCGCCTTGGCCGGGTCGCGCGCCATCAGCCGCGCCACCAGGTCGAGCTTGAGCGCGGTGAAGGCGAGCGACTGCGCCACCCCGTCGTGGATCTCGCGGGCGATGCGCGCGCGCTCCTCGGCGATCGCAAGCTCCTCGGAGTGAAGGTAGGCATTGGCGTTGCGTACCGCCAGGCTCACCTGGTTGGCCAGCAGCCCCAGGAAGGGCAGGTTGGCGGCATCGAAGTGATCGGGATCGGAGTGGGTGAGCACCACGACCCCCAGCAGACCCTCCTCGGCGTAGACGGGCAACGTCGCGGCGCTACCCGCCCGGGAGAGCAACGGGCCGCCCTCGGCGCGATCGGTCTCCGAGAGACGGCTGACGATGCGCGGCTCGCGGGACTGGGCGCTGCGCCCGACCAGGCCCTCGCCGAGGCGGACCGGAAGGCTGCCCACCGCCTGGGCCGCACCCTCGGCCGAGCGCAACTTCAGCAGGTTGCCCTCGTCGAACAGGTAGACGCCGCCGGTACGCGCCTCCACGCGCGACATCATCTGCGCGAGCAGCGTGTGCAGGAGACGTTCGAGGTTGCCCTCCGCGCGGATCGAGCGGTCGACATCGAACAGCGTCATCAGGTCGCGTGTGCGGCTGCGCGTCGCCTCGGCAGCGGCGGAGAACTCGGAGGCCAGGATCGAGAAGGCCTCGCGCTGCCGGTCGTCGGGGTCCACGTCGTAGTAGGCGTGCAGCGACCCCTCCAGGTTCCCGCCCCAGGTGAGCGGCATCGTCAGCACCCAGCCCTCCCGGTCGCCGATGCGGGACCGCTCGCCGCGCCGCTGACGCGCTTTGAGGCCGCGATCACGCTCCAGCGCATCGCGCTCGTGCTCCGGCGTCAGGCCCACGCCGCTGGTGACGCCGAGCTCCGTGGGACCCACCAGCACCGCCACCGCCGACGCTCCGGTGACGTCGCGAATGCCGCGCGACGCGGCCGTGAACGCCGCCTCCAGGTCGGTCGCCGCCGCGAACTGCTCGGTGACCTGCTGGATGGCAGTAAGCAGCTCGTGGCTGCTGCGCAGTTGATCGAACAGGCGCGCCAGCTCGTCCTGCGCTTGCTCGCGTAGGCGGACCTCGGTCGCGATCCAGTTGAGGGTCGCGAAGGTGGCGAGCGGACCGAGGATGCTGTAGAAGAGCAGCTGCGCCCAGAACTGGTAGCGTTCGCCTCCCAGCGGCACGACCACCAGCTGGTGGAGCAACACCACGCCCACGATGGTCAGCGGGAGCCACAGCCTGGCCAGCCGGACCTGATCGTAGAGGCTGCCGGG
>JARRMM010000232.1:0-2655 GCA_037386005.1 Deinococcales bacterium | reverse complement strand
CCGCCGTGCTGCTGTCGGTGCAGCAAGCGGCCGGTAGCAACGCGGTGGCCGTCGCCGACGGCGTACGCTCGTTCCTGGCGTCGACCACGCTGCCTACGGGCTATCACGTCACCGTCAGCAACGACACCACGGGCCCGATCGTGGCGTCGATCCACTCCACGTTCCACGAGCTGTGGATCACCGCCATCGTGGTCGCCATCATCGTGCTGCTGTTCCTGGGCCGCCTCAACACGGCGTTCACGGTGATCCTGGCGATCCCCATCGCCCTCTCCGCGGCGCCCGTCCTCTACGGCCTGCTGGGGTTCACCTTCAACGAGGTGTCGCTGCTCGCGTTGATCGTGGCGATCGGGATCGTCGTCGACGACTCCATCGTGGTCGCCGAGAACGTGGAGCGCTACCGGGCGATGGGCATGGACCGCCGCACCGCCGTGCTGCGCGGTGCCAGCGAGGTGTTCGGCGCTGTCACCGCGGCGTCGCTGTCGATCCTGGCGGTGCTCATCCCGGTGAGCTTCATGGGCGGCTTCGCCGGCAACTACCTGCGTCAGTTCGGCCTCGGCCTCGCCGCCGCGGTCTTCCTGTCGTGGCTCGAGGCGTTGCTGTTCCTCACGGTGCGCATGGCCTACATCGGGGATGCGGCGCCGCAGACCTGGCGCGACGCCGGCCGGCACCTTCGGAGCTTCGGGGCGGCCGTTCGCTGGGGTTGGCGGAACTGGCGCCGTCCCTGGGGACTGATCGTCTTGCTCGGTGCGGCCTATGCGGTGTGGCGCTTCCTTCCGCACATCGACCTGGTGGCCCTGCTGGCGTACCCGATCGCGTGGATGGTGATCGCCTACGTGGTCCGCGCCGGGTTCGCGCTGCTCGAGGCGCTGACGGGCACCCTCCACGGGTGGACGGAAGCGGGCCTGACATGGGTGCGCGACAGCTACACGGCGCTCCTCGCCCGCATGCTCCCCTTCAGCGCCTGGGTCCTGGTGGGCGCGGCGGCCTTCCTGGCGCTCACGCTGTTCGTGGTCGGGCCGCGCGTCACGCTCAACTTCGTGCCGCAGACGGACTCCGGGCTCATGCAGGTCGGCGCGCGCCTGCCGTCCGGCACCACCCTGGCGCAGGCCAACGTGGTGGCCGGCAAGGTCGAGGACTTCCTGATGGCGCAGAGCACCGTCCGCACGGTGCAGACCAGTGTCAGCAGCAACGACATCAACGTGCAGGCCCAGCTCATCCCCGTCACCCAGCGGCCCAGCATCTTCACGCTGGGCGCGGAGTATCAGCGCTCGTTGCAGCAAGCGGTCAGCACCATCCCGGATGCGCGGGTGTTTGTGCGTACCGGTGGGGGCTTCCGCGGTCAGGGGTCGGGCGTCAGCTTCGACCTGCTCTCGACCGACTACGCGCTGCTCAGCCAGCGCCTACAGGAGATCCCCGGCGTCCTGGCCAACGATCCCAACGTCCTCAGCGTCGACACCGGCAATCAGCAGGCGTCGCCGGAGTTCGACTTCGTGCCCAACCCCAACCTGCTGGCGGGGACCGGCATCACCGCTTCCACGGTGGCGCAGGTCCTGCGAAGCTACACCGGAGGGTCTACGGCCGGCACCGTGCAGACCGGCGGCGAGAGCGACAACATCGTCGTGCGGCTCGACCCCGGCTACCTCCAGGACGCGCAGTCGCTGCTGTCGCTGCCCATCTATTCGCCCACGCTCAAGACCAACCTGCAGGTGAGCCAGCTCGGCTCCATCGTCGAGAAGCAGGCGCCCCTCAGAATCAGCCGCAGCAATCGGCTCTACAGCGCCGGCTTCACCCTCACCCCCAGCAGTACGGCGCCCAGCCCCATCGAGTTCCAGCAGCAGGTCGCCCGTGCGCTCACCCAGGCGGGCGTCCTCGACAGCAAGGTCACCATGGGGGCGGGCGATCGCTTCGGCAGGGCGGGCCTGTCCCGTCAGCTCGGTACGCTCGGCCCGCGCGTGTTCGCCCTCGCCGTGCTCCTCGCCTACCTGGTGATGGGGGCGCAGTTCAACTCGTTCCGCTACCCCATCTACCTGCTGTTGCCGGTGCCGCTCGCGGTGGCCGGCGCGATCTGGTTCCTGGTGGTGCAGGGCCAGGCGCTCGACATCTTCAGCCTCATGGGCATGCTGCTGCTCATCGGTCTGTCGGCGAAGAACGCCATCCTCTACCTGGAGTTGGACGAGGAGCGCATCGGCAAGATGCCGTTCAAGGAGGAAATGGTGGAGTCGGCCCGGCTCCGCATCAGGCCCATCGTGATGACGACGCTGACCGTGCTCGTCATCAGCTTCCCGCTGCTCTTCGGTCGGGGGGTGGGCTCGGAGTTCAACCACGGCATCGCGCTGGTCATGCTCGGTGGGATCGTGGTCTCGGCGCTCCTCACCTTCTTCGTGGTCCCCGCGGCTTTCTACCTGTTCGAACGCGGCCGCGAGGAGGCCCGGCAGGTGGTGCCGGCCGCGGTGGGCGTCGAGGGCAGCGAGACGGACCGGGTGCGCTCGGCCGAGCCCTGGAGCGGGCACGACGCCGCCGGCTGAGGTGCTCGGAGGCCGAAGGGCGTCACCGCTGCGGACGACTACCCCGCTCCCCATAGGCGGGTCGGGCGTCGTCGTCCGCGCAGGGGTGGCGCCGGCTTGCGTGCGGGAGAGGGGTCGCCTATAATGACGA
>JARRMM010000231.1:0-2674 GCA_037386005.1 Deinococcales bacterium | reverse complement strand
GCGGCGTGACGGAGTGCACCGTCTTGTACACCAGGCCCAGCGTCTCCAGCCGGCACAGGCGCTGCGTCAGCGTGGTGGGGTTGCAGCCTCCCACCTCGCGGCCCAGCTCGTTGAAGCCCTTCGGGCCTCCGAGCAGGGAGTGCACGATATGCAGTACCCACTTCTCTTGCAGGATCTCGATCGCTTCGCCTGCAGGGCAGCTTCGCACGTCGTGTGGGTCGTGACAGCGCTCGTTCATGACTACGGTTCGAATCTAGCATGTCCTTCCGGGCACCCGACCCCGCCAGCCGACATGCGTCGGACACGGCAGGAACGCCGCCCGACGAGGGGACGTACCTCCCTCTCGATCGGCTCGGGCCGGTGCTACACTACGCTCACCAGGCGACCTCGCGACCTCAGGCGAAGGGCCCGAAGGGAGCAGCATGAACATCTACAAACTCATCGGTCGCAATATCGACATCACCGACTCCATGCGCCAGTACGCCGAGGACAAGCTGCAGAAGCTGGATCGCTTCTCCGACCAGATCGTGGACGCCCGCGTGGTGATGTCCTACGACGGCAAGGGGACGGGCGCCAGCGGCGCGAACCCGGCGAAGGTCGAGGTGCAGGTCAACGTCGCCAACGGCATCGTGCGCGCCGAGGAGCGAGGTCAGGACACCTACGCCGCCATTGATCTGGTCGTCGACAAGCTCGAGCGGCAGCTCAAGAAGTTCAAGGGCCGCTACATCGCCAAACGCACCGAGGAGAAGCCGCAGCCCGAGCCCCCGGAGCCGACCGAGACGGAGCCCGCCATCGTGCGCGTCAAGCGCCACGTGCTCCGGCCGATGGCACCGGAGGATGCCGCCCTCCAGATGGAGGCGCTCGGCCACACCTTCTTCATGTTCCACAACGCCGATACCGACGAGATCAACGTCATCTACCTGCGAAGCGACGGCAACTACGGGTTGATCGAACCCGCGAACTAGGGCGCTCCCCCGCCGCTCGTTCACGAACCGTGCTCAGCGGTTGAGCACGGTTCCGCTGGGCACCGCGTAGAGCGCGCGCAGGGTGGCGACGTCGCGCGGGCTGATGCGGCCGGACGGTGACGCCGACAGGGCGTCGCCGGCGTAGGGGCTCCGGCCGATCATGCCCACCGCCTGGCCGAACGCCAGCAGTGCGTAGCGGTAGATCTGGTCCGGCTGGAAGCGCGGATCCAGGATGACCTCGGTGGCGTGGAACCGGTACTGGTTCTGCGCGTCGATGCTGAAGGCGTAGCGGTAACTCGCGACCTTGTCGGTGAGCTGGCGCCAGGTGACCGTGATGGCATCGGGCGTGTCCTGCCCCACCACCACGAAGTTCAGGATGTCGGGTGCGGCCTGCTGCCAGGCCCTGATGGCGCGGAGGACGGCGTCGCGCATGGCCTGGCCGTTGCCTTCGGGCGCCGGCGGCACGTACACCGCGATGGGCATGTCCTGCGACAGGTAGTGCAGCAACCGCGCCTGACCTCCCGTGCTCGAGGGGTCCGAGGCGATGTCGGAGAGATAGGTCTGGGGACTCTGCTGGGCCGAAGCCGCAGTCAGCGCCACGAACGTGAACAGCAAGGCGAGAACTCGCCGCATGGCGTCACCTCCACCGCGGCGCCTTGCTGCGCCGCAGGAACGCGCTCACCGCAACCACTCCGAAGGCGAATCCTCCGACATGCGCCCACCACGCAACAGCGGAGGCGCCGGGCTGCAGCAGCGCGACGTGGGTCGTGGCTTCGGCCAACTGGACCAGGAACCAGTAGCCGATGAACAGCCACGCCGGACACCACAATAGGAAAAAGCGCGGCACCCGGGCGAACAGCGACAACACGAGCCAGGGCAGCAGGAAGGGCGGGACGAAGGCCCGCACCCGCAGCCGCGGGAACAGCACCAGGTACGCGCCCAGCACCGTGCTGATGGCCCCCGAGGCGCCGATCAACGGCACGCGGGCGGCGTCGGAGAGAAGCGCATAGGCCAGGTTCGACAGCGCCCCGCCCAGCAGGTAGAACAGCGCGAAGCGTCCGCTGCCGAGGCGATCCTCGAGCGTATCGGCGAACACCACAAGGAACAGCAGGTTCCCCAGCAGGTGGAGAAGACTGCCGTGCAGGAAGAGGTTCGTGACCAGCGTCGGGGCGGCCGTGAGCGGGTGCGTGAAGAAGCGCTCGGGAACGAAGCCGTAGCGGACGTTGAACACGAACCCCTGCAGGCTGCTTCCGAGCCGCGCCTGATGCAGGTAGACCAGCGCGCACGCCACCGCGATTGTCCAGGTGACCCAAGGCAGCGAGCGCCGCCGGTGGGCATCGCGCAACGGCAGCATGGATCGGCAGGGCGCGCGACGGGAGCGTCAGCCGCCGCGAGGGGCCGCCTCGACGTCCTCGTGCGTCTGCCGCAGCTTGATCAGGCGGTGCGCCCCCACCACCCCACGCACCATCGCACCGTTGTAGATGATCGTGCCCCTTCCGACGATGGTGCCAGGCGCGAGCACCGCGTTGCAGCCGATCGACACGCCGTCGCCGAGGGCGGCCCCGAACTTCCGCACACCGATCCCGCGGCCGGCGACCTTGACCTCCTCGCCGGTGGTCTTGAAGTTCGCGAGCTTCACGCCGGCACCCAGGTTCACGTCCGAGCCGATGACGCTGTCGCCAACGTAGTTGAAGTGAGGAGCGCGGGCG
>JARRMM010000230.1:0-5562 GCA_037386005.1 Deinococcales bacterium | reverse complement strand
CCGCGAGCAGACCCCGGGCAGCGGCATGCACGGTAGCGATACCGAGAAGGGCGACCTCTTCGGCGACCTGTACGTGCTGGTGCGTGACGCCAACGGCGCGCCCATCACGATCACCATCGGCGAGACCACCTACGTCCAGCCCGCCGCGTTCTTCACCGACGAGCTCGGCCAGCCCGCCGAGCCGGTGCTCGACGCCGGCGGCAACTACGTGCCGCTCACCCTCGACGCCGAGGGCAGCATCGTCGTGCCGCAGTACTACCCCGTCTTCGACGACCCGGAAGGCACGCTGGTCGTGCCCAAGGAGGTCGACCTGGGCCGCCTCAACGAGGCCCGCGCCCCCAGCAACGTGCTCGACCGCGCGCTCGAGGAAGCCCTGACCAACCTCCAGTCCAGCGTCATGCCGATCACCCAGGACCCGATGGGCCGGCTCGAGTACTGGACGGACGAGAACACGCCGGTCGCCATCGACTCGCCGCTCGAGAACCTGGCGCTCTACAAGAAGCTCATGCTCGAAGGCGAGATCACGTTCACGACCCAGAGTGGCGACCTGTTCACGACCAACGCGCGACCGGACGACTTCCACGGCAACGCCGACCCCGTCGATCCGAGCACCGACCCGAAGCACATCATGCTCGACTACGCCGCCGCCATGCTGTCGGCAGCCGCCGACAAGACCGGTGACATCGACGTCGACGTGGCCGTCACGATCAACAACTTCCTGGGCATCAACGGCGAGACGGAGCCGAGCTACTTCGACTTCATGGGCTACGGGCACATCCGTTCCCACCACTTCGGAGCCGACCAGGCCACCGTGCTGGTGCAGCAAAGCGACCCGAACACCTACGTCGTCTCGACCATCGACGTGATGGACATCTTCAACAGCGTGGATCGGACCGCCAGCGACGCCCGCGGCTTCGCGGCCGCCGCCGACGACGACCTCACGGTGCTCGAGTACGTGCACAACTACGCGCCGCCCGAGCCGTTGGACTGAGGCCGGACCCCGTCCCGGCGGCGATCCGGCGCCGCCGGGACGTCTCGACACCCCGAACGGGGGGACCATGAATCGAACCGTACGACGTCTGCTCCTGGGGGTGCTGGGCCTGGCGGCCCTCGCCGCCCTCGGCGCCTGCGGGCTGTTCCCGCAGCCGTCGGTGGTGACCTTGGAGGTCCTCGGCAAGCGCAACGCCCCCACCGACGCCAGCTTCGTCGCCGTCCGAGACGCCTTCGGGGACTGGCAGCTCACCTCCTCGACCTACCCGGGGGTCTACGAGATCCCGACCGACGGTGAGCGCCGCTTCTCTCTCGCCCTCGGCTGCGCCTCCGATCCCCCGAGCGTCGCCGTGCTGCAGGGCACCGCGGGCGAGATCTCGCAGCTCGCCGTCAAGTGCGAGGCCGAGGAGGAGGAGGGCGGCTGTGGAGAGGAAGTCATCTCGACAGCCTTGTCGCCCCTCGCGTTCCTTTTCTCGATCGACGCCGTGGGTGTGCCCGAGGGTGAGAAGGCCTTCGCCTTCTTCCACGGCAGCCCTCTCCCGCTCACCGACGCGAGCGGCCCCGTCAACGTGTCGATGGGCCGCGACGAGGTGCTCTTCTTCACCGCCCTCGCCCCGGAGGATCCGAAGAGCCCCGGCATGCCCGACCCGAACGGCGTGACCGCCTTCCACTGGGGCACCGCCTCGAGCACCAGCCCCGCCGTCCACGTGGTGGCGAGCGGCGACGGCGTCAACGTCATGGCCCCGCTGGAGGGGCACGCGAGCTTCCTCGGCGTCGGCAGCGACACCGTCACCACGCGGGCGACGCTCAAGCTGCCCCACGAGGTCCGGGTACCGCTCGGCACCGCTTCCGCGGCCGAGCTGGCCTACCACGGCGTACCCGACGGGCTCTCCAAGCTGACCCACGAGGTCGCCACCATGCTCTCGGCGACCGCGCTGGGTCCCGCCGAGGAAGCGGGCGGGCAACCGGTGCGCACGGCCCAGGTCAACCTGGCCAGCACCGCAGCGTCCCCCGCCATGAGCGTGGCGCTGCCTGCGACGGCGTTCGGACCGGTCGAGCGCTCGAGCGACGGCGCGCTGCATTGGACCGCCTACAACGACCCGGCCGCCGGATCCGCCGAGGCCTACCGGGTCACGGCCACGGTCGGTCCCGCCAAGACCCCGAGCCTGGTGTGGACGGCCATCGTGACACCGGGGTGGCTCAGCCCGGATCCGTCCCGCGAGGCGCTCGACTACCAGCTGCCCGACCTGCGCGACGTGCGCGGCCTCGACAGCTCGTGGCTGATCGGTCCCGACGCCACCGGGAGCTGGGAGCTCGCGGCCGTGATGGGGCAGGCAGCCGATGGCAGCGCCATGGACCTGGGCACCATCATGAAGGGGCACGGGCCCGAGGAGTCGGGCTCGATGCTCCTCGCCGCCGGGCGCCGAGGATCGTTCTGATCCCCGGAACCGGGTTCCGGACCCTTCTCGTGGCGGGCTCGGTCACACGACCCTGAGGGACGCGCAGGCCTTCACCGCCTTCGGTGGGGGGCCGTGCCCGCCCGGCCCGTCTGCGGGGCCGGGCTTCGGGACCCACCCTAGGGCCTGGAGATATCTACGGCATAACCGCGCAGGTCTCGGCGTGCGCCCTGATAAGTCCCATATATACACGCGTGCGATCATGGAACCGTGCGGTCCGGACCCTGCCCGACCGGGCCGCAGCGGGCACGCCGGGCCGTGACCGGGTGGACGGTGGACGCTCTCGATGCGCATCCTTCTGGTGGAAGACGAAGTGGACCTGGCGCGTGCGGTGGTGGCGCTACTCAAGGCGGAACGCTACGAGGTGAGCTGGGCGGCGAGCATCGATGACGCCTACCAGGCGCTCGCCGACCACGAGCCAGATCTCCTCGTCCGAGGACGCCGGCTTCGAGCTCGCCCACGCGCTTCGCGAGACCCACGTCGACATCCCCATCCTGTTCCTGACGGCCCGCGACACCCTCGAAGACCGGGTCGAGGGGCTCGACCTGGGCGGCGACGACTACCTGCCGAAGCCCTTCGAGGTCGCGGAGCTACTGGCGCGCGTCCGTGCACTGCTCCGCCGCGAGGGGGGCCAGCGGACGGCGCTGCTCCAGCGGGGCCCGCTGGAGATCGACTTCCGAGCCCGGTCGGTACGATGGTCGGGGGAAGCGGTCCACCTCAGCGATCGGGAGTTCTCGCTACTCGAGACGCTCGCCCTGCACCCCGAGCGCGCCTACGCGGTCGAGGAGCTGGCCGAGCGACACTTCCCCGAGGCCGCCACGGGTCCGTACGCGGTGCGCACCTACGTGTTCCGGCTCCGCAGCAAGCTGGCGCCGGACGCGATCCGCACGTTGCCGGGAGGGTACCGCCTTGGAGTTCCGTGAGCGACTCCTGATCGGGCTGGTGGGGCTCGCCGTGGCGGCCGCCGGCGTGCAAGGCATCCTCGGCTACGTGAGCTTCCGCACCGCCCTCGAGCGAGACCGCACCGCCGACCTCGAACGCTATGCCACGCTGGTCGCGAGCACCCTGGACGTCCGGGGCGAGGTGCCGGTGCCGATCGCCGAACGCCTCCCCGTCCTGGCCGAGGCGAACGGGCGCTTCCGCGTGCTGCGCGGCGACACCGTGGTGCTCGAGGGAGGCGGGCGCTTCCCTGAGGACGCCGGCGGCTGGCTCCGCACGTCGAAGCCGCTCGACGCACGGATCACCCTCGAGGCGGCGCTGGACACACGTGAGGTGACGGCCGCGCAGCGCGAGTACCTGCGTTCGACCCTGATCGCGCTAGGCGCCGACGTGCTGCTCGGCATCGTACTCGCCCTGCTGCTACGCAGCCAGCTCCTCAGGCCGCTCGCCCGGTTGGAGGCCGCCACCGAGGCGATCGCGCACGAGCGCTTCCCGGAGCCACTGGACGTCGAGCGGCAGGACGAGTTCGGGCGGCTCGCTCGCAGCTTCAACGCCATGGCTCGCAACGTGCGCCGCGCGCTCGAACGCGAGCGCAGCTTCACCCGTTACGTGTCCCACGAGCTCCGTACGCCCGTGGCCAACCTCAAGGCGACGTCCGATGCGGTCCGCCACGGGGCCCTCGACGGGTCCGAGCTGCTGCCGGTGACCGAGCGCAACGCCCAGCGACTGGAGCGCACGCTGGACGGGCTGCTGGCGCTGGCGCGCGCCCACGGCCCCATCGACTCGGTAGACCTCGCGGCGCTCGTGGCAGCCACCGTCCAGGCGCTGCCGGCCGAGACACAGGGCCGCATACGCGTGCGGGCCGACCCCGCCACCGTGCGCGCGCCGCGCATCGCCCTGGAGGGTGCCGTACGCAACCTGCTCGACAACGCCCTGCGCTACAGCGCCGGGCCGGTCCGGATCGACTGCGGCCCCGACGGCGTGGAGGACGCCGTCCGCGTGGCGGTCGCCGACGAAGGACCGGGGGTCCCGGAGCACGCCCTCGGCCAGCTGGCGACACCGTTCCGGCGCCTCGCAGGGGGTGCGGACGGCATCGGCCTGGGCCTGGCCTACGCGCGCCAGGTCGCCGAGGGGGTGGGAGGCAGGCTCGAGCTCCGCAACCGTGAGCTCCGTGGCTTCGAGGCAGCCCTGGTGCTGCCGAAGGGAGGTTGACATGGGCGCCTTCCCCACCCTGTCCCGGGCGTCCCTCCGCGGGCTCTTGATCGCGCTGACGTTCGCGGCGATGAGCGCCTTCGCGGCGGCCCAGGGGCCGGACGCCGGCAACGGTGGGCCGAAGGGCGGGCCCCCCGAAGGTGCCGGCCCCGGCGCGGTCGAGGAGGCCGGCGCCCCTGCGGGCGGCGAGGGCTCCCACGTCCTGGTGGCGCCGCTGCGCTTCGCCGCGAGCGGCACCCTGGTCGTCGACGGCGGACGCGTCGACGCGCCCACCGACTGGGCGCGCTTCCTCGCTCCCGGCATGTGGTTGAGGCTCGAGGGCCGCTGGGACGGCGACACCTTCCGCGCCACCACCGTGGAGGTCGCACGGCCCGCCTACTTCAGCTACTACCTCGGACCCGCAGCGCCCGTGGGGCTCGGCGACGGATGGGTGGAGGCGTGGTTCACCACCGACCGCCCCGGCGCCGTCGGCGCGCCGTTCGAAGTGCGCCGCATCGACCAGAGCCGCGCGCCCCTTGCGCTGGCGCGGTGGAACGAAGGCGCCTGGGTGGCGCTGCCCCCGGGCCTGGAGCCTCCCGCCTCGACGACGGAGGGATGGTCCCTGTTCCGGGGCCGGCCGGACGGGGATGCGGTCCGCTGGACCTCCGCCGCCCCCTTCCCATGAGCCCCGCCGGGAGGGCCCTGACCGGCGTCCCTGCCGCGCGAAGAGCGTATGACGTGCGCCTCTTCACAAGCTCGGTCCGGATGGAGTACACTCCCGTCCGGTGCCCGTACGCCTGGGCACCCACGGCCCCCTGGAGGGGCTAGTTCTCGATCTAAGGACTCCGCGATGAACCACGAACGCGCGCTCCGCTCCCTCACCATCCAGCACCACCTCCACATCGGCGCCGCTGCACCGCGCCCGCTCTTCGACGACGGCCACGACCGCCGCCCCGAAGCGCCGCGGCCCGCCTCGGCGCGGCCC
>JARRMM010000229.1:0-5018 GCA_037386005.1 Deinococcales bacterium | reverse complement strand
CGCCCTTCGCCAGCCGCTCGTAGATGGCCCAGTGCTCGTTCACGGACTGCTGGGCGTCGGCCATGAGGCCGTCGGCCTCGTCGGGACTGGTCTGGCGCAGCATGCGGTAGCGGTTCTCGGCGAGCGCGTACTCGCTGAACGGGATCTTGGGCGCGCGAGAGTCGAGCTGGAAGGGGTTCTTGCCCTCGTCGGCGAGACGCGGATCGAAGCGGTAGAGCGGCCAGTAGCCCGAAAGGGTGGCGTTCTTCTGCTGCTCCATGCCCTTGGCCATGTCGATGCCGTGCGCGATGCAGTGGCTGTAGGCGATGACGAGCGACGGCCCGTCGTAGCTCTCGGCTTCCAGCAGGGCGCGTACGGTCTGGGCATCGTTGGCGCCCATCGCGACTTGCGCCACGTACACGTAGCCGTACTGCATGGCGATGCGCCCGAGATCCTTCTTGGGGGTGCGCTTGCCGCCAGCTGCGAACTTCGCAACGGCACCCAGCGAGGTTGCCTTGGAGGCTTGCCCGCCCGTGTTGGAGTAGACCTCGGTGTCGAGCACCAGCACGTTGACGTTGCGTCCGCTGGCCAGGACGTGATCCAGCCCGCCATAACCGATGTCGTAGGCCCAGCCGTCGCCGCCCACGATCCAGACGTTGCGCCTCACCAGGACGTCGGCGAGGCTGAGCAGGTCCTTGGCTTCCGCGCCGTCCATGCCCTGCAGCCTGCGCTTCAGCTCGGCGACGCGCGCGCGTTGAGCGATGATGCCGGCTTCGTCGACCTGGTCGGCCTCGAGCAGAGCGTTCACGAGATCGGACTCCGAGCCGGAGGGCTCGTACTGCTCGACATCGACCGGCGGCCGCATGCTGTCGGCGCTGATGCGCGTGTGCAGGCGGCGCAACAACTCCCGGGCGTACTGAACTTGCTTGTCGAGGGTCAGGCGCATGCCGAGCCCGAACTCCGCGTTGTCTTCGAACAGCGAGTTCGACCAGGCCGGACCGCGACCCTCACGGTTCACCGCCCAGGGCGTGGTCGGCAGGTTGCCGCCGTAGATCGAAGAGCATCCGGTGGCGTTGGCCACCACCGAGCGGTCGCCGAAGAGCTGGCTGACCAGCTTGACGTAGGGGGTCTCGCCGCATCCTGCGCACGCCCCCGAGAACTCGAACAGCGGCTCGAGCAGCTGCACGTTCTTGACGTTGTTGAAGCGCAGGCTGTTGGAACGCGGGTACTCGGGGAGCTCGAGGAAGAAGTCCCAGTGACGCTTGCCCTGCTCCTTGACCGGGAGCTGCGGCGCCATGTCGATGGCCTTGTGGCCGACACGGCTCTTGTCCTTGGCCGGGCAGACCTCCACGCAGAGGCTGCAGCCGGTGCAATCCTTGACCGACACCTGACGCGTGTAGCGCAGATCGTCGAGCTCCCGCCAGCGGTTGTCCGCCGAGAGGAAGCCTTCGGGCGCGCCCTCGAGTGCGGCGGGCTCCACCACCTTGGCCCGGATCACGGCGTGCGGGCAGACGAGCACGCACTTGCCGCACTGGATGCAGATCTCCGGGTCCCAGACCGGCACCTCCTGCGCCAGGTTGCGCTTCTCGAAGCGGGTGGTGGCGCTGGGGTAGGTACCGTCGACCGGCAGCGCGCTGACGGCCAGCCCATCGCCCCGCCCTGCGATCATCTCCGCGGTCACGGTGCGCACGAACTCGGGCGCGGCCTCCGGCACGACCGGGGGCATGGCGGGCCCGTCGACGCGTTCCGGTGAGGGAAGGCGGTGCAGATGGCTGAGGGCCGCGTCCACGGCCGCGAAGTTCATGCGCACCACCGCCTCCCCACGTTTCCCGTAGGTCTTGCGGATGGCATCCTTGATGCGCGCGACCGCCTCGTCCTTGGGCAGGACCCCGGAGATGGCGAAGAAGCAGGTCTGCATGATGGTGTTGATGCGGTTGCCCAGCCCCAGCTCGCGGGCCACCTCGTAGGCGTTGATGACGTACATCTCCAGACCCTTGTCGAGGATCTGCCGCTGCGCCGGGCCTGGGATGCGCTGCCAGGTTTCGGCGGGCGCGTGGGGGCTGTTGATGAGGAGCGTCGCTCCGGGCGCCGCGTTCTCCAGCACGTCGACCCGTTCGAAGAAGCCGAACTGGTGCACGGCGACGAAGTTGGCACGCCGGATGAGGTAGGTCGATCGGATCGGCTCGGGACCGAACCGCAGATGGCTGATGGTGCGAGCTCCCGCCTTCTTGCTGTCGTACACGAAGTAGCCCTGCGCGAAGCCGTCGGTCTCCTCACCGATGATCTTGATCGAGTTCGATGTCGAGATCGGCATCGAAGTCGAGACTGAGGTGGGTGACGTCGTCGCGGATACCGATGGTGAAGGGGTTCTTGGGGGTCGAAGCGGCGAGCTCCTGGAACACGGCGCTCGCCATGGCCGGCGTGAACTCCTTCGAGGAGAGGCCGTACCGCCCTCCGATCACGCGGGGCATGGCGTCCATGGGTGCGCTGCCGTCCGTGACGGCTCGACTGAGCACGGTCACGACGTCCTGGTAGAGCGGTTCGCCGGCGCCGCCGGGTTCCTTGGTGCGGTCGAGCACGGCGACGGCGCGCGTGGTGGCCGGCAGAGCTTCGAGCAGGTGCCGGGCGGACAGGGGGCGGAACAGCCGCACCTTGACGACGCCGACCTTCTCGCCCTGCGCCTGCAGGTAGCGCACGGTCTCGTCGAGGGTCTCTGCGCCGGAGCCCATCACAACGACGATGCGCTCGGCGTCGGGCGCCCCGACGTAGTCGAAGAGGTGGTAGCTGCGCCCCACCTGCTCCTCGAAACGTCGCATGACCCCGTCCACGATCTCGGGCAGGGCATCGTAGTAGGTGTTGGCGCTCTCGCGTGCCTGGAAGAACACGTCGGGGTTCTGGGCCGTGCCGCGGATGAAGGGCTGATCCGGCGTGAGCGCCCGCGCGCGGTGGGCGTGAACGGAGGCGTCGTCGATCAGCGCGCGCATGTCCTCGTCCGCGAGGCGCTCGATCTTGGCGACCTCGTGCGAGGTCCGGAAGCCGTCCATCACGTGCAGGAAGGGAACGCGCCCCTCCAGTGTGGCGGCCTGGGCGATGAGCGCGAAGTCCTGCGCTTCCTGGACCGAGTTCGCGAAGAGCATCGCCCAGCCCGTCGAGCGGGCGGCCATCACGTCGCTGTGGTCGCCAAAGATCGAGAGCGCCTGGGCGGCCAGCGAGCGGGCGGCGACGTGGAACACGGTGCTGGTGAGCTCGCCCGCGATCTTGTACATGTTCGGGAGCATGAGCAGCAGGCCCTGGCTCGCCGTGAAGGTGGTGGTCAGGGCGCCGGTCTGGAGAGCGCCGTGGACGGCGCCGGCGGCGCCACTCTCGGCCTGCATCTCCTGGATGAGCGGAACCGTGCCCCACAGGTTGGCGTCCTTGCGGGCGCTCCACAGGTCGGCGAACTCGCCCATCGGCGACGCCGGGGTGATGGGGTAGATCGCCACCACCTCGTTGATCTTGTAGGCCACATAGGCGGTAGCCTCGTTTCCATCAGTCATGACCCAGGGCCGCTTCATCGTTCCTCCTTCGTCGCAGCGAACCGGACGGTCGTACCGACACGGGCTTCTCCCGCGTCGACCAAGCGCACGATTCCACGCTAGCCCCGGGCTCTGGCGGCGTTGTCCGAGATTTTCCGACAAGGAGGTGGGCGTTGGGCCGACGACGAAATCGGCCCGTCATGACGTCCCTGACGCAAGTCGATGGACGACAGCGAGATGGGTCCGTGAGGCGCGCGGGGCGCGGGGTTCAGCGTTCGGTCGGAGGCAGATCGGCGGCGAGGTCGACGCCGTTGACGTGGTTCATGGCGGCCTCGTGGCCGCGGTCGAGCAGGATCTCGACGGTATCCGCCGCGGCGCTCACCACGGCGTCGAGCACGCTGCGCTCGCCCTCGGCGAAGCGGCTGAGGACCCAGCGCTCGGCGGTCCAGCCCTCGGGCGGTCGGGAGATGCCGACCTTCAGGCGGGTGAAGTCCGGCCCGAGCCGTTCGATGATGTCGCGCACGCCGCGTTGCCCCCCGGCGCCGCCGCCTCTGCGCAGTCGCAGGCGGCCCAACGGCAGGTCGAGGTCGTCGTGGACCACGAGCAGTTCGGCGGGGGGGAGGCCCGCTCGGGTGAGCGCCGCCTGTACGGCGCGGCCCGAGAGGTTCATGAAGGTGCGGGGCTTGAGCATCCACAGATCGTGCGCCCGCGCCTCGTCGGCGTCGCGGGCGCGGCGGAAGGTCGCTCCCCAGCGTCGTGCCAGCTCATCCAGTACGAGGTACCCGGCGTTGTGCCGGGTACCTCGGTAGCGTGGCCCGGGATTGCCGAGGCCCGCCAGGATCCGCACGTTACTCTCTTTCGTCTTCTTCGGTTTCCTCTTCCTCTTCCTCGCCGCCGCGGCTGATCAACTCGGGCTCCGCGGCCTCTTCTGCGACTTCCTCTTCCTCTTCTTCGGCGAGGCGCGGCGGCACCAGCGTCAGGATCGTGCGATCCAGGTCGTCGAGGATCTGGGCTTCACTGGGCAGCAGCGAGGCGACGTCGGCGATGTGGATGCTGTCACCGATCTCCAACGCGCTGATGTCGACCAGCACGTGGTTGGGGATGAGGCGCGGCATCACCTCGATGTAGATCTCGCGGCGGTGCACGTCGAGCATCCCGCCCTCGCGCATCCCCTTGGCGGTGCCGGTGATCTCGATCGGCACGTGCACATCCACGACCTGGCCCTCGGTGACGGCGTAGAAGTCGACGTGCATCGGCGCGCGCCGACGCTTGTCCATCTGCACCTGCTTGACGAGCACGGCGTGCACGGTGCCGTCGACCTCGAGGTCGATGATGCTCGAGGTGCCCTGCGAGCGGAACACCTTGTCGAAGTCCTTGCCGTTGACGCTGACCGTCTCGTTCAGGCCGCTGTTGTACACCACGGCCGGCAGGCGGCCCTCGCGACGCAGGGCGCCGACGCGGCCGGCGCTTCGCTTCTGTGCTTCCAGCTTCATGCTTCCTCCAACGAGCTCAGGCCGTGCGGGC
>JARRMM010000228.1:0-2776 GCA_037386005.1 Deinococcales bacterium | reverse complement strand
GGCGGCCGCTCGCACGAAGGGGTCGACATCTTCGCGCCGACCGGCACGCCTATCCGCTCCGCCACGGCGGGCTTCGTCTACAGCATCGAGAGCCTGAGCCTGGGTGGCAACTCCGTCACCATCGTCGGGGGCGGCGGACGGCGCTACTTCTACACTCACCTGAGCGCCTTCGCCGAGGACCTGCGCGAGGGGCAGCACGTCACCACCGATACCGTGCTCGGCTACGTCGGCAACACCGGCGACGCCGCGACGACGCCGCCCCACCTGCATTTCGGGGTGTACGAGGGCGCCGCCGAACCGTGTCGGTGGCGCGCCATCAACCCCTACCCGCTGCTGCTCGACCGCTAGCACGGCCCGGCAGGAGGGGCGAGGCGAGCGTGCGAGTGGCCGCGTTCCCTGGGGATGGGCCAGGAGTGACGCGACCATGCATGCAGCGGAGCCCTTTCATGCCCCCGGTGATGGTCCAGGTACGTCCGGCGGTCGGTCGAGCGCGACGGGGCGAATGCCCTCTTCAGGCTGGGGAAGGGGCCGCGTAGGCTGGAGGCGTGAAGCGGTGGGGGATCATCCTCTTGATCGTCGTGGGCGCCCTGGTGCCATCCGGCCACCTCGTCGGCGGCCAGGACGGGAGGGCCACCGGTGGTGCCCCGGGCGAGGTCGCGGGTCCCACCCTGAACGCATCGGTCGTGAACGACGCGGTCCCGAACGGCTCGATCCAGGCCACGTCAGCGTCCGAACGGTCCTGTGCCTTGGAGGCGTCCGGCACGCTTGCGGACGCCCGGCCTCAGGGGTCGTTTGGCCCCGGTCGTGCCTACTGCCCGATCGACGAATCCCGGCAGCGCTAGCTCGAACGTGCGCCAAGATGGGGCCAGGGGGAGGGCCCCGGCCAGACGCTCGGGAGACGCTGGTCCCTCCGGAGAGCCAGGCAGCATCCTGCAATGGCGACCGGCTGGACGTCTTCGTGGGGGAGGGCCGGGGACCGGGCCCAAGGGCCGTGAGGAACGGGGTCGTCGACGTGGCAGGACACGGGTCGTCGCCGCCACGGATCGGAGGCAAGCGCGCATGAGCGAGCGAGCGTTCACGTTGGGTATCGACGTCGGCACCACGAGCGTCAAGGTCGTGGCGGTCGAGGACTCGGGCGAGGTGATAGCCGAGGCGGAGTCCACTCAGCCGCTGGCGACCCCACGACCGGGGTGGACCGAGCAGCAGCCGGCCGACTGGTGGGACGGTGCCTGCAAGGCCGTGAGGGAGATCGTCGCACGGCTCGACGGCCGGCAGCCCGACGCCGTCGGACTGACCGGGCAGATGCACGGCATGGTGCCCCTGGATGCCGACGGGGAGGTCATCCGCCCGGCCATCCTGTGGAACGACCAGCGCACCGGCGACGCTGTCCGGGAGATCGACGCGGCCATCGGACGCCGCACGTTGATCGAACGGGGAGGCAACCCGGCCATCACGGGCTTCCAGCTCGCCAAGGTGGTGTGGCTCAAGCACGCCGAGCCGGACAGCTTCCGGCGTCTCCGGCACGTGCTGTTCCCGAAGGACTACCTCGGCTTCCGCTTGACGGGGAGGGCCGTGGCGGAGCCCAGCGACGCCTCGGGATCGAACTGCTTCGACCTCGCCAAGGGCGTCTGGGACGTCGACATCCTGTCCGAGCTGGGGATCGCGGCGGAGCTCTACCCCGAGCTGGTCGCGTCGGACGCGATCGTCGGCACGGTCACCGAGGCTGCAGCGGCGGCCACGGGCCTCCGTGCCGGTACGCCGGTGGTCGCGGGCGCCGGCGACAACGCGGCTGCCGCCACCGGCCTCGGTCTGTCGAGCGCGAACCCCGAGCAGGGCAGCGTGTCGCTCGGCACGTCGGGTGTCCTCTTCGCGCCGATCGCGCGCCCCACCCCCGACCCGATGGGGCGCGTCCACCTCTTCTGCCACGCGGACGGCGGCTACTACCTGCTCGGGGTCACGCTCGCCGCTGCCGGGTCGCTCCAGTGGTTGCGGGACACCCTCTTCCCGGGGATGGACTTCGCCGAGCTCTCCGCCCTGGCCGAGAGCAGCGCTCCCGGAGCGAACGGCGTCCTCTTCCAGCCCTACCTGGCGGGCGAGCGGACTCCCTACATGGACCCCGAGCTGCGGGGTGCGTGGCGAGGATTGACGCTGGCCACGAGGCAGGCGGATCTCATCCGAGCGGTCCTCGAGGGGGTGGCGTTCAGCCAGAGGGACTCGCTCGAGGTGATGCGTCCGCTCACCAGCCCCACGCGCTTGCTGGCCACCGGCGGCGGGAGCCGGTCGCGCTTCTGGCTGCAGATCCTGGCCGACGCTATGGAACTGCCCCTCACCCAGCTGGCGGGGGCGCCCGGCGCATCGTACGGTGCTGCGCTCCTCGCGCACCGCGGCCTCGGAGGGGAGGCGCAGCCGCATCTGCAGGAGGTGGCGTCCGTGGCTCCGAAGCCGGACCCCGCTCTCGGTGCGGCCTACGCCGAGTACCGGGCGCTGTCGCCCGGCGCGCTCTGATGGAGGAGCCGGGCGACGATCGAGGCGTCGACACCTACACGGTTGCGTCAGCGGGTCCGCCGTTGGGCGGCTGCGGTGGTCGATGGCGTGGATCCGCTCACCGGTAGAACAGGAACACCTCCCCGAGGTAGCTAGCTGCGGCTCCCGGGTGGGTACCCACGCCCAGTGTGTGCCCATCCGAGCTGATGTCGAGCGCTGCACCGAACATCTGGCCGTCGTATGCCGGGTTGGCGTGCAGGACCTGCGCCTCGCCCCAGTGGTCGGGCCCGCC
>JARRMM010000227.1:0-4010 GCA_037386005.1 Deinococcales bacterium | reverse complement strand
CTCACGGCCGGTAGCGTGAAGGGATGACCGTGGATCGACGAGCCCGGGAGATGGAGCTGAGCGCCGCGCTGCGGCGCGAGATCGCCGGCCAGCAGGAGGCCGTCGCCATGACGCTGCGCGACGGCGCCCTGGCCTGGCAGCTCGACGCGCTGGCGGCGGACGTGCGTGCGTCGGGGGAGCTGCTGGTGACGGGCATGGGCGCGTCGCTCCACGCCGGCATGATCCTGGTGGAGCTGCTCCGGGAGAAGGGCCTTCGCGCCTGGGCGCTGCCGACCTCCGAGCTGCTGCACTACGGCGAGGCGCTGGCGGTGCGGCCGCTGCTGCTGATCAGCCAGTCGGGCGCGTCGGTCGAGATCGAGAGAATGCTGGCGCGCGACCGGGTCGGCGTGCACGCCCTGACCCTGGACGCGGCCAGCCCCCTCGGGCGCTTCGGTGCCGCCGTCATCCCGGGCGGCCCGGAGCGCGCCTACGCCGCCACCCGCTCGTTCACCACCACCCTTGCGGCGCTCTTCGCGCTGGCCGGTCGCATGGGCGTGAAGGTGGACGTGCGCGGCCTGTCGGACACGTTGGCTCCGGCGCTGGCGCCGCTGGAGGCACTGGACGCGGCGCGGGCGGCGCTGGAGGGGGTCGACGCCGTGTTCGTCACGGGCCGCGGTCCTCTGCACGGCCTGGCCGAGTACGTGGCGCTGTTGTTCATGGAGCTCACGCGCGTGCCGTGCGCGGCGCTCGAGGCCGCGCAGTTCCGCCACGGGCCCAAGGAGGCGGCGGGTGGGCGGCTGGGCGTGGTGGCGCTGACCGCGCAGGGGGGGCCGGGCGATCTGGTCCGGCGTTTCGCGGCGGAGCTGGCCGAGGCGGGCAGCCCCACGGTGCTGCTCGACGCCGGCGGCGCGCCCGTGACGGCGGGTGCGATGGTGTCCGTCGGCCTGCCGGCGTCGGACGAGCTTGCCGCCATGCTGCCGATGGCGGTGGTCGCGCAGCGGTTGGCCGTGGCGCTGGCCGAGGCGCGCGGCATCACACCAGGGGTGCCGCTGCGTTCGGAGAAGGTGACGCGGGAGGAGTGAGCGGCCCCGGCGACGTCGACGGTGGCGCCGTGGGTCATGGCGGCGGCGCGCCCGAGGCGCTGCCCGTCCACCTGATCGGCAACGTCAACCTGGACATCGTGATGGGTCCGGTGAAGCCCTGGCCCGCGCCGGGCACCGAGCGCATCGTGGAGCGCCAGGAGGTTCGGGTCGGCGGCGCGGCCGGAGTGGCGGCGATGGCGCTGCAGGCGCTGGGTGCGCCCTACCGGTTGCACGCT
This sequence comes from Deinococcales bacterium, assembly GCA_037386005.1. Lineage (GTDB taxonomy): Bacteria > Deinococcota > Deinococci > Deinococcales > Trueperaceae > JASBRS01. The sequence goes on along the minus strand of JARRMM010000227.1, from coordinate 2,713 downwards.
CGCATCGGCGACGACGCCTTCGGCGCGCGGGTGCGCGACGAGCTGGGACCCGCCGGCGCGCAGCTCGAGATCGTGCCTGCCGATACGGCGTACTCGGTGGGTGTGACCCACCCCGATGGCGAGCGCACCTTCTTCACCTATCTGGGGCACCTGGCGGAGCTGGACCTGGATGGCATCGCGCGGGAACTGGAGACCGCGGAGCCGGGGATGGTGCTGGTATGCGGCTACTTCCTGCTGCCGCCGCTGCGGCACGGTGGGGCACTGCCGCTGATGCGGCGTGCGCGGGAGGCAGGGCACCGCGTGCTGTTCGACAGCGGCTGGCCCAGCGGAGGGTTCACGGACACCGTGCGGCAGGAGCTCGATGCGCTGTTGCCGTCGATCGACCGCGTGCTGCCCAACGAAGCCGAGGCCCTGGGCTGGGCGGCGACGTCGCGCCTCGAGGAGGCCGTCGACCGGCTGCAGCGTTACGGCGCGCGCGTGACCGTCAAGCGCGGAGGCGAAGGTGCGAGCTGGCTGGAGCGAGGTGAGATGGCGACCCGGGCGGCGCCGCGTGTGCCCGTCGCCGACAGCGTGGGTGCGGGCGACTGTTTCAACGCGGCGTACGTCGCCGCCCTGGCGCGGGGCGCGAGGAACGCGGCCGCCGTTGACGCGGCCGTTCGGTACGCCGCCGACGTGGTGCAGCGCCGGCCCCGGGACTACGGGCGGTCGACCTAGGAGCCGGCCGTCACGGGCCGGCGGGGCGGCCGCCGGCAGCATCGAGGCGGAGCCGGCGCGCCGGCCGGCCTCAGTGGCAGCTCGCGCTGCCGGCGTCGGCGTAGCTCTGGCCTGCCTCGGGCACGAACTGCCAGTCGTAGCTCGTCGCTTCCAGGGTGAGCTTCAGCACGCCGTAGGTGTCGTCGTTGTGCGCCAGGCTGTTGGCGATGGTGGACGGAATCGAGTCGCGCGTCGTGCCGTGCGTCCCGACCACGAACTGCACCATGCCGTGGGCGGTGTCGAGGGCGCCGTGCACCTCTTGCGGCGCGAAGCGCTCGTGGTCGGGATCGTGCCCCGACGGCACCACGTCGGCGCCGGGATCGCAGGCGATGTCGCCGGCTGCCGCGATGGTGACCGCGGCGGCGCCCGAGGGCGCGCTCACGCTCACCGTGGGGGGTCGCGCCGTGGTGGTCGCGCTCGTTCGCGCGTGGCTAGGCGAACTCGGGTCGGGTGTGCGTGTCGGGCGAGCCGTACAGGCGCAGGCGGGCCGTCCTCAGCGCCTCGGCCGCCTGCTCCAGGCCGGGCGCGTGCCCTTGCGCCAACGTCTCGACCTCCTGCTGGATCGCGGCTTCCAGCCCTTGAGCGCGTCGGTGGTAGTGCTCGCTGAAGGCGAAGTGCTGCGTCGCCTTCAGCGCGTCGCCAACGGACAGGGCGTCTTCGCCGACGTGGGTTTCGGCCAGGGCCCGGTCCCGGAGCTTGGACAGCAGGACGTAGCGGGTCACGATCTCGCCGGTGTCCACACGCTGCCTGCGGGCCGGATCCGGTGCCGGCGGCCGCCGGAACCAGGGTCTGGGGCCAGGACGGAGAAGGCGCCGCAGGCCGGCGGTCTCGGGGTTGCGCTTGGCGGGTCGTTTCATGGGAACCTCGGTTCCGAACGCGCAGATGCGCGGGAGACTCGTGTCTGGCGTGAGGAGCGGGCGCTTCGACAGCGAACCCGGTCCCGACCAGCCGGAGCATAGGGGAGGGGTCGGGGGGTGTCAAGCGCAAGGGGGACGGTTGTCAAACTTCATGATGACAGTCGTCTCGATATCGTCCTGGAGGGGGTGTGATGTGAGGATGAGAGGTGCATGGGCTTCATCCTCGTCTAACGTCGAGCGCCGCCGGCAGGTGGACGTGGTCGTCGCGTGCCCGCCGGGTCAGACCTCGGCGTGATCGTCCTCGAGCAGCTCGACGTAGCCCTCGTCGCCATGCACGCGCACCCGCTGGCCGGTGACGATGCGCGCCGTGGCCCCCTCCACTCCCACGACGGCGGGCAGGCCGTACTCGCGCGCCACGACCGAACCGTGCGTCATGAGGCCGCCCACCTCCATCACCAGGCCGGCTGCCTGCGTGAACAGCGGCGTCCAGCCCGGGTCGGTGAAGGGCGCCACCAGGATCTCGCCCGGCTGCAGACCTGCGTGGACGGGATCGAGCACCACACGCGCGCGTCCCTCCACCACGCCCGGCGACACCGCGCTTCCCGGCAGGGCGCCCGGCGGCAGGATGCCGGTGCGGTGGTTCAACGGGGGCACGAGCCCGTCGCTCGTCACGAGCCGTGGCGGAACCAGGCGGGCGAAACGTTGCTGGTCGCGCTTGCGTCGCTCGACCCTGGGTCGGAGGTCGCCGGCGCCGGGCTGGCGTTCGGCGGCGGGCGGCGCGGCGGAGGCCGGGGTCATGCCCGCGACGGCGGCCTCGAGCTCCGGGAAGGTGAGCCACCACACGTCCTCGGCGCGTTCCAGGCGGCCGGCGCGCGCGAGCGACGCTCCCGCGTCGAGCAGGACCGGGCGTACCCTGGCCAGCGTCTTCACCAGCAGGAACTTGGGGTGCTCGCGAAGCGCCGGCAGGATGCGCGCCGCGCGCGCCAGGCGCGTCACGACCGGACCGCGCAGCCACCCCCACGGCCCGCGGCGCGCGGCGCGCGCCAGCCGGGTGACGGCCTCCTCGCCGGCCCGGGCGAGGGCGGCGTGATGCGCGCGGTGGC
>JARRMM010000226.1:0-5790 GCA_037386005.1 Deinococcales bacterium | reverse complement strand
TCAACGTGCTGTTCCGGCGCTTCAAGGACCTGTGCGACCGCAAGAGCCACGTCACCAGCGAGGACATCCGTGCGCTGGTGGATGCCGAGACCACCCGCGTCCCGGAGACCTACCAGCTCCTGGCGGTGCAGTTCCAATCGGGCACCGGCATGACGCCGGTGGCTACGGTGCGCCTCAAGACCGACACCGGCATCTACGAGGAGGCGTCGACCGGTGACGGCCCGGTGGACGCCGTCTACCACGCCATCGAGCGGGCCACGCAGCTTCCGCTGGAGCTCTCCAGTTACGAGATCCGCAGCGTAGGCGCGGGCAAGGACGCCATGGGTGAGGTGACGATCCGCGTGCAGAGCGACGGTCGTACCGTGCACGGACGCGGACTCTCTACCGACGTGGTCGAGGCCTCGGCCCAGGCCTACATCGACGTGCTGAACAAGCTGGCCGCGGGTGTGGGACGCCGCACGGACGCCGGCCAGGAGATGACCGCACCATGACGAAGGCCGGAGGGTCGAGCGGCCGGACCGCCCCGAGGGGCCTCCGCTAGGGGCGGCGGGAGGCGACACGTGGGCGAGCACGGGCTGGGTACCATCGAGATCTACGACACGACGCTACGCGACGGAACGCAGGGACAGGGCTTCAACCTGACGGGCGCGGACAAGGTGGCGATCGCCCGCCGTCTGGACGCGTTCGGAGTCACGTATGTCGAAGGGGGATGGCCGGGCTCCAATCCCAAGGATGTGCGCTTCTTCGACATGATGAAGCAGGCGCCGCTCGGCCGGGCCGCGCTGGCCGCCTTCGGATCGACACGGCGCAAGGATCGCGCCGCGGACGACGATCCCAACCTAGCGGCGATGCTCGCCTCCGAGACCCCCGTCGTGACGATCTTCGGGAAGTCGTGGACCCTGCACGTCACCGAAGCGCTGGGCGCCACGCTGGACCAGAACCTCGGGATGATCCGCGACTCCGTGGCGTTGATCAAGGCCCATGGTCGCAAGGTCGTCTACGACGCGGAGCACTTCTTCGACGGCTACCGCGCCGATCCGGCGTACGCCCTGGCGACGGTCGACGCCGCCATCGAGGGCGGTGCGGACACCGTCGTGCTCTGCGACACCAACGGCGGTTCTCTGCCCGACGCGGTGGCCGAGCGCGTCGCCGAGATGTGCGGGCGGACGCAGCTCACCGTGGGCATCCACGCGCACAACGATTGCGAGCTTGCGGTCGCCAACAGCCTGGCTGCGGTGACCGCCGGAGCGCGCCACGTGCAGGGCACGATCAACGGCTACGGCGAGCGCTGCGGCAACGCCAACCTCGTGAGCGTCATCGCCAATCTGGTGCTCAAGTTCGGCGCCGACCAGCCGCAGCGGCTCGACGGCCTTCGCGACCTGTCGCGCTTCGTCGACGAGCGCGCCAACCTCCAGCCGTCGCTGCGCAGCGCCTACGTGGGTGACGCCGCCTTCGCTCACAAGGGCGGCGTCCACGTCTCAGCCGTGAACAAGCGGCCCGAGACCTACGAGCACATCGCCCCCGAGGCGGTCGGCAACCGTCGAAGGGTGCTGCTCTCGGAGCTCTCCGGCCGCGCCAACGTGCTCGCCAAGAACCTCGAGGACGGTGGCACGCCGGATGCCGGCGGCGACGCCGCGATCGATGCCCGTGCCGTGGTGCAGCGCCTCAAGGAGCTGGAGGATCGCGGGTACGCCTACGAAGGCGCCGAAGCCTCGTTCCGGCTGCTGGCCGACAAGGTACGCGGAACCTATCGCCCCTATTTCACGCTCCACGGCTTCACCGTCATGATCGACAAGGCCGACGACGCTTCCAGCGCCCGCTGCGAGGCCACCATCCGCGTCCAGGTCGGGGGCACGATGGAGCACACCGCCGCCGACGGCGACGGACCCGTGAACGCTCTGGACCGCGCCCTGCTCAAGGCGCTGGGCCGCTTCTACCCGCAACTCCGCGAGCTCCATCTGGTCGACTACAAGGTTCGTGTCCTCTCCGGTCCGGAGACCGGCACCGCCAGCCTGGCAAGGGTCCAGGTCGAGATGAGCGACGGTCGGGACAGCTGGGGCACGGTCGGCGCCAGCACCAACATCATCGAGGCCTCCTACGAGGCGCTCGTCGATGCCTACGAGTACCGGCTGGTCGCCACGGGCGCCGCACCTCAGGAGGGACCCGCACAGACCGCGCGGGAGGCGGTGCCGGGCGCCGACTGAGCCGGCGAGCGCGCGGTTGCATAACCATGCCCTCGCGGTGGCCGGACCCTTGCCTCGGGCGCCGTCGTTCCGTAACCTCGCGAAGGGCGGCGGCTACGCTTCAGAATCGCAGCATGCCGCGCGCCGACGGTATCGAACGCGTTGACGGCCTCGTTGACAGGGTCGCTCGTGAACGGTATCCTTTGCATCGAGGCCGCTCTCGCAGCGGCCGGTCCTGTAAGGAGTTGCCGCGTCCTGTAAGGGCTTGATACCTGGCGGCCAGCATGCCTGGCCCCGTGAGCGCGACGCTTGCGGCGTCGGCTTCATCGCCGACATGGGCGGCCGCAGGAGCCATGACGTCCTGGCGTACTCCCTGCAGGCACTGCACAATCTAGCGCACCGCGGCGCGGTCAGCGCCGACGGCAAGACGGGCGACGGCGCGGGGGTACTCACCCAGATCCCGCACCGCCTGTTCCGGCGTGAGCTCGAGGCCCGCGGCATCTTCCTGGACCGCGACCGCGATCTCGCAGTGGGCGTGTTCTTCGTGGCGAACGACGCACCCTACAAGAAGATCTACGCGCTGGTGCGTGACGAGATCGCGCGCAGCCCCCTGAAGACGCTGCTGTGGCGTGACCCGCCGCACGACGACAGCGCACTCGGAGAGCAGGCGCGCATGCGCCGGCCGATCCTGCGCCAGGTGCTGCTGGGCAAGCCCGAGTGGCTCAGCGACGACGGCTTCGAGCGCCAGCTCTACCTGACCCGCAAGCGCATCGAGCACCGCCTCCGGGAGGCCGGCCTCGGGCGCGCCTATATCCCGTCGTCGACCTGGCCGACCCCGATTTCGACACCGCGATCGCGGTCTTCCACCAGCGCTACAGCACCAACACCATGCCGCGCTGGTCGCTGGCCCAGCCCTTCCGGTTCCTTGCGCACAACGGCGAGATCAACACCCTGCAGGGCAATGTCAACTTCATGCGTGCGCGCGAGCCCATGATGTCGAGCTACCTGTGGGGTCCGGAGGTGCGGGATCTGCTGCCCATCATCGAGCCGGGGGGGAGCGATTCGGCGGCGCTCGACAACGCACTCGAACTGTTGGCGCTCTCCGGGCGCGACCTGCTGCACAGCCTGATGATGCTGGTCCCGCAGGCCTACGAACAGGATGCCGCGATCAGCGACGAGCTGCGCGGCTTCTACGACTACCACGGCACCCTCATGGAGCCCTGGGACGGCCCGGCCGCTCTCGCCCTGACGGACGGGCGCTACGCGGTGGCAGGGTTGGACCGCAACGGCCTGCGCCCACAGCGCTACTGGATCCGCCGCGACGGCCTCGTGGTGGTGGGGTCGGAGGCGGGCGTGCTGCCGATGGACGAGGCCGACATCGTCGAGAAGGGACGCCTGGGGCCGGGCAGGTTGCTCGCGGTCGATACCCTCGAAGGCAAGCTTCTGCGCGACCAGGACGTCAAGGCCCGCTACGGCCGCAGGCAGCCCTACCGCGAGTGGGTGGAACGCTACGGCGTCCCGTTGCAGCGTGTCGAAGAGGCCCTCGACGCGCGCCCCTGGGACGAGGCGGAGCTCGTCCGGACGCAGAAGACGTTCGGCTACTCCAGCGAGGACTACGACCGCATCTTCCAACCCATGTGCTTCGAAGCGTCGATCCCGATCGGATCGATGGGGGACGACACCCCGCTGGCGGTGCTGTCCGAGCAGCCCCAGCAGATCTACCGCTACTTCAAGCAGCGCTTCGCACAGGTGACCAACCCCCCCATCGATCCCTTGCGCGAGCGCCTGGTCATGTCGCTCAAGACGGTCGTCGGCCCGCGTTCCAGCGTCCTCGAGCAGGAGCCGGAGGCGACCCGCGTGATGCGCTTCGAGAGCCCCATCGTCGACGCCGCCACGCTGCGCTACCTCCGGCAGCAACAGCAGTTCGGGACGGCCACGTTGCAGACGCGTTTCCGTGTTGGCGACGGGCCCGAGGGGCTCGAACGGACCCTCGAGGACCTCGCCGACCAGGCGCAGGAGCAGGTGGAAGCGGGCGTCAGCGTGCTGGTGCTCTCCGACCGCGACATCGACGGGGAGTGGGCGCCGGTCCCGATGCTGCTGGCTGTCGGCGCGGTGCACCATCGCCTCCTGCTGGTCGGGCGCCGGACCAAGGCCGCCATCGTGTGCGAGACCGGCGAGCCGCGGGAGGACCATCACTACGCCGCGCTCATCGGCTACGGCGCCGCCCTGATCCACCCCTACCTGGCCTTCGCGACCGCCCGCCACGCGGCCGTGAGCGCCAAGCACCGGGAACCCATCGACGGCGACGTTGCGGTCGAGAACTACGTCAAGGCGGTGGAGAAGGGCCTGCTGAAGATCATGTCGAAGATGGGCATCTCGACCATCGCGAGCTACCGCGGTGCGCAGATCTTCGAAGCTGTCGGCGTCCATCACGACGTCATCGAGCGCTACTTCTACGGCACGCCCGGGAGGGTCGGAGGGGCCACGCTCGAGACCTTCGGCACCGACGTGCTGCGCTTCCACGCCGAGGCCTTCGGCGAGGACCGCGGCCTGGCCGATCGGGGGATCTACCGCTTCCGCAAGGCGGGCGAGTACCACGCCTTCCATCCGCTGGTGTTCAAGTCCCTGCACAAGGCTGTGCGCAACAGCGACTTCGATGCCTACCAGGAGTTCGCGCGCCAGGTCGCCGAGCGTCCCCCCACCAGCCTGCGGGATCTGCTCGACGTGCGGCCCCGGGGCACGGCGGTCGCGCTCGACGAGGTCGAGCCGGTGGAGGCGATCGTCCGGCGCTTCACCACCCAGGCGATGAGCCACGGATCGGTGTCGCGCGAAGCGCACCAGACCCTGGCCATTGCCATGAACCGTCTGCAGGGCAAGAGCAACTCGGGGGAGGGGGGCGAGGACCCGCTCCGTTTCCAGCCCTACGAACGGGACATGCCCGAACTGAGCGGGGCCCCCGACTGGCATCCACACGCCGGCGACTGGGCCAACAGCGCCATCAAGCAGGTCGCGTCGGGACGCTTCGGCGTGACGCCGAGCTACCTGGCCAGTGCCCAGGAGATCGAGATCAAGATGGCGCAGGGCTCCAAGCCCGGCGAGGGCGGGCAGATCCCCGGCAAGAAGGTCTCCGAGGAGATCGCGCGCATCCGCCATGCGGTGCCCGGCGTCACCCTCATCAGCCCGCCGCCCCACCACGACATCTATTCCATCGAAGACCTGGCGCAACTCATCTATGACGTCAAGCGCGTCAACCGACGCGCCCGGGTCGGCGTCAAGCTGGTATCGACCGCCGGCGTGGGCACCATCGCTGCCGGCGTTGCCAAGGGCTACGCCGACAACATCCAGATCAGTGGCTTCGACGGCGGCACGGGTGCCAGCCCGTTGTCGAGCGTCAAGCACGCCGGCGTTCCCTGGGAGCTGGGGCTCGCCGAGACCCAGCAGGTGCTGGTCGAGAACGGTCTCCGGGGCCGCGTGACGCTGCGCGTCGACGGCGGCAAGAAGACGGGCCGGGACGTCGTCGTGGCGGCCCTCCTGGGGGCCGAGGAGTACGGATTCGGGACCGTCGCGCTGGTCGCCGCAGGCTGCGCCATGATCCGCCAGTGCCACC
>JARRMM010000225.1:0-2815 GCA_037386005.1 Deinococcales bacterium | reverse complement strand
ACCAGGACGTCGCCGGGCGCCACGGACGAAGCGAACTCCGGCCTCAGGTGCGCGAACGCGTAGCGGTGGAAACGGTCCTCGCCCACCATGAGAGGAGCGTACTTGCCCGGCAGGATGTCGTCGGTATTCACGGCGTCGCCGAACCGCCACACGCGGTTGCCCACGCTCATGCCGGCACCCCTTCGTCGGGCCGAGCGTCGGGCAGCGCAACGGCGACCGCCACGGCCGAGGCGGCGGCGACCGCGGGGCTGGCCAGGTAGATCTCGGCCTCGGGACTGCCCATGCGGCCCATGAAGTTGCGGTTGCTGGTGCTGACGCACACCTCGCCCGGCGCGAGCACGCCCATGTGCCGGCCCATGCAGGGCCCGCAGCCGGGCACGCCGATGCTGGCGCCGGCGGCCACCAGGGTGGCGATGGTGCCATCGGCCAGGGCGTCCTCCAGGACCCGGCTGCTCGCGGGGATGACCAGCAGCCGCGTGCCCTGGGCCACCCTGCGGCCGCGAAGGACGTTCGCGACCTCGTGCAGGTCCTCGAGCCGGCCGTTGGTGCAGGTCCCGACGAAGACCTGATCGACGTGCACGCCCAGGTGCTCGCCGACCGGGCGCACGTTGTCGACCTGGAAGGGAACGCTCAGCACCGGGCCGAGCTCGGACAGGTCGATCTCCAGCGTCCTCGCCACGGTGGCGGTGTCGTCGACGTCCAGCCAGGCCGGTACCTGGTAGCGCCGACGCAGCGCGTCGTCGGGAGCGACCAGCCCCACCTTGGCGCCGGCCTCGACGGCGAGGTTCGCCAGCGTCATGCGCTCGCCGGGGCCGAACGCGCCGGCTCCGAGGATCTCGATGCTGGCGTAGGTGGCGCCGTCGGCGGTGAGCCGCCGGACGATCTCCAGCGCCACGTCCTTGGCGGCCACGCCCGCCGGACGCTCCCCCGTCAGGCGCACGCGCACCGTCTCGGGCACGCGGAACCAGGTGCGGCCGGCCACCATCGCCAGCGCGATGTCGGTGGCGCCCATGCCGGTGCCGAAGGCGCACACGGCGCCGTAGGTGGTGGAGTGCGAGTCGGAGCCGACCACCACCCACCCCGGCCGGGCGAGCCCCTCCTCCATCAACACCTGGTGGCAGATGCCCCGGCCCACGTCGAACAGCCGCAGCCCCTTGTCGCGGGCGACCTGGCGCAGGTGCTTCTGGGTCGTCGCGACCTCGACGTTGGAGGCGGGGGCCACGTGATCGACGACCACCGACACCCGCTCGGGGTGCTGCAGGACGCCGCCCAGCTCCTCCTCGACGATGCGCAGCGCGCTCGGCGCGATGGAGTCGACCATCATGACCTGGTCGACCGGGACCACCACCACCTCGCCCGCGTGCACCCTGCGGCCTGCCTTGACCGACAGGATGCGCTCGGCCAGCGTCAGGCCGCGCAGGTCGACGCCGGGATCGTCGGGCAGCGCGGTCGGCCAGCGCGCCGGAGCGGCGCGCCGCGGAGCTCCCGTCATGCCGACCTCCGCTGGTGCTCGGCCGTCTCCCGCGAGAAGGCCTCGAGCAGCATGCGGTCGATCTCGTCGAGCGGGACGTCGCCGTCGTCCGCCAGCGCCTTGACTTCGCGCGTGACGTCGCGAACGGCCTCGTCGGAGAGCTCGAGCGCCAGATTGCGGGCACGCTCGGCGATGGCGTGGCGTCCGGTCAGCCGGCTGCCGAGCTGCATGCGGCGGTCGACGCCGAACGCCTGCGGCGGGATCGCCTCGTAGCTGCCGGGATTCACGTAGATGGCCTTGAGGTGCATGCCCGCCTTGTGGTTGTAGGCGAAGGCGCCGGTCAGGTAGTTGTTGAACGGGATCTCGATCCCCGTCATGCGGGCGATCATGCGGTCCAGCTCGGGGAGCAGCTCCAGGACGTACTTCTTCGCCAGCCGCTCGGGGTTGAGCGTGAACATGCGGGCCAGGAAGCCTCCCAGCGGGGTGATGCCGTTGCGTTCGCCGATCCCCAGCACGCTGGTGTCGACGTGGGTGGCGCCGGAGCGAACCGCCTCGAAGGCATTGGCGATGGCGCAACCGGTGTCGTTGTGACCGTGGAACTCGATGTCGCAATGCACCGCGTGGCGGACGTCGGCGACGAGCTCCCGCACCTGGGCGGGGGTGGCGATGCCGACGGTGTCGGCCAGCCCGACCCGGTCGACGCCGGCCCGGTCGGCCGCCTGGTAGACCTTGAGCAGGTCGCGCTTGTCCGAACGGAAGGTGTCCTCCGACGAGAAGCGCACGTTGCGCCCCTCCCCCTTCACGTAATCGATGACCTCGAGGCTCTGATCGATGATCTGCTCGACGCTCCGGCCGTGACTGGTGCTGGCCAGCTCACGGCTCGTGGCGAACAGGATGTCCACGCCGTACACGCCGCACTCGACGGCCACCCGGGCGTCGTGGAGGTTCGCGCGGGTGTGGGTGAGGATGCGGGCGTTCAACCCGACCCCGGCGATCGTCTCGCAGGCCTTGCGCGAGGCGGGCGACGCGACCGGCGTGGTGAGCTCGATGAAGTCCACCCCGAAGGCGTCCAGGAGCTTCACGACCTCGATCTTGTCTGCGAGCGAGAAGTTGCCACGAGCGAACTGCTCGCCTTCGCGCAGGGTGGAGTCGATGATGTGCCAGTCAAGAATCGCCATGCTCACCTCGTGGCCGGTTCGCCGAGCCGGAGCGCGCCGCTCCGGGGCGTGGCTTCCGCTTGTCGCCGCGTCGCTTTCGTTCCGAAAGTTGCGCCGCTCTCCCGAGCACAGCACTCGCCGCCCGGATCACGGCGCCCGGAAAAGCATCCTACGAGGGCCCCACGCC
>JARRMM010000224.1:0-3812 GCA_037386005.1 Deinococcales bacterium | reverse complement strand
GCCCGCGGCGGCTGCGAACGCTGGCCCCGCCAGAGGCTGAAGAGCAGGAACAGCAGCAGCAGGTACAGCGAGCCCAGGATCCAGATGCGGTAGGGGTACCAGGGGTGCTTGCGCAGCTTGCCGAGCGGCCCGTTGGCGGGGAACTCGTCCTCGATCCGGCGGATGCCGCTCATGGTGTCGCTGATGTCGACCGACTCGGAGCCGGCCGCCTCGTCGGGGAGCGCGTAGCGCTTGGGTCGCGGCTCCACCTGGCGGACCTCGACCACCACCGCGGTGACGTTGTCCGGCGCGCCGCGGTCGTTGGCTTCGGCGATGAGCTGACGTGCCGCCTCCTCCGGCTCGGCGTCGGTGACGATCTGGCGCAGCATCGTCTCGGACAGCAGCATGCTGACCCCGTCGCTCAGCAGCAGGATGCGGTCGCCGGCCCGGACGTCGAAGTGGAGCACGTCGAGGCGGAAGCTGGCGGTGGCGCCGAGCGCGTTGGTGATGACGTTGCGCCAGCGGTGGCGGCGCGCCTCGTCGGCGGTGAGCAGCCCCTGCCGGACGCGGTCGGCGACCCAGCTGTGGTCGGCGGTGAGCTGGCGGATCTCGCCGGCCCGGATCAGGTAGGCGCGGGAATCGCCGACGTGGCCGATCAGGCCGACCTGGTCGTCGAGGTAGACGGCGGTGAGGGTGGTCCCCATGCCGCGCACCTCGGGGTGCTCGGCGGCGTAGTCGTAGACCTCGAAGTTGGCCGTCTGCGCGGCCTTGGCCAGCGCCACCGGCGGCAGCAGGCGGGTGTGCTCGAGCTCGCGCCGCAACACCTCGACGGCCTTGCGGCTGGCGATCTCCCCGGCCCGGTGGCCGCCCATCCCGTCCGCGACGATCGCGAGGTAACCCATGCCGGGCACGCGCCCGACGTAGAAACTGTCCTGGTTGACCTGGCGGACGCGCCCTTCCTCGGAGTGCCCGGCGCCGACGATCCGCGTGTCGGCAGGCGGGGTCGACGTACCTCCTGCCAGATGCCTCTGGTATGCTCGCCGGCATGACGAGCGCCTGGGAGTTGGCCCGCGAGGTGCGCGCGGGGAGGCGAAGCGCAGCGAGCGTCGTGGAGGACGCACTCCAGCGCGCCGATGCGGCGGCGCCGCTGAACGCCTTGCTGACCGTCGCCGGCGACCGTGCCCGCGAGCAGGCACGGGCCCTGGACGAGGCGGTGGCGCGGGGCGAGGATCCCGGCCCGCTGGCGGGCGTTCCCGTGGTGGCGAAGGACAATCTCTGCCTGGAGGGGGTGCGCACCACCGCCGGCTCCCGGAGCCTGGAGACGTTCGTGCCTCCCTACAGCGCCACCGCCGTGGCCCGGTTGGAGGGCGCGGGTGCCATCGTCATCGCCAAGGCCAACCTCGACGAGTTCGGGATGGGTTCGAGCAACGAGAACTCCGCCTTCGGCCCGGTCCGCAACCCCTGGGACCCGGAGCGCGTCCCCGGCGGCTCGTCGGGCGGCTCGGCGGCCGCCGTCGCGGCGGGCGTGGTGCCGCTGGCGCTCGGCACCGATACCGGCGGCTCGGTGCGGCTCCCCGCTGCTTTCTGCGGCGTGGTGGGCGTCAAGCCCACCTACGGCCGCATCTCCCGCCACGGGCTCATCGCCTACGCCAGTTCGCTCGACCAGGTCGGCGTGCTGACGCGCAGCAGCCGCGACGCGGCGCTGGCGCTGGCGGTCATGGCGGGCGCCGATCCGCTCGACGGCACCAGCCTGGAAGCGGATGCGGACGCCCTGCGCGCTCTCGCGGGCCTGGGACCGGACGCCCCAGACCCTGCCGGCACGTCGACGGAAGACGCCCTGAGGGGATTGCGCGTGGCGGTGGTGCGCGAGCTGTCCGGCCAGGGCAACACGCCCGGCGTGCTGGAGGGCCTCGCACGCAGCGTCGAGGCGCTGCGCGCGCTGGGCGCCGAGGTGGCGGAGGTGAGTGTGCCCAGCGTGCGCCACGCCGTCGCCGCCTACTACCTGGTCGCCACCGCCGAGGCGAGCAGCAACCTCGCACGCTACGACGGCATGATCTACAGCGCCCGCGAAGGCGAGGACGCCGACGGCCAGGAGGCCGTGATGCGGCGTTCCCGCGGCAGCACGCTCGGGCGGGAGGTGCGCCGCCGCGTGCTGATGGGCAGCTTCGCGCTGTCGGCCGGATACTACGACGCCTACTACGGCAAGGCCCTGAAGGTGCGGCGCGTCATCGCCGACGAACTCGCGCGCGCCTTCGACGGCGCCGACGTGTTGCTCACGCCGACCGCGCCGAGCGCGGCCTACCGCCTGGGCGAGAAGCTCGACGATCCCCTGGCGATGTACGTGGGCGACGTGTGCACCTGCCTGGCGAACCTCTCCGGGTTGCCCGCCGTGAGCGTGCCGGCCGGGCGCACCCGCGAGGGTCTGCCGACCGGTGTGCAGCTGATGGCGCCCGCGTTGCAGGAGGCGCGCCTCCTGCGGGTGGCGTCCGCCCTGGAGGCGCGCGCGGGCGAGGCGTGCGCTCCGCTGGCACCGGCCTGAGGGCACGGCGCGCCAGGGTCGCCCTCAGGCTTCGAAGAGCTCCCTCGGGAAGTCGGTCAGGACCTCGCACCCGTCTTCGGTGACGCGGATGGTTTCGCTGCAGCCGACGCCCCCCTTGCCCGGGATCTGCACCCAGGGCAGCAGGTGGACGGTCATGGTGCGCTGCAGCGGGCGCCCCTCGCCGGGCTTCATGCTCAGGATCTGGCCCTCGCCCCAGTCGGGGGGCACCGCGATGCCGATGGAGTAGGCCGTGCGGGAGGCCTGGTTCTCGCCGAAGCCGGCCTCGGCGATGAGCGCGCGGCACACGCGGTCGACCTCGCCGGCGGGGACCCCGGGGCGGATGGTGCGCGTCGCGGCGTCGACCGCCTGCAGGACCACCTCGAAGGCGTGCTTCAACTCCGGGTCGGCGCGCCCGACGACGACGGTGCGCATCATCGCGGCGTGGTAGCGGTTGCGGCATCCGCCGATCTCCAGGAAGACGCTGTCGCGGTCCTGGATGGTGCGCCCCTTCCAGGTGGCGTGGCCGATGGCACCGCGCTCGCCGGACGCGATGAAGGGCACGATCGAGGGCCAGTGGCTGCCGCCGCGGATGAGCGCGGCCATCAGCTCGGCGGCCACCTCGTCCTCGGTGCGGCCGCTCGCCACCGCCTCGACCCCTGCCCGCATGCCCACGGCTGCGGCGGACGCGGCGCGCCGGATCTGCTCCACTTCGAGGTCGGACTTGACCAGCCGGAGCTGCTCGATGAGCCCCGACACGTCCACGAACGCGGTGGTGGGAAGCGAGTACAGCAGGCGCTGCTGCTGCGAGGCGGTGAAGAACCAGCAGTCCTGCTCGTAGCCGACGCGCGAGTCGGCCAGGCCGTGCTCGAGCAGGCGCGCGGCCAGCGACGCCATGATGTCGTCGCTGTCGTGATAGCCGTAATTGAGTTCGATCCAGGTACCGTCCTCGACCCCGCTGGTCTCCAGCAGGCGCGAGAAGGTGAAGGGCTCGCCCTCGAGCGGCACGACCATCCCCTGGAACCAGTAGTGGCCGGGCGAGTCGAAGCCGGTGAGGTAGGTGATGTTCTCAGGCGTGGTGGTGAGCATGGCGTCGAGGCCCTGTTCGGCCATCACGCCGCGCAACGCATCCAGGCGCCGCTGGTACTCCTGCATCGGGAAGACGAGATCCTCGCGCTGGCGCATTCATGCGTCCCTTCCGCTCGCGCCCGGAGGTTGACAAGCCCTCGCCTGGGCGCGTACACTCTCGATGTCTACAACTTGTATACAAGTACGTCGCTCCCCGCATTCTAGGTCC
>JARRMM010000223.1:0-2831 GCA_037386005.1 Deinococcales bacterium | reverse complement strand
CCGGCGCAGCCGACCCAGAACAGCACCTCGAAGTCCGGCTTCTGTTCGACCGTGGGGACCTCCAGCCCCTCGGCCCAGTCCATGCGCTTGTCCTGGCCGATGCCCCAGGGATTGCCCGCGCGCTCCATGCCGCGGAAGGCGGTCTGCAGCGCGGCCGGGAACGCACCCTGCATGAGCACCTGATCGCGCCGGACGTCGACGATGTCGATCATCTGCTCGCACCCGACCGGGCACACCTCCATGCAGGCACCGCAGGTGGTGCAGGCCCACAGCGCCTCCGGGGGGATGGCGAACTCGATCAGCGGTCGCGGGCTGGCCCCGCCCCGGGCGAACGCCTCCCCCACGAGGTTGAGCTCGTAGCGCTTGTTGATCTCCAGCGCGGCCGGGCTGAGCGCCTTGCCGGTCTGGTTGGCCGGGCACACGTTGGCGCAGCGGTTGCACTGGATGCAGGCGTAGGGGTCGAGCAACTGCGGGAAGCGCAGGTGCTCGAGGCCGGCGGCGCCGAACTGCTCCACGGACTCGTCCTCGAAATCGATGGGCTCGAGCGCACCCGTCGACACGCGCCCACCGCCCTCGCTGCGCCTCTCGAAGGCGAAGTTGAAGGGCGCGGCGATGAGGTGCAGGTGCTTGGAGCGCGGGAAGTAGGGCAGGAACGCCAGGATCATGCCGAGCGCCGCCCACCAGCCGACGTGCCAGCCCCAGATACGCCCGGGGCCGAAGCCCACCGCCGACGCCACCGCACTCGCGAAGGGTTGGAAGGGGTCGGGGTGTCCCTCGGAAGCGAGCAGGAAGCTCTCCCCGAAGAGCCGGAAGCCCACATGCAGCAGGATGAACACACCGACGATGAGGCTGTCGCGTTGGATGCCGCCGAGCCTGACCTTGTCGTGCAACAGGGTGGAATCGCCCATCTCCAGGCGCGGGTCGCGCGTCCAGAAACGGCGCACCAGCATGTAGACCATGCCGATGAGGATCAGCACCGTGAGCAGGTCCGCGAGCAGGCGGTACACGTCGCCGAGGGCGCCCAACCGGATCCCCTCGGTCCAGGCGTGCGGCAGGTAGCCGTTGAGCAGGTCGATCAGGTTGACGAACAGGTAGAGCACGAAGCCGTAGAAGATGAAGCTGTGGAAGAAGCTCACCCACGGCCGCGCCCGGAACACGGTGCGCTGCGACAGCACCCGCACGAGGCCGTCGCCCAGCCGGGCGGGCAGGCGGTCGAGCCGGGGGTAGGCACCCTCCGGCCCGCGCCGCACTACGCGGATCACCCGCGCGAACCCCAGCATGGCGAAGTACAGCGACACGAGCGTCAGAACGAGGAAGACGAGTTTCTCCGGGGTACTCAGCACGTGGCTCCCTCCAGCGGGCGACGCCTGCGTTCCAGTCTAATCGCCCGGCGAGACAAGCTCGCCGGGCGACGTCGGGGACGGTACACCTCGCGGCGCGCGGGGCGCCGGGGCGTCAGGCGCCGGGGTGTCAGGCGTCGGCGAGGGCGGTGCCGAGGTAGAGCCGGCCGATCTGCGGGTTGCCGAGGACGTCGTCGTGCGAGCCCTCCAGGCGCACCTGCCCGCTCTCCAGCACGATGCCGTGGGTGGCGATGGCCAGTCCGGCCCGAACGTTCTGCTCGACCAGCAGGATGGTCCGGCCGCCCTCGTGCATGCGCGCCACGGTCTCGAACACCGTCTTCATGGTCTTCGGGTCCAGACCCATCGACGGCTCGTCGAGCAGGATCATCCGGGGGTCGAGCATCAGCGAGCGGGCGAACTCCACCAGCCGCTGCTGACCGCCCGAAAGGTTGCCCGCCTTCTCGCTGGCGCGCTCGCGCACGATGGGGAACATGGCCTCGACCTCCCGCATGCGCGCCTCGACGTGGGCGGGATCGGGGATGGTGAAGCCGCCCAGGCGGACGTTCTCGCGGACCGTCATGTCCGGGAAGAGACTGTGGTTCTGCGGTACCTGCACGATGCCCAGGCCCAGCGCCTTGCGCGGGTTGAGGCCGGTGACGGCGCGTCCCTGGAAGAGCATCTCGCCGCGTCGCGGCTTGAGGAGGCCGCTCACCACCTTCAGCACCGTGGACTTGCCGGCGCCGTTGGGCCCGACGATGCACGTGACCGAGCCCTCCTCGACGCCCAGATCGAGGGACTTGAGCACGACGCTGCCGTCGTAGCCCGCCGTTACACTGCGCATCTCCAGAAGCATGCTCACGCCCCCAGGTAGGCCTCGAGGACCTGTGGATCGTTGCGGATGGCCTCGGGCTCGCCGTCGGCGATGGTCTCGCCGTGGTTCATGACCACCACGCGGTCGCACCACCCCATCACGAATTCCATGTTGTGCTCCACCATCAGGAAGGTCACCCCGCGCTGGTTGAGCTCGCGGATCCGCTCGGTCAGGTAGCGGATCATGGTCGGGTTGACACCGCCGGCGGGCTCGTCGAGCAGGATCACCTCGGGCTCGGCCACCAGCACGTAGGCGAACTCCAGCAGCTTCTTCTGGCCGTAGGAGAGGTTGCGTGCCGGGACGTCCTTGAGGCGCGTGAGGCCCACGAAGTCGAGCAGCTCCAGCGCCCGCGCGTGCTCCGCCGACGAGCTCCAGCGCCCGAACAGCGAGCGCAAGCCCTCCCGCTGCGCCGCCACGTGCATGGTCTCGAGCACCGACAGGCGCGGGAAGATGCGGGTGAGCTGGAAGGTGCGCCCGATGCCGAGCTGGAACACCCGGTCGGGGGTGGCGTTGGTGTTGGCCCTGCCGTCGAAGGCGATCTCGCCGGCGTCCACCGTCTCGTAGCCCGTCATGACGTTGAACAGCGTGGTCTTTCCCGAACCGTTGGGCCCGATGAGCCC
>JARRMM010000222.1:0-2919 GCA_037386005.1 Deinococcales bacterium | reverse complement strand
GTCCTGCTGGAGGACAGCTACAAGTCCGGCGACACCTCCTACTCGGCGCAGATCACCAAGCTCAAGGCCCTCTCCACGCAACCGGACTTCCTCTACATCTCGGCGATGCCTGACGACATCGGCACCATCGTCAAGCAGGTGCGGCAGGCCGGCGTGAATCTGCCGATCGTGGGCGGCGACGGCTACGACACCCCGCTGCTGGTGCAGGTGGCGGGCCCGGCGTCGAACGACGTCTACTTCACCACGCACGCCCTGATGACGATGGACAGCACGCCCGCGGTCGCCAAGTTCATCCAGGCCTACAAGGCGGAGTACGGCAAGGACCCCGAGAACGCCTTCGCGGCGCTCGGCTACGACTCCGTCCACCTGATCGCCAACGCCATCACCCAGGCGAATTCGACCGATCCCACCAAGATCCGCGACGCGCTGCAGGCCACCACGGACCTGCCCGGCGTGACCGGCGCCATCAGCTACGTCGACGGCAAGCGCGTGCCCCAGAAGCAGGTCACCGTCATCGGCGTGAAGGACCAGAAGCTCTACCTGGCGGCCCAGGAAGCCCCCAGCTACATCCCCACACCCTAGGCATCGTTTCAAGCGGCCGCCCGATCGCGAAGGTCGGGCGGCCGTTGCTACGGGAGGCATGCATGGTCATCGATCTGGAGGCATCATGAGAGACGCCACCTACCACCTCCTACGGGCCCTGGGGGTGAAGTACGTTCGCTTCGTGACGAGCGGGAACAGCAACGTGATCCGCGGGAAGGGGGTCGCGCTCGAGTCGCTGCGCGACGTCTGGGAGGGCGGCGTTGGTTTCACCCAGGCGCTGCAGGCGCTGCCCGTCATGTACGACGCGGTGGTCGGCGAGAGCGGGCTGGGCCCCGTGGGTGAGGCCTACCTGGTGGCCGACTGGTCCACCCTGCGGCCGCTCGCCTACGCCCCGAGCCACGCCCGCGTCTTCGGCGACTTCCACGTCGGCGGTCAACCCTGGGCGCACTGCGCGCGGAGCTTCCTGAAACGCATGCTGGCCGAAACGGACGGCGCGGGCTATGCGCTCCAGGCGGGTTACGAGTACGAGTTCATCGTGCTTCGCGATCGTGACGGGCTGGAGCCCATCGACGACACGGTGTTCGCCGCGACCCAGGGGGCCGATGTCGGGGTCGATCTGATCGACGACATCCACGATGCGCTCGCGTTGCAGGGCATCGAGGTCGAGCAGCACTACCCCGAGTCCTCGCCGGGACAGCACGAGCTCGCCCTGAAGCCCGGGGACCCGCTTGCGGCGGCGGACGGCAACCTGGCGGTGCGGGAGACGGTGCGCGCGGTCGCGCGGGAGCACGGCTGGGTCGCGTCGTTCCTGCCGAAGATCTTCGAGAACGCCGCGGGCAACGGCTGCCACCTGAACCTGTCGCTGTGGAGGGATGGGCGCAACGTGGTTGGCGACGCGTCGCGGCCCCACGGCCTGTCCGAGGAGGGGGAAGCGTTCATGGCGGGGATGCTCGAGCACCTCCCGGCCCTGATGGCGATCACGGTGGCCAGCGCGAACTCCTATCGCCGCATCCGCCCCCACTTCTGGAGCGGAGCCTTCCGCGCCTGGGGGAAGGACAACCGCGAGGCCGCCGTGCGGCTCCCCACCGGCCGCTTCGGCCATGGCCCCAACCACTTCGAGCTCAAGACCCACGACGCCACCGCCAACCCGTACCTCGCCATGGGCGCCGTGCTCGCGGCCGGGTTGGATGGTCTCAAGCGCGGTCTGCGCCTGCCCGAGCCGGTCCAGGGCGACCCGGGCCTGCTGAGCGACGAAGAGCGCAAGGCGCGTGGGGTGGACGCGCTCCCTACCGATCTGGAGGAGGCGCTGCGGCGCCTCGAAGGCGACGAGGTGCTCACCGGCGCGATCGGCGCCGATTTCGTCCGCTCCTACGTGGCGGTGAAGCGCAACGAGTGGGAGGCGACCAAGGACATGACGCTCGAGGCGCAGGCCGCCCTGCTGTTGGAGCGTTATTGATGGACCTGTCCGACATCCCCGTCGTGGATCACCACGCGCACACCATCGCGCTCGAGGCCGTGGTGAGCAGGACCCCGTACGCCGCACCGTTCACCGAGGCGCTCGCCCCGGAGACGGTGGAGCGCTACGCGCCCGACGTGCTGGCGTACCGGCGCAGCCTTCGCGACCTCGGTGAGCTCTTCGGCGTGGAGCCCGAGGAGGAAGCGTTGCTCGGTGTCCGCGAGAAGCTGGGGTTGGAGCAGACCACGCGCCAGTGCTTCGAAGCGGCCGGCATGGAGGCGCTGTTCCTCGACGACGGGTTCATGGAGGGGCAGTTGCAGCCGCTCGCCTGGCACGAACGCTTCGTGGCCACCCGCCGGGTGCTGCGCCTCGAAGTCCTGGCGCAGAAGGTGCTGGCCGATGCCCGCGATTTCGACACGTTCCTGGAGACCTTCCGTGCGGCGATCCGGCCGGCGCCCGAGAACGTGGTGGCGTTCAAGAGCATCGCCGCCTATCGCACGGGGCTCGCCATCGCCCCGGTCGACCGCGAGCAGGCGCGCGAGCGTTACCGCGCCGTCAAGCGTACGTCGGCGGGTGGGCCGGTGCGCCTCGACGACAAGGTGCTCATCGACCTGGTGGTGCGCGAAGGGCTGGCGGCGGCGGCGGAGCAGGCGCTGCCGGTCCAGTTCCACACCGGCTTCGGCGATCCCGATCTCGATCTCCGGCTGGCCAATCCGCTGCATCTGCGCCCGCTGATCGAGGATCCTGCGCTGGCGGGCGCGTCGTTCGTCTTGCTCCACGCCTCGTACCCGTACGCGCGCGAGGCAGGCTACCTGGCCGCCATGTACCCCCATGTGTTCCTGGACTACGGGCTGGCGGTCCCGTGCCTGAGCGTGCAGGGCATGCGTCGGGCGGTAGCGATGCTGCTCGAGCTGGCGCCC
>JARRMM010000221.1:0-2931 GCA_037386005.1 Deinococcales bacterium | reverse complement strand
CGACAGCACGCCGCGTTTCTCGGGTTTCATGGCCTTCGATCCACAGCGCCACCTCGATCCCTTCGGTGTGCTGTTCCTGTTCTTGCTCGGCTTCGGCTGGCCCAACGCGGTGCCGGTCAACAGCCGCAACTACCGGGGGCGGGGACGCCAGGAGGCCTGGGTGTGGCTGTCCGGCATCGCCGCCTACCTGTTGGTGGGGTTCCTCAGCCTCGCCGCCTCGGTCGCATTCGTGGGGCTCGGCCAGGTGCACCTCGCGATCGCCTTCCAGGCCGCCGCCGCGTATGCGGTGGTGCACGCCGTCATCAACCTGTTTCCGGTGCTGCCGCTCGACATGGCGCACGCCGCGCTGGCGTGGGGCAATCCCGACGTGCGGCGGATCATCCAGCAGATCGCCGGCTTCGGCGTCCTGGGCTTCATGGTGTTCTTCTTCATCCTGAGCTTCCTGGGCGTGATCGGCGGGCTGGTACGGCTGTTCCTGCAGGTCTTCCTCAACATCATCACCGCGCTGACCGGCCTCTGACCGGCCTCGGACCGGCGCCGGACCGGCGTACGACGGGGCTCGCCGTCGTTCAGCCCTGGACGCTCGGCTCAGGGCGCGCCTGGCGCACGTCGACCACCATCTGCACCACCGGCGCGTAGGTCTCGAACGCCTCCAGCAACCGGCCCGCAGGATCGAACTTGCGGATGAGGTGGCCGCCGCGGCGCGCGGTGTAGAGGTAGCCCTCGTCGTCCACGCCGAGGTCGAGGATCGTGTCGGTGACCTCACCCTGGCGCGCCTCCAGAGCGAACGACACCCCCACCTTGCCCTCCGCCGTCACCTTGCGGACCTTGCCGGCAGCAGCGTCGCTGATGTAGAGGTTGCCGTCGCGGTCGAGCGTCACGCCGTCGAGCAAGCGCAGTCCCGGCTGGTCGGCGCCCAGTTTGAAGGCCCAGCGCGTCTGATAGCTGCCGTCGGGCGCCAGGCGCTGCACCTGACGGTTGCCGTAGTCCAGCACGTAGAGGGGGCCGCCCGTGCCAACCACCAGCACGCGCGGGTCGTTGAAGCTCCCGTGCCCCTTGCCGCGGCCGCCGAAGCTGTCGAGGAACGCGCCGTCGTTGCTGAAGTGCTGGACGAGGTGCGTCTCGCTGTCGAGCACGTACACGGTGTCGTCGCCGGCCACGGCCACCGATATCGGGTACAGGAACTCGCCCGGCTTCATGCCGTAGGCACCGAACGATAGGAGCGGCGTCCCGTCCGGAGCGAGCTTGTGGATCATCCGGTGATCCTCCTGCCCGAGCCGGTACTCGAAGATCGCCGCGAAGAAGTTGCCCTGGCTGTCCACCGCCACGGAAAGCGGCGCCGCCGAGAACGCCCCCGCGCCCACCCCGATATCGCCGAGCGAGGTGTGCAGGTTGCCTTCGGGGTCGAGGATGCGCAGGACCCCCTGGCGGGCGCTCACCGTGAGCACCAGCCGGCTGGGGAGGTTCAGGGGCTCGTCGTCGTCGAAGTCGGCCTTGTCGAGCGTGTCGTAGACCTCGTCCAGCGTCGGGCGCTCGTCCGGATCCTTGGCGATCATGCGCATCACCAGCTGGTCGAGCGCCTTGGGGACCTTCAGGTTGATCTGCCGGGGGGGCGGTGGGGTCTGGAAGATCTGCTGGTGGACGATCGCCTCGTAGCCGCCCTTGAAGGCCGTCTGGCTGGTCAGCATCTCGTAGAACACCAATCCCAGGCTGTAGATGTCGCTACGATGGTCGATCTTGAGCCCGCGCGCCTGCTCCGGCGACATGTAGACCGGCGTGCCCACCCGCGCGCCCGTCATGGTCAGGCGCGACAGCACCTTGCCCCCGGCGATGCCGAAGTCCATCAGCTTGACCGCCTCGGGTTGCACCCGCTGCTGCCCGTCGACCTCGCGCACGCCCCCACGCAGGATCATGATGTTGCCGGGCTTGATGTCGCGGTGGATGATGCCCGCCGAATGGATATGCTGCAGCGCGCGCACCACGCGCTTCATGATGTCGACGTCGAGATCGAGGCCGAGCTCCTCGCCTTCGATATACCCCTCGAGGCTCCGTCCGTCGACGTACTCCATCACCATGTAGTGCTGGATGCCGATGCTGCCGTGCTCGTAGGTTCGCACGATGTTGACGTGGCTGAGGCGCTGCGCCACTTCCGCTTCGCGGTGGAAGCGGCGGATGAACTTGGCGTCGGCGACGTACTGCTCCATGGGGATCTTGAGCGCGACGATCTGGTTGTCGGCCTTGCGCTTGGCCCGGTAGACGCTCGCCATGCCACCGGAGCCGACCTTCTCGAGCAGCTCGTAGCCCGGGATGTCCATGGCGTCGAAGCTGGACTGGACCCGCTTCTTGGAGCGCGCCGGGGCGCCCTGCGTGCGGTTGCGCCTGCGCTTGGGGGGAGCCACCCGGCTGCTGCGCAGCGCCACCGTCCCGCCGGGCACCAGCAGCCCCAGCGCCAGGGCGTAGAGCAGCAGCGGCGACACCGACCGCGCCAGCCCACCCACCACCACGGCGCCCGCGCCGATGAGGAACGACAGCGCCAGCAGCACCAGCACCAGCCAGGTCGGCGCGCGCAGGAGCAGCACGATGAGCACGGCGGCGATGGCGGCGAGCACGATCAGCATCAGGCAACCTCGGCGATCACGAGCGTGATGTTGTCGGGTCCCCCGCGGTCGTTGGCCAGCGAGATGAGATACTCCACGCTGAGCTGGCGGTTGGCGGTGCGCTTGATCTCGCCCAGGATCTCCTCGGGCTTCACCAAGCCGTGAAGGCCGTCGGTGGAGATGACGAACACGTCCCCCGACTCGACGCCGATCTCGATGACGTCGGGAGCGACCTGGGGGCGCGTGCCGAGGGCGCGGGTGATGAGGTTGCGCCACTCGTGCTGCTCCGCCTCGTCCTCGCTGAGAAGCCCCTTCTCGAGTTGCTCCTCGACCC
>JARRMM010000220.1:0-2949 GCA_037386005.1 Deinococcales bacterium | reverse complement strand
TGGCCCCCACCGTCCCCTTGCCGGTGGTGCCCCCCACGTGGACGACGCGTTCGGGCGACGGCAGCGCGAGGGCGCGCACCAGTGCCGCCATCCGGGCCGGGTCGCGCGGCGCGCCGCTGCGTCGGCGAGCGTAGAGCCAGGCCAGCGCGTCGCGGTAGGAGGGCAGCATGCCGGGCGCAGCCTTCGAGGGGTTAGCCGTCGCGGCGCTTGCCGCGCCGTGGTCGCCGGCGGCGCGAACGGCGGCGACGCTTGCCCCCGCCCTTGTTCCCGGAGCCGCCTCCGGCGGGCACGTCGAAGTCCCGCAGATCGTCCTCTTCGCTCACCTTGACCAGCAGAGCGTCGACGAAGCCGTCCGTGAGGCGCTGCGTGAGCTTGAGCAGCAGGTGGGGAGGCTCACGATCGACGTACGCAACGCTGCCGCCGGGGTGGAGCAGGTAGGCGACGGCGGTGCGTGTTCCGAGGCCGGTGTCGAGGTCGACCTCACCGACGCGTTGCACGGTAACGTCCTTGCCGAGCAACGGGAGCACCCGGTGCTCGGAGTCCCCGAACTCACGCAGCTCGAGCAGCAGCGTGAGGGGGTCGCGATAGGGCAGGAGGTACGGGGTCGTGGCCCGGTCGCGCCCCTTGGAGGCCGTCACGAGACCCGCGTCCGCGTCGAACACCACTTCGAAGCTGCGCTGCCCCGAGCGTTCGTTCCACTCCTCCCGGAAGCGCTGGCTCACGCGCTCGCCGGCGCCGCAGCGACTGCGTTGCACCACGCTGCTGCTGCCGAGCGACCCCTGGAACTGCGCCCGCCCCTCCAGCAGCGTGGTACGGCCGCGGTGAAGCGTCTTCAGCTCCTGGCTGCCGACCGGCTTGCCCTTGTGCGTCAAGCGGTAGCTGCACACCTCGACGGGCATGCCCCAACCTACCACGGCTTCCCCCGCGGATTCGCCTCGGCAGCGTCCCTCACGGGCCGGTCCGGCGCGCACGGGTATCCTGTTGGCGTGCGGTGGGCGCTGGAACCGCCCACGGAGGACGGTGGATGAGCATGGACTGGACGGGGTGCCGGCGCCGATCCTGGGGCCGGGTGCGGGGGCGGGAGGCGTCGTTGTACACGCTGCGCAACGGCGCCGGGATGGTTGCCCGGCTCAGCGACTACGGCGGCACCCTGGTCGGGCTCGAGCTCCCCACCCCAGCGGGGCCGCCGGTCGACGTGGTGCTGGGGTTCGACCGCCTGACGGGGGCTCCGGGCGAGGCCTACGCACAGCACCAGCACTACCTGGGAGCGCTCATCGGGCGCGTGGCGAACCGCATCGCCGGGGCCGCGTTCGAGCTCGACGGGCGCCGCGTCGTCCTCGATCCCAACGACGGGGCGAACCTGCTGCACGGCGGCCCGCAGGGGTTCCACACCCGGCTGTGGGCCGCGCGGGCGCTGAACGACCCGGACGCGCCGGGCGTGGCGTTCTCCTACCGGTCGGAGGACGGCGAGGGGGGCTTCCCGGGCACCGTGTCTGCGGAGGCGGTATATCGGCTCGGTCCCGGCCCGGTGTTGCGTCTCGAGCTGGGCGCCGTCAGTGACGCCCTGACGCCGGTGAGCCTGACCCACCACCCCTACTTCAACCTTGCCGGCCATGCGGCCGGCGACGTGCTGCAGCACGATCTCACGCTCTTCGCCGCGCGCTACACGCCGACGCACGCCGACCTCGTCCCGACGGGTGCGGTACGCGAGGTGGCCGGCACGGCCTTCGACTTCCGCGCCCCCAAGACGCTCGGCCGCGACCTCGCCGATCCGGCTCTCGGGAGCGGCTACGACGTGAACTTCGTGGTTTCGGGGGCGCCCGGGACGCTGCGGCCCGCTGCGCGCCTGCACGATGCCCTGTCGGGACGGACGTTGGAGATCCTCACCACCCAGCCCGGCCTGCAGCTCTACACCGGCAACGGTCTCGATGGCAGTCTGGTGGGCAAGGGAGGCGCCCGCTACGGCCGCCACGCGGGGGTTGCGCTCGAGGCGCAGGCCTTTCCGAACGCCGTCAACACGCCGCGCTTCCCGTCGGTGTGGCTGCGTCCCGGCGAGATGTACCGGCAGGTGGTCGAGTACCGCTTCTCGTGGGCCGCGGGCTAGAAGGGCAGATCGCTCTCCTCGAGCCGGGACAGGTCGGTGGTCGACTTGCCCTGCCGGAGGATGTTGATGAGCAGCTGCACCAGGGAAGGGTCGAGTTCGCGGCCGCTGCGCGCTTCCATCGCCTTCTCGACCTCGCGCATGGGCATCGCCTGGCCGCGTTCGCTGGAGAGCATGTCGAAGACGTCGGCGACCGCCACGATGCGCGCGATCAGCGGGATCTGCTCCTTGCGCAACCCGCCGGGGAAGCCGGAGCCGTCCCAGTTCTCGTGGTGGGCGCGGATGCCCTCCGAGGCGGCGCGGAGCAGGGCGGCCGACGCCACCAGGTTGGCGCCGCGCTGGGGGTGCTCCATGTCCTCGATCGACAGGTCCAGCCCCGCCCCGAGCTTGCCGATGTCGTGGAGCATGGCGGCGAAGTACAGGTCCGCGAGCTCCTGGTTGGCCAGCTCCAGGGTGCGGCCCAGCGCCAGCGCGTACGCGGTCACGCGCTCGGCGTGACCGAGCTGGGCGAAGTCCTGCGCCTCCATGGCCTGCACGAACGCCCGGGTGAACTCGACCAGGCTGAGCTTGGTGCGGCGCAGCTCGAAGGCCTGACTCTGCGTCTCGCCCAGGATCGAGCCCCAGCGAGCCGCCAGGCGCAGCTCGTCGTCGTCGAAGGCCGCGCCGGCGTGGCGGTGCAGCACCAGCGAGCCGTACCGGACGAAACGACCGACGACCGGCACCACCAGGCTGCTGGTGGCGTTGCGCATGCCCAACTCGCCGTACGCCGAGCGGATCTCGCCCGTGTTCGGCGTGAACAGCTCGGAGACCAGGTTGCCGATGAGGCGGGGGCCCGGCTCGCGCCACGG
>JARRMM010000219.1:3116-3642 GCA_037386005.1 Deinococcales bacterium | reverse complement strand
GACCCACACCACGCCGGTGCGCCGGCCGGCCGCAGCACCCGGGATCGTTCCCATGCTGACGGAGTGATCGCCCCCCAGGGAGATGACGAAGGTGTTGCCCGCGAGCCCGCGCAGGCGTTCGTAGGCGGCGCCGCAGGTCGCCGCGATGGCGTCGGCGTAGTGGAGGCCGTTCGGGTTCGGCACCGCCTCGGGGACGGGGACCTCGACGTTGCCGAGGTCGGTCACCTGGTGACCGAGGGCGGCCAGGCTGGGGGCGAGGCGGGCGAGGCGCAGGGCGCTCGGGCCCATGTCGACCCCCCGGCGTCCCGCGCCGAGGTCCATCGGGATTCCGAGTATGCTGATTCGAGCCACGCCCGAACATAACACGAGTGCCGTCCAGGACGGCAAGAATGCATCTGTATGCGAGCCTGCATGATGAATATGCAGGAGCGCTTGCAGGGGCGCTCGCGACGTGCGAACGATGCGGCGCGCGGGTCAGTCCTGCGCCGGCCGGTGCCAGTAGCGCCCTTCGCGGTCGAGCAGGGCG
>JARRMM010000219.1:0-3109 GCA_037386005.1 Deinococcales bacterium | reverse complement strand
GGCCCATACTGCCGGCCTCGTAGAACATCGGCGTCGGACCGGTTTCGCGCATGCGTTCGAGCAGCGGCGTGATCACCCGCCACTGCGCCTCGACCTCGTCGGCGCGCATGAAGAGGGTGGCGTCTCCCAGCATCACGTCGAGCAGCAGCGTCTCGTAGGCGTCCGGGTTGGGACGGTCGAAGCTGCGACCGTAGAGGAAGTCGAGGCTGATGCGTTCCAGCTCGATACCCTGGCCGGGACGCTTGCCGTTGAAGCGCAGCACGATGCCCTCATCGGGGACCAGCCTCAGCACCAGGCGGTCGGCCTTGAGTTGCGAGGGCAGATCGAACGGCACGTGGGGCGGGGTCTTGAACTGCAGCACGATCTCGGTGGCCTTCATCTCCAGGCGCTTGCCGGAGCGGATGTAGAAGGGTACGCCCGACCAACGCCAGTTGCGGAGCTCGAGCTCGACGGCGGCGAAGGTCGCCTGCCTGGAGCGCGGGTCGACGCCGTCCTCCTCGCGGTAGCCCATCATGCCGTTGCCCGAAACGTACTGCCCCAGCACGGCGTTCTCGGGTCGGACGCAGCGTAGCGCGTCGAACACCTTGACCTTCTCGTCGCGCACGCTGTGAGCGTCGTAGCGCGCCGGAGGCTCCATCGCCACCAGCGCCACCAGCTGCAGCAGGTGGTTCTGGAACACGTCGCGCAGCACGCCGGCCGACTCGTAGTAGCTGCCGCGCCCTTCCACGCCCATGGGCTCGACATGGTGATCTGCTCGTGGTCCACGTAGCGGTTGCTCCATACCGTCTCGTTGTTGCTGTTCGCGAAGCGTAGCACCGCCAGGTTCTGAGCGGTCTCCTTGGCCAGGTAGTGGTCGATCCGGTAGACCTGGTCCTCTCGGAACCTCTCCAGCACGTGCCTGTTGAGCTCCTGCGCGGTCGAGAGGTCGTCTCCGAAGGGTTTC
Source organism: Deinococcales bacterium (assembly GCA_037386005.1). Taxonomy (GTDB): domain Bacteria; phylum Deinococcota; class Deinococci; order Deinococcales; family Trueperaceae; genus JASBRS01. The sequence goes on along the minus strand of JARRMM010000219.1, from coordinate 2,166 downwards.
TCGATCACCAACCGGGACCAGCCGTTGCCCTCGCGGTGGAGGCCGGCGGCGGCCAGGTTGCGCACGATCGGCTCGTAGGTCTGGGGCGGCGTGGCGGTGTAGAAGACCCGGTGGTCCCGTCCCCAGGCATCGAGCCGCTCGGCCAGGCGCCGGAAGCCTTCGAGCTCGTCGTAACCGCCCTGGACGTAGTGGATCCGCTCCTCCAGGGCGTTCCACGCCCCGTCGTCGGTCCACGTGGCGTGTCGGGTCAGCGCTTCGCGCAGGCGGGCCCGCAACGCTTCGTCGCTCAGGGGGCTCCGACCGTAGCCGACGAGGATCGTGCCCTCGTCGAGGGCGCCCTGGCGGTGGAGCTGGAACAGCGCCGGCATGAGCTTGCGCGCCGCCAGGTCCCCGGTGATGCCGAAGATCACGAACGCCGTCGCGGGCGCCTTGGGCACTTCAGGCCTCCTTGACGGGGTGGCCGCCGAACTGGTTGCGTAGCGCGGCCACCACCTTGGCGCCGAAGCTGTCGTCCTGGCGACTGCGGAAGCGCGCGAACAGCGCCGCGCTGATGGCGGGCAGCGGGACGGCGTGCTCCACCCCGAAGTCGACGGTCCAGCGCCCCATGCCGCTGTCGTCGACGTAGCCGCGGATGCCGTCGAGCTTGGGGTCCTCGGCGAAGGCCTTCACGAGGAGATCGAGCAGCCAGGAGCGCACCACCGCGCCGTGGGTCCACAGGCCGGCGATCTTCTCCAGGTCGAGCTCGGCGTGGGGGTAGGCGGCGAGCGCCTCGAAGCCCTCGCCGTAGGCCTGCAGCAGGCCGTACTCGATGCCGTTGTGCACCATCTTCACGAAGTGCCCCGCGCCGACCGGCCCGACGTGCGCGAAGCCGTTCGCGGGCGCCAGCGTTGCCAGGGCAGGGCGGGCCGCCTCGAAGGCGCCGCCCTCGCCCCCGACCATCATGTTGTAGCCCTCGGCCAGACCCCACACGCCGCCGGAGACCCCGGCATCGAGCATGCGCACGCCCTTGCGGTCGGCCTCCTCGCCGCGGCGCAGGGTATCGGTGTAGTGCGAGTTGGCGCCGTCGACCAGGATGTCGCCCTGATCGAGGTGCGCCAGCGCCTCCCGGAACACCGCCTCGGTCGCGTCGCCGGCGGGGACCATCAGCCACACCAGGCGGGGGGTGGGGAGCTTCTCGATGAGTTCGGCCACCGATGCCGCCCCCGTGGCGCCCTCGTCGGCCAGCTTCGAGATGGCGCTCTCGTCGACGTCGGTCACTACCAGCTGGTGCCCGTCCTGCATGAGCCGCCGCGTCATGTTGGCGCCCATCCGTCCGAGCCCGACCATACCTAGATGCATGCTGGCCTCCCTTGCCGGCGCCCTGCGGCGCCGCCCTCGATGCTAGCAGGGGCCGGCGCGCCCGTTTGTCCTGCGGCGAACGCGTCTGCGACGCGTGTTAGACTGTCGCGGCCGCCGCCGGGGTGCGGCGCTGCGCGGCGGACACCATGCGCCGCCCGGGAGGACGGACGTGGATATCCAGCAGGCGATGACGCTGCTCCGGCGCGGGGCTCAGAACATCGTGCCCGAGGAGGCACTCGAGGAGAAGCTGCGTCGGGCGGAGGCCGAGGGGCGCCAGCTTCGGGTGAAGCTGGGCGTGGACCCGTCCAGCAGCGACCTGCACCTGGGCCACGCGGTGGTGCTCCGCAAGCTTCGGCAGTTCCAGGACCTGGGGCACCGCGTGGTGTTGATCATCGGGGACTTCACCGCCACCATCGGCGATCCGTCGGGCCGCAGCAAGACGCGGCCGGTGCTGAGCCTGGAGCAGACCCGCAAGAACGGCGAGAGCTACGTGGCACAGGCCACGCGAATCCTCGACGACGCCGCGGAGCGGCTCGAGATCCGCCACAACTCCGAGTGGCTGTCGCCCCTGGGCTTCGGCGATGTGGTGCGGCTGGCCTCGACCTACACCGTGGCCCGCATGCTCGAGCGCGACGACTTCACCAAACGCTTCCGCGAGGGCACGCCCATCAGCGTTCACGAGCTGCTCTACCCGCTGGCGCAGGCCTACGACTCGGTCGCCATCCGCGCGGACATCGAGCTCGGTGGGACCGACCAGCAGGTTGAAGAGCAGCTCGTGAACGCTGATGGGCGTGCCCTCGCGGAAGCGTTTGGTGAAGTCGTCGCGCT
>JARRMM010000218.1:0-3134 GCA_037386005.1 Deinococcales bacterium | reverse complement strand
AGTCCACGCTGCTCTGGATGGCGACGATGAAGGTGGTCGAGAGGAAGCCCATGCCGACCCCCATGAACAGCGACGAGACGCTCGCCCACAGCGTGGACTGGTCCCGGCGCGGCGTGGCCACCGCCACGAACATGTTCATGCGCATCCTGGGCAACGCCGTGGGAGCGGCACTCCTCGGCGGAACGCTCAACCTCAGCCTGCGTCGCAGCATCGCGCAGCAAGGTCTCGGGGGTAGCGTGTCGGTCGATAGCGTGCAGAACCTGTTGGAGCGCGGCTCCGCGGCTGCCGCCGGCAGCCCGGTGATGGGCGTGCTGCGCGGAAGCCTGTCCCTGGGCCTGCACCGCGTCTACCTGGTCGTGTTCGTGTTCACGCTGGTCACGGCCGTGCTGACGCTGCTGCTCCCCAGACCGCACCTGGAGTAGCGAGCCACGGAATGCTCCGCGGCCGATCGCGGCCGCGGAGCCTCCCTGCTTTCCGGTGGTATCGGGCCCCTACTGCAGCGTCTTGAGGTACCCGAAGATGTCGCTGACCTCCTGCGCCGACGGCGGATGACCGAGGTCGGTCTTGAAGCCGTTGGCCTGCCAGCGCGGCATGGTCTGCTCCAGCGTGGCGCCGACATCGTCGACCCCGACGCGCACGGCGCGGTTGAACTGGGACACCGTCCAGCCGCCGATGCCGGCGTCGGTGTACGTCAGGTTCGGGAAGTCGCCCTGGCCCTGGGCCGTCGCGCCGTGGCACATGGCGCAATTCTGGTCGTAGAGCTGTTTGCCGTTCTTCACGTCCGGCGCAGGGGCGGGCGTCACGGTGACCGGGACGTCAACGGTCGTGCTCTGGTAGCCCAGGGTGACCGTCGTGGTACCGCTGTCGGCGTTCGGCAGCAGGATGTTCGGGAACGCGGGCTTGAAGTTGGGTCCGGAGAAGAAGGTGGCGACACCCTGGACCTCGCCCTCGCTACCCGCTTCCGTGACGGTGTGGGTCGGCTGGAAGGTCCAGTCGCCCGCCTCGGAGCCAGGCCCCTCGCTCTTCAGCGGGGTGGTCTGACCGTTGGCCACCGACGACACTTCGGGGACCGCATAGCCCGACGCCGCCATCGTGATCGGCTTCGCCTGCAGCGTCAGCCCGGCCGCTACAGCGGACCCCGCGACCACGCCCCCCACCAGCAAGATCCATCCTCGTAACTTCATGCCCTACCTCCTCGAAATCGCAAGACCGTAGCGCAGCACGGTGTGCACGCAACCATAGCTCCATCGGAACGTCCCGGTCAACCGACCGGAAGAAGGGAAGGTACTCACAACCCGCGCGGCCTGGACGGCCTAACCTCGTTGTGGGCAGGCCCTTCATGCATCATCGACGCATCGCACATCATGCATTCTTCACCATGCTCCTGGCGCTCGCACCGCTGGCCCACGCGCTCGATGCCGCCCAAGTGGCGCCTGCGCTGGAAGCGCGGTTCGCTCCGACGGCCGCCTACCTGGACTGCCCGTTCCACCAGACCGCACGCACCTGCGTGTTGCTGCCGCAGGCCTCGAGCATGCGAGGCGCCTACGCCGATGTGCTGGCCTTCGTGCGCGCGGTGCCCGGGCTTGTCTCCATCGACCGGCAGGGAGCGCCGTCTTCGCTGGCGTTCGTCGTGGGCGACACCGCCTACCAGCTGCGGCTCGCCGGCAGCCGCGCGCGGCCGGGTGTCCTCGCCGCAACCCTGAGCTTCGCCTTCGACCGGCAGAGCGCCTTCAACGTAGCCTGCCTCAGAACCGAAGCTTTGTTCGACGACGCCCGCCTGGCCTCGCTCTCCCCCGCTTCCTACGCAGCCATGGCGACCGCCATCGCCTGCCACGGCGCCGATCCGGTCGACGCCCGTGGCCGTACCCCCCTCGTCATGGCCGTCGACAGCCGCAACCTGGACGCCGTGCGAGCGCTGCTGCGCGGCGGGGCCGACCCGAACCACATCACGCAGCGCGGCTGGACGCCTCTCCTGTTCGCCGCACGCAACGGTACGTCCGCGATTCTGGACGCCCTCTCGCGGGCCGGCGCCGATCCCAGCTACATCGCGCCCGACGGCGCGACGATCGGCACCTTGGAGCCCTTCAATCCCCGCCTGGCCACGGCGCCGGGGCCGCTGGCGATCTCCGGCCTGGCGCCGAGGATCCCCGTCGCGCTCTTTGCCGCCGGCACCCGCTCCGTGACCGCCGTCTCCGGGTCGGCGGGCGGCCGCACTGCCGGCACGAGCGCCGAGGGAACCGACACCCCCGGAACGGGTGCCTCGGGCCCGGAAGCCCGCGGCCCGAGCTCGTCCGTTGCCGCGCCCTCCGGCGGCGACTCGCGGCTCCCCGTGATCGCCCTGGAAATGCTGGCGCTGACTACCGTCGCGAGCCTCGCCTTGCTGCGCTTCCGTCGCCGAGGGCCCGGCGGGCGCCGGGAGACGGAACCCGTCGCGTGGACGGCGACGCAGACCGACTTGCCGGCGATGCGGGTGCCCGATCCGCTCCGACGACAACGGTCCCGCCGGCACCTGGAGCCTGCTCCGGGCGCCGATGATCGCGCCTTCTGAAGACCCCCATGCTCTCGACAGCTGGCGCCCTCGGCCGATCGGCCGACCCCGATGTCGCGCATCGCCGCGGGACCCCCGGGCATCCCGCCGAAGCTGGACCCCCGTGCGCTGCCCCATGGGACAGCGACGCCGTCAAGGTCAGCGGATGCGCGGATCCAGCACGTCGCGCAGACCGTCCCCGAGCAGATTGAAGCCCAGCACCGCAAGGCTGATCGCCACGCCGGGCGCGATGGCCATGATGGGGTCGATCGCAAGGTAGAGCTGCGCTTCGCTGAGCATGGCCCCCCACTCGGGCGTCGGCGGCTGGACGCCGAGGCCCAGGAACGACAGCGACGCCGCGATGAGGATGACCGTGCCGATGCGCAACGTGATGTAGACCAGGATCGGCGCCAGGATGTTGGGCAGCACGTGGCGGAACATGATGCGCGCCGAGCTCGCCGCGAGGGCCTGGCTCGCCTCCACGTAGGCGCGTTCCTTGAGCGCCAGCGCCGACCCGCGAACCAGGCGCGCGAAGATCGGGATACCGAAGATGGTCGTGGCCAGGATGACGTTGCGGAAGCCGGGCCCGGCGATGGCGATGATGCCG
>JARRMM010000217.1:1777-6445 GCA_037386005.1 Deinococcales bacterium | reverse complement strand
CTCGTGACGCCGGAACCGCTCCATGATGGCGTCCTTCTCGTCGCCCGGTAGACGGCCATGGAGCATCTCGATGCGGCAGGCCTCGGGCATGAGCTGCCGTAGGTCCTCGCTGAGGCCCGTGGTGGAGACGACCTCCTCGAGCGCCTCGCTCTCCTCCACCAGCGGGGTGACCACGTACACCTGCCGCCCCTTCTGGATCTGGTCCCAGGCGAAGTGGTAGACCTCGCGCCTGCGGTTCGCGCTCACCAGTCGGGTCTCCACCGGCTTGCGGCCGGGCGGGAGCGCGTCGATCACGCTCAGCTCGAGGTCGCCGTAGTAGGTGAGGGCGAGCGAACGCGGGATGGGTGTCGCGCTCATGACCAGCACGTCGGGCAGCCCTTGCAGCAGCTTGCGCCGCTGCTCGACCCCGAAGCGGTGCTCCTCGTCCACGATGGCCAGGCCCAGGTCGGCGAACGTCACGCCGTCCTGGATGAGCGCGTGCGTGCCGACGGCGAGCTGCGCCTCCCCCGAAGCCAGCCGGGCGCGTGCCTCGCGACGCTCGCGGGCGCTCATCGCGCCGGTGAGGAGCTCGCTGCGGACGCCCAGCGGGAACAGGTAGCTCCGCAGGTTCAGGTAGTGCTGCCGCGCCAGGATCTCGGTGGGCGCCATCAGGGCGGCCTGCGCCCCGTCCTGCACCGCGACGTAGACCGCAGCCGCCGCCACCGCCGTCTTGCCGGAGCCCACGTCGCCCTGCAGCAACCTCGCCATCTGACGCGGCCCCTGCATGTCCGCCAGGATCTCCTCCAGGGCCCGGTCCTGCGCGCCGGTCAGCGCGAAGGGCAGACTGGCCCGGAACGCCTCCACGTCCTCGTCGCGCACGCGGAACGAGCGACCCGTCAGCGACGCGTCGCGGCTGCGTAGGACGGCCAGCTCGAGGAACAGGAAGTCGTCGAACTTCAGCCGCCGGAGTGCGGACGTGAGCGCCTCCTCGGACGGCGGGAAGTGGGCGTCGCGCAGGGCGCGGTCGAGCGAGACGAGCTCGAGCCGCTCCAGCAAGGAGCGCGGCAGGTAGTCGGGCAGGTTCGGCAGCGCCGCCAGCAGCCGGTAGGCGGCCCGTCGCTGGTACGCCTGACTGAGGCCCTGGGTGCCGCGGTAGATGCCCACGATCCGCCCGAACGACAGGCTCTCCCCGTCGTCGTCCACCTCGAAGCCGGACACGTTGATCTCGACGCTGCGACCCTTCCGCTTCACCTTGCCACCGAGGATCACGCGCTGCCCCGGGAAGAGCTGCTGCTCCACCCAGGGCTGGTTGAACCACACCGCCGCCGCGCGCTCGCCGCGGGCATCCTCCAGTAGTGCGCGCAGCACGTGCATGCCGCGCCGACTGCGCATCGCCTGGCGGCACACCACCGTCGCCGAGACGGTGGCGGTCTCGTCGGGCTCGAGGGCGGAGAAGTGCGGCAGGGCGCGGCGGTCCTCGTAGCGCCGCGGCAACGTCCACAGCAGCTCGCGATAGGTGCGCACCCCGACGTCGGCCAGCTTCCGTGGTGCCTGCGCGCCCACGTCGACGAGCCGGTCGGCGAGGGGACGATCGAGGTCGTCGGGGTGCAGGACCGTGCCGGCGGAGCCCGCCGCAGCGCCGGCCCCGGATGTCGCCGTGGCCGCGGGGGCGGGCGTGAGCCGCCGGGGGCCGGCGGATCGCGCCGTCTTCGGGCCGGCGCGTGCGCCATCGCCCCGCTCGGGACCCGCACCCCGGCCGCTCGCGGCGCCCTCCGATCCGGAGGAGCCCGAGCCCGACCGCAGCTCTCCTTCGAGCAGCGCCAGCGCCCGCTCGAGCCGCGTCCGCCGCGACTCCGGCTCCAACGCGCCATAGCCGCGGAGCAGCTCGCCGACGCCCGAGAACGGCCGCGCCAGCCCCTCGGCGAGCCGCTCGACGCCCCCAACGACCACGTCGTCGCGGCAGCCGCTGCGCAGCTCCTGCTGCAGCGGGCGCCTCAGGCGCTCCCGCATCTCGGACACGCTGACCACGGCCCCAGTCTACCGTCGGCGATGGGTTATTCGTCCTTTACCCCCCTCCCAGCCGACGCTATGCTGATGCACGAGCATGGCACCTGCAGATCGGGCACGGGGGTGCTGCCGGTCGGCCGGGGCACGAGGGCGTCGGGCGACGGGCCCCCACGTGGGGTGGGCCCGCAACGATGGTGGGCGGACGCTCGTTCCGCCGGGGAGGTGACGCTCGTCAGACGATCACGCTCGTAGCGCTACGCACCACCGCACAACCCATTCCTTAGGAGGAAGGACGACGCTATGAAGAGACTGCTCGCGCTCGTAGCAGCTCTCGGCCTGACGGTCGGCATGGCCCAGGCCCAGGGCAGGCTAGAGATCTTCTCCTGGTGGGCGGGCGACGAAGGCCCGGCCCTCGAGGCGCTCATCAACCTGTACCAGCAGCAGCACCCCGGCGTCGACGTCATCAACGCCACCGTCACAGGTGGCTCGGGCGTCAACGCACGCGCTGTACTAAAGACCCGGATGCTGGGCGGCGACCCGCCCGACAGCTTCCAGGTCCACGCCGGCCAGGAGCTCATCGGCACCTGGGTGGCGGCGAACCGTATGGAGGACCTCACCTCGCTGTTCCAGCAGCAGGGCTGGATGAGCGTCTTCCCGCAGAACTTGATCGACCTGATCAGCACGCAGAACGGTATCTGGAGCGTCCCGGTCAACATCCACCGCTCCAACGTGATGTGGTACGTGCCGGCCAACCTCGAGAAGTGGGGCGTCACGCCGCCCACGTCGTGGGAGGAGTTCCTGGTGCAGTGCCCGACGCTGCAGAGCCAGGGCGTGACCCCGCTGGTGGTCGGTGAGAACTGGACCCAGCAGCACCTGTGGGAGAGCGTCGCAGTGGCGACGCTCGGCGCCCAGGGCTGGAACGACCTGTGGTCCGGCAAGATCAAGTTCACCGACCCGCAGGCCGTGAAGATCTGGGACACCTTCGGCAAGGTCATGGCATGCACCAACGATGACGCCTCCGGTCTCTCCTGGCAGCAGGCGACGGACCGGGTCGTCCAGGGGGCACGTTCGTGATGCTGGCGGACTCCTTCGGCCTGCCCAAGGGCGCCCCCGACCCGCAGAACACCATGGACTGGCTGACGCTGCTGGGTTCGAAGCAGGGCCAGGACACCTTCAACCCCCTCAAGGGCTCGATCAGCCCGCGCCTCGACTCCGACCTGAGCCTCTACAACGCCTACTCGCAGTCGGCCGCCAAGGACTGGCAGAACGACACCATCGTCGGCAGCCTGGTCCACGGTGCCGTCGCCAAGGAAGCGTTCATGAGCCAGTTCGCGGACGTCATGAGCATCTACGAGAGCTCGCAGAACAGCGAGCAGGCGGCGAACGCCGCCCAGGCGATCGCCAACCAGGTGGGGCTGTACCAGGAGCGATTCCTGTGGGAGGGAGCCCGGATCCGGGCTCCCTCCCCACCTGCGCGTGACGGCGCTCGCCTCCCTCTTCGGGACAGCACCGGAGCCCACGCTCACTCGGACGGATCCAGCATGAAGCTCACCCGCGACCGCATCACCGCCATCCTCATGCTGCTGCCGTCGATCGTGCTGCTGGCGATCTTCGTCTACGGCTTCATCGGCCGCACCTTCTATGTCTCGATGACCGACTGGGGACAGGACCCCAGCCAGGCGCTCGCGCTCCACCCCCAGCTCCACTGGCTGGGGTTCAAGAACTACGCCGATCTGTTCACGAATTTCATCGAGACGCGCTTCCGTCAGGACCTGGTCAACACCTTCTTCTTCACGATCCTGTTCCTGGCCGGCTGCCTCGGCCTGGGGCTGGGGCTGGCGGTGCTCCTCGACCGCGACGTCAAGGGGGAGGGACTGTTCCGCACCATCTTCCTCTTCCCCTTCGCCCTGGCGTTCATCGTCACCGGCACCATCTGGCGCTGGATGCTCCAACCGCAGGGCGGCATCAACGTCCTGCCCACGCTCATCGGCCTCCCCCGGCTTCAGTTCCGCTGGCTGACCAGCAGGACGCAAGTGCTCCGCTTCGACTGGAACGACCTGCCCTTCGCCCTGGGCTTGCTCGTGGCGGTCGTGCTGGCGCTGCTCGCGTGGCGCGCCTTCCGCAAAGGGCGCGGTCTGGGCGGCGCCGTCATCGCCCTGGCGGCCGGCCTCGTCGGGTTGTGGGCCTTCGCTGTCGGGCGGCATAGCCAGCCCCTCCCCTTCCCCGAGCAGCACGGGTTCAACCTGGCGTTCATCGGGATCATCATCGCCGCGGTGTGGCAGATGTCGGGCTACACCATGGCGCTCTACCTGGCCGGGCTGCGCGGCATCCCGGAAGAGCTCCGGGAGGCCGCCCGCGTCGACGGCGCCAGCGAGTGGCAACTGTACCGCCATGTCATCCTGCCGCTGCTCGGGCCCATCTCGCTGTCGGCGATGATCATCCTCGGGCACATCAGCCTCAAGATCTTCGACCTGGTGTTCGCCATGGCCGGCCCGGACCACCCCGCCACCGACGTGCCGGCCCTGCTGATGTACCTGCGCAGCTTCCGGGCGAACCAGTTCGCGCAGGGCGCCGCGATCGCCGTGGTGCTGCTGATCATGGTGGCGGCCGTGATCATCCCCTACCTGTACACGAGCCTTCGCGGCGAGGTGCGGCGATGAGCGCAGAGGCCCTCTCCCGCAA
>JARRMM010000217.1:0-1747 GCA_037386005.1 Deinococcales bacterium | reverse complement strand
GGCGGGGTCGCACGCAGTGGCTGACCTACGTGCTGCTGATCCTCGCGGCGGCGTTCTTCCTGCTGCCGGTCTACCTGGTGCTGGTGACCAGCCTGAAGGTCCCGGGCGAGATCAACCTCGCCACCACCTGGCAGCTGCCCACCCACTGGAACTGGGGGAGCTACGTCACCGCGTGGGAGGCGTTCGCTCCCAAGCTGCGCAACAGCCTGTTCCTCGCCGTCGTCGCCACCGCGGCGTCAGCGGTGATGGGCTCCATGAACGGCTACATCCTGTCGAAGTGGCGCTTCCCCGGCGCCAACATCGTGTTCCCGCTGATGCTCTTCGGGATGTTCATCCCCTACCAGTCGATCCTCATCCCGCTGTTCCAGTTCCTGCGCAACATCGGGCTCTACGGCTCGCTGTGGGGGCTCATCCTCACCCACGTGGTCTACGGCCTCCCGATCACCACGCTGATCTTCCGCAACTTCTACGCCGAGATCCCCGACGAGATGATCGAGGCGGCGCGCATCGACGGCGCCGGCTTCTTCGGGATCTACAGCCGCATCGTGTTCCCGCTGTCGATCTCGGGGTTCGTGGTCGTGATCATCTGGCAGTTCACCCAGATCTGGAACGAGTTCCTCTTCGCGGTGACGCTGACGCGCCAGAGCACCCAGCCGATCACGGTGGCGCTGGCGCAGCTCGCCGGCGGCGAGGCGGTCAACTGGAACCTGCCGATGGCGGGCGCGGTGCTGGCCGCGCTGCCGACGTTGATCATCTACATCGTGCTGGGCCGCTACTTCATCCGCGGCCTGCTGGCCGGCTCGGTCAAGGGCTGAGTCCGGCACAATCGCCTCCCCAACGGTGGATGTCCCCGGCACCGGTGCGGGGTGCTTGCGACGACATGCGCAAGCAGGTATTCTCTTTCACGACTCCATGCCCAACAGGGGAGAGATGATGAAACGAATTGCAATCCTTGCGTCCAGCCTGGCGCTCGTGCTGATGCTCGGCGCCGCCTTCGCCGCCGACCTCGGCGGGCGTACCATCACCATCGGGTCGGACACGACCTACCCGCCGTTCGAGACGGTCAACGCCAAGAACCAGATCGTCGGCTTCGACGTCGATCTGATGAACGCCATCTGCAAGGTCGAGGACTGCGTAGCCAAGTTCCAGACGACGAACTGGGACGGCATCATCCCGGCCGTGAACAACGGCGAGTTCGACATGATCGCCTCCGGCATGACCATCACGGCCGAGCGCGCCAAGCAGGTGGACTTCTCCAAGCCGTACAAGAGCGTCGATCAGGCCATCGCCGTACGCACCCAGGATTCGGGCCTGACGCTGAAGGACTTCACCAAGCAGGGGAGCAAGCTGGTTCTGGGCTCCCAGACCGGCACCACCAACGCCATCCTGGCCGAGAAGCTGGTGGGCCGCGGCCGGCTGCAGCTCTACAACGACTTCAACCAGGCGGTGCAGGCGCTGCTCAACGGCGACGTCAACGGCGTCGTCCTCGACGACGTGGCCGCGGCCGCCTTCGCCCAGCAGTACGCCGGCAAGCTCGTCGTCAACATCCGCGGCGTGAAGTCGGGCGACGAGATCGGCTTCGCGGTGCCCAAGGGCGACCCGCAGGGCCTGCTGCCCGCCCTCAACGACGGCCTCGCCAAGCTCAAGGCGAACGGCACCCTCGACGCGCTTCAGACCAAGTGGTTCCAGTAATCCAGTGAGCGCTGCGGCGCGGCGCGCTTCCCCGCTCTCGCGGGGGCGCGCCGCG
>JARRMM010000216.1:0-3192 GCA_037386005.1 Deinococcales bacterium | reverse complement strand
TACTACACCATCGGCGGCACGGTGAACTCCATCCCGTTCAACAGCTCCAACGCCGTCATGTACGTCAACAACGCCCTCATGAAGAAGGCGGGCCTCGACCCGACGAAGCCCCCCAAGACGTACTCCGACGTCCTCAACGACTGTGCCGCGCTGCGCGCCGCCGGTGATACGCAGGACAGCTGCATGACCTTCGCGCTGCACAGCTGGTTATTCGAGCAGTGGATGGCCGAGCAGAACGCTCCGATGGCCAACAACGGCAACGGCCGCGACGGCCGCGCGACCAAGGTGCTCCTTACCAGCCAGCCGGCGCTCAACATCGTCAACTGGATCAAGGAGCTCAACGACAAGGGCTACTACACCTACACGGGCAAGCTCGAGGACTGGAACGGCAGCGAAGCGATCATGCTGCAGGGCAAGGCGATGTTCCACATCGACTCGACCTCCGAGGTGAACACCATCACCAAGGCCGGCAAGGACGGCGGCTGGATCGCCACCACGGCCGAGCTGCCCATCCCCGACAACGCGCCGCGTGAAGGCGTCGTCATCGGCGGGGCCTCGGTCTGGATCATGAAGGGCGTGCCGCAGGACGTGCAGCAGGCCGCGCGCAACTTCATCCTCTACATGACGAACACCGACAACATGATCAGCTGGCACAAGCTGACCGGCTACTTCCCGGTCCGCATCAGCTCGATCAACAAGCTCGACCAGGAAGGCTGGTTCCGCGACAACCCCAACTACGCGGTCGCGTTCAACCAGCTCCTCTCCACCAAGGCGTCCACGGCCACGGCCGGCGCCCTCATCGGCCCCTACCCGCAGATCCGCACGATCATCGAGGAAGCCATCCAGAAGGTGCTGAACGGCGCGTCGGTGGACTCCGCCATGAACCAGGCGGAGCAGCTCGCCAACCAGGCACTGCAGCAGTACAACAGCAACTTCTAGCGACGTTCTTGACGCTGGCGGCGGGGGCTCCCGCCGCCAGCGCGCCTCTCGTTCGTCCAGCGAGCGGCACCGAGCGGCACGGTTGGTGTGCCGCGGGAGCCAAGCATGCCCGAGGGAACCCCTGTATTTAAGAGCAGGACGACGGCGTGGCTGCTTCTCTTGCCCACGATCGTCATCCTGATCATCTTCCTCTACTACCCGGCGATTCAGTCGTTCGTCCTCAGCATGTACCGCAGCAACCTCATCCTGGGGACGCGCAAGTTCATCGGCCTGGACAACTTCCGGCAGCTCTTCACCGGCCTGCTCGCACCGATGTATCGCCAGGTGGTGATCCAGAGCATCGTGTTCAGCAGCGCCGTGGTGATCCTCGGGCTCGCCATCAGCCTGGCCTTCGCCATGCTCGCCAACCAGAAGGTCACCGGCGCGCGCGTGTACCGGCTGCTGCTGATCTGGCCCTTCGCGCTGTCGCCGGCCATCGCCGGTACCATCTTCTCGTTCCTGTTCAACCCCCAGGTCGGCGCCGTGAACCACTTCCTGCGCGCGGCCTTCGGCATCGCCCCGCGGTGGCTGGACAACCCCATCCTGGCGTTCAGCCTGGTGGTCGGTGCGGCGATCTGGAAGGAGCTGGGCTATAACATCGTGTTCTACCTGGCCGCGCTGCAGAACATCCCGGGCGAGCTCGCCGAGGCGGCAGCCATCGACGGCGCCAACGCCTGGCAGCGCTTCCGCTCGGTGATCCTGCCGCTGCTCTCGCCCATGACCTTCTTCCTGGTGTTCACCAATGTGGCCTACGCCTTCTTCGAGGTGTTCGGCCTGATCGATATCCTCACCAAGGGCGGGCCGGTGGGTCCCTCGGCGCTTCACCTCGACAACGCCGGGCTCACCACCACCATGATCTACCGCATGTACCAGGACGGCTTTGGCGGCACCGGCAGCCTCGGCTTCGCCGGAGCGCAGGGCGTGGTGCTGCTCTTCCTGGTGGCGGGGATCACCGTGCTGCAGGTCCGCTACGGCGGACGCAACGTGCACTACGGTGGGGGGTCCTGAGATGGCGACGCGTAGCGTGACCGCTCGGAGTCACCGCCCGAAGACGCGCTGGCTGGTGCACCTCGCGCTGATCATCAGCTGCCTGGTCGTGACCGGGCCCATCCTGTTCGCGATCGTCAAGGCCACGCAACCCACGACCCAGGTCATCTCGGCCAGCCTCGTGCCCGGCGGCAAACTCTGGCACAACCTCTCCGCAGCGTGGACCGAGGCCGACCTCGGCGTCTACATGCGCAACTCGCTCATCATCGCGCTCGCCGTCACCTTCGGCAAGACGCTGTTCTCGCTGATGGCCGGCATGGCGCTGGTGTACTTCCGCATCCCGTTCAAGCCCATCGTCTTCGGCTTCATCCTGCTCACCCTCATGATGCCGACGCAGGTGCTCATCGTGGGCCTGTTCGACCTGGTATCGAAGCAGGCGCCACCGACCTGGCAGGCGCTGTTCTTCTGGATCACACACCCGCTGGCGCCGACACCCTACGGCTTCAACTGGTCGAACTCGTACTGGGCGATCATCGTGCCCTTCCTAGCGTCGGCCACCGGCGTGTTCCTGTTCCGGCAGCACTTCATGTCGATCCCGGTGAGCCTGGCCGACGCCGCCAAGATCGACGGCGCCGGCCCGATCCGCTTCCTCACCAGCATCCTGGTGCCGATGAGCACCAACACCATCGGCGCGCTGGCGGTCATCCAGTTCGTCTACGTCTGGAACCAGTACCTGTGGCCGCTGGTCATCATCCGGCGCACCGATCGGCAGGTGGTCCAGGTGGGCCTCAACATCATCATCAGCACCGGTCAGGACACCGACTGGGGGCTGGTGATGGCGGGCGCCATCGTCGCCCTGATCCCGCCGCTGATCGTGTTCATGCTGCTGCAGGAGCAGTTCATGCGCGGCTTCGCGCTCTCCTCCGAGAAGTAGGCGACGCGTTCCGCGAGACGTGCCCGCGCCCGGCAGCCCTCGAGCTGCCGGGCGCGTCCGTAATGGGAGGAGGGCTGTACCGGCGCTCCTGCGGTGCTGGAGTCCGGACCCCGCTCAGCCCGCCTCGCTCGATTGCGCCCAGAGGTTGATGCCGGCGTCGGTGGCGTAGCGGTCGATCTCGGCGAGCTCGTCGTCGGTGAACGTGAGCCGGTCGAGCGCGGCGACGTTCTCCTCGAGCTGGCGCACGCTGCTCGCGCCGATCAGCACCGAGGTGACGCGCGCGTCGCGCAGCA
>JARRMM010000215.1:0-3193 GCA_037386005.1 Deinococcales bacterium | reverse complement strand
CCGCCCCTGTTGCGGTCGTGGTCATGGGGGTCTCCGGGTCGGGCAAGACGACCGTCGGCAAGCGCCTCGCCTCCAGGCTCGGCTTCGCCTTCGCCGACGCCGACTCCTACCACCCGCAAGCCAACATCGACAAGATGGCGGCGGGGGTGCCGCTGACCGACGAGGACCGGCAGCCCTGGCTGGAGCGGCTGCGGGCGCTCATCGAGAAGCACGCGGCCGAGGGGCGCTCGCTGGTGCTGGCGTGCTCGGCCCTGAAGGAGAGCTACCGACGGGAGCTGAAGCGCGCCCAGCCGGCCGCGCGGGTGCAGTTCGTGTACCTCGAGGGCGACTTCGACACCATCCTGGCCCGCATACGGCGCCGCAAGGGGCACTACATGAAGGCGAACATGCTCCAGAGCCAGTTTCGCGACCTGGAGGAGCCGGAGGACGCGATCACCGTGGACGTGGACCGGTTGGGCGTCCCCGGCTCGGTGCGCCGAGCGCTCGCCGGGCTGGCCTCGCGCGGCGTCCACCCCGGCGGCACGGGGCACGCACCGGTACGGCAAGGTCGCGGCGGGGGGTCGGAGACGCCATGAGCGGCCACCCCCGTGGCACGCCGGCGTCGGGCTCGGCGAAGACGGCGTCCGAGGACCGCTGCTTCAGCCCCCTGCCGAACCAGCGCGCCCTCGCGCGCGAGCTGTACGCCGGCGTGAAGGACCTGCCGCTCGTCAGCCCGCACGGCCACGTCGACCCGCGCATGCTGGCCGAGGACACGCCGCTCCCCGATCCGGCCCAGCTCTTCATCGTGCCCGACCACTACGTCCTGCGGATGCTCACCAGCCAGGGCGTGCCGCTGGAGGACCTCGGTGTGGCCAGCCGTGACGGCAAGCCCCGTGACGACACGCCCGTCGAGCGCGACCCCCGCGCCGTCTGGCAGCGCTTCGCGGAGAACTTCCACCTCTTCCGCGGCACCCCCACCGGGCTCTGGCTCACCCTCGAGCTCGAGCAGCTCTTCGGCGTCGAGGAGAAGCTCGACGGCGACAGCGCCGGCCGCATCTACGACCACATCCAGGACAGGCTCGGCGAGCCCGGCTTCCGCCCCCGCGCCCTGTTCGAGCGTTTCGCCCTCCACACGCTCGCGACTACCGACGCCGCCACCGACACGCTCGAGCACCACCGCACGCTGCGCGACGAGGGCTTCACGCGGGTGCGCCCCACCTTCCGTCCGGACGCGCTCCTGAGCCTCGAAACCGAGGGATGGCGCGAGAACGTGCGGCGCTTGGCCGGGGTCTCCGGCATCGACGTCGTCGATTTCGACAGCTTCCTGCGGGCGCTCGAGCAGCGGCGCGCCTACTTCGCGAGCCTCGGCGCCACCGCCACCGACCACGCCGCCCTCCGCGCCGACACCACGCGCCTGTCCCGGGCCGAGGTGGAGGCGATCTTCGATCGCGCGTTGGCAGGGGTCACGGCCGCCGGCGATGCGCCGCGTTTCACCGCCCACATGCTCTTCGAGATGGCGCGCATGAGCGCCGAGGACGGCCTCGTCATGCAGCTCCACGTGGGCAGCCTGCGCAACCACAACCGCCGCGTGTTTCGCCGCTTCGGGCTCGACAAGGGCGCCGACATCCCCGTCGCCACGCACTGGACGCGCGCGCTGCAGCCGCTCCTCGACGCCTTCGGCAACGATCCCACCTACCGGCTGGTGGTCTACACGCTCGACGAGGCCAGCTACAGCCGCGAGCTCGCCCCGCTCGCCGGTCACTACCCGGCGCTGCGGCTCGGCGCCCCGTGGTGGTTCTTCGACAGCGTGCTGGGCATGGAGCGCTACCTGGACGCCGTCATGGAGACGGCCGGCGCCTACAACCTGGCCGGCTTCAACGACGACACGCGCGCGTTCGCGAGCATCCCCGCCCGTCACGAGGTGTGGCGCCGGGTGAGCTGTAACTGGCTGGCGGGCCAAACCCTGCGCGGCCTCATGGACGAGGACGACGCCCGCGCCCTGGCCCGCGCACTGGCCTACGGCCAGGCGCTGGACACCTTCCGGCTCGACGGAAGCGACCCGGCCTAGCCGGGCAGGTCCAGCCCCAGCGTCGCCAGCTCCTCGCGGGTGGAGGGTAGCTCGCGGTGCACCACGCCGTGGATGCCGAGGCCCTGCGCGACCTCCACGAACATGGGGCGGTCGTCCAGGTAGACGACCTCGTCCGGGCGCACCTGGGCGAGGTCCAGCGCGATCCGGAAGATGTCGGCGTCGGGCTTGCGCACGTGCACGAAGCCGGAGCACACGAAGGCGTCGATCAGGCCCTGCAGGTCGAAGGCGCGGGCGCGGTACTCGCTGAGCTCGCGGCCCTCGTTGCTGACCGCCAGCACCTGCAGGCCGTGGCGCTGCTTGAGGCGGCGCTCGAAGCTGATCATGTCGTCGAACGGTCGCGACTGCGCGCGCATGAAGCCCCGGAAGTCTCCGGGCGTGAAGGCGCGGGTTTCGTAGAAGACCACGCGCCGGAGGTACTCCTCGAGCGACAGCTTGCCGGCCTCGTAGGTGTCGAAGGTGAGGTGGTGGCGCTCGTTGAGCTCGTCGAGGTCGAGACCGAACGTCTCGGCCGCCCGCGCGCGGGCGCGGCGGTCCCAGCCGTTGGTCAGCAGGACCCCGCCGATGTCGGTGAAGAGGGCTCGGATGGCGTTCGGCACGGAGGGCCTCCCATCGCCGCGGGCCGCGCGCGGCCAGTGGAATCGGCTCGCTCGCGGCGTTGTCGCGTCACGGCGCGGGCGCGGCGCCGTGACGCCGCAGGGTATCGCCCCACCGCCCTCGCGAGGTGTTATCCCGGTGCGCCGGAGGGTCCGCTGCGTGACCCCAGCGTTCGGCGCTTGCCGATAGGCTCGGGCCAGCGACAGGCGCCGCCGACGCCACCACCGGCCCCCACGGGCGGCCCCGCCCGGCGACGCGCAGCGCGGAGGTCGGCCGGCCGCCGGCACCGCGCGCAGGGCACGGCCGGCGCCCGTCCGGCCGGAAGGAGGCTCCACACGATGCCACCCCTCACCGAGTCCCCCGCCTGGACGCGGCTCGAGCACCACCACGCCGAGATCGAGAGCCTCCACATGCGCGACCTCTTCGCGCGCGACCCGCAGCGCTTCCAGCGCTTCCATCTGCGCTTGGACGACATCCTCTTCGACTTCTCCAAGAACCGCATCACCGAGGAGACGATGCAGCTCCTGTACG
>JARRMM010000214.1:0-3198 GCA_037386005.1 Deinococcales bacterium | reverse complement strand
GTGCCGCGCTCGAAGGGCTCGCCGACCGCCGACCACCGGCGCTACCTCGAGGAGGCGCGCGCCCTGGCGGAGACGCTCGAGGTGCCGACACTGGAGCCTTCCGTGCCGGACGGCCTCGACCCGGCGCTGGTGAGCTTCCTGACGCCGTGAGCGAGCGCAACCGCTAGCATGGACCATGGAGCGAGTTGACGAGCTGACGGCCTCCGAGCACGCCGACGACGTCCGGGAGCCGGACGCGTCGGGGCGGGCCGTGAACCCGAACCTGATCTACAACAATCCGGAGAAGTGGCGCATCGGGCGCGAGGTGCTCGAGCGCTACACGGGTACTGCACCCGAGCAGTTCCAGAAGCAGATCCTGCTCACCAACTTCGAGTACTACATGGAGCGTTTCTCTGTGCTGTGCGACGACGCGGAGACCACCCGCGGCTCGGCCATGACGGTCAAGCACAGCGCCCGCATGGGCGTCTCGTTGGTCAACTTCTCGGTGGGCTCGCCGGTGGCGGCGCTCATCATCGAGGTGCTGGCGACGGCCGAGCCCAAGGCCACCCTGGTCCTGGGGATGGCCGGGGGGCTCCACCGCTCGCTGGAGGTCGGCGACTTCATCCTGCCCACCGCGGCCATCCGCGACGAAGGCGCATCGCGCCACTTCATGCCGTCGCAGGTACCTGCCCTACCGACGTTCAAGGTGCAGAAGTTCATCTCGCAGATCATCGTCGAGCGCGAGCTCGATTACCGCACGGGCGTGGTGCACTCGACCGACTACCGGTTCTGTGAGTTCGACGAGCGCTTCAAGCAGCAGCTCTACGACGAACGGGCGCTGGCCATCGACATGGAGACGGCGACGCTGTTCTCCGTGGGCTTCGCGAGCAAGGTCCCCGTCGGCGCGCTGCTGCTGGTCTCCGACCTCCCGCTCAGGCGGGGCGGCATCAAGACGCGCGAGTCCGCTCGCGCCGTGTTCCGCGAGTTCACCGACCTTCACATCGAGGTCGGTATCGAGGCGATGAGCCAGATCGCGGAGCGGGGAGAGCACATCCGGCACTACCGCTGGTAGGGCGATGATTCTTCGGCGGGTGGTAAGCAGCGGCCTACTGCTGCTGGCGGTGCTGGTGCGGCTGCAGTAGGGCGGATTGTCCCTTGTCGGTTGGCGGTCTGAGTACCATGCTTCGGACAACCTGCAGTTAGCGTTGACGCGGATCGTCTTGAGATCTGCTGCTGGGTTCGGGGGCGCTCCCTTGTCGCGGGCAACCGCGGAGAGAAGCGTTGGGAGGGCTCCGCCGCAGGTGCCGAACGCACACGAGGGCATGAAGGTGGGGTGCGGGAGGCCTTGCTCGTGGTCGTCGTCGAGAAGCAGGCCGTTTTGGCTGGCTCGCGTGTCTCGATGGGAGGGGGCGATGGGTGTCCGAGCTAAGGACGTCACGATGGAGCGCATCGTGGGGTTGCGGCTTGGCAGGCGGAGGTTGAGGCCGCGCCACGCTGCAAGGCGCGTGTGACGCGGCGAGTTCCAGGGTAGGGACAAGGGATTCCCGTTGGAGTGACTCGACCGGCCCGGGGATGTCTGGAGCCAAGACGCATGTCGGTCCCCCATGAGGGATCTGGGCAGAGACGCTCTATTGGTCTTCTGGCCGGATCGTGCACGTGACTCTCTCCGCTCACGCGAGTGGAGGCGGTTGGGGGGCAGTAGAGAAGAGGTGGCGGTGTGAGGGCAGCACTTGCAGCACTCGTTGTTCTCGTGGTGGTTGGTTTGGTGGGTTGCAGCAACGAAGGCCAGCGAAATCTGAACGGCTCGTCCGAGCCGCTTGGGCTCTCGAGCGTATCGCTGGAGGGCATCGTCCCTGTCTGCGAGGATCTCTTTGGCAGCACCTTCGGGGCGGCCAACAGTGAACCGCTCGGGGCGTGCCAGTGGGATATGGCGCTCATCGATGTGCCTTCCTTTGGAGGCGGCGAGATCGCGACAGGGAAAGGGGTGACGGTGGGTTTGATCGACGGCGGGATCGATTTCGACCATCCCGATATCGCTCCCAACGTCGATGTCGACAGGTCGTGTTCGTTCATCTTCGACGACACGCCTACAGCCATGGAGGAGGAGATCGCCAACGGCGATTGCTCCAACAAGGATGCAGTGGCGGATGCCTTCGGTCACGGGACGGCGGTCGGTTCGATCGTGGCGGCGCCCGTGAACGGCATCGGCATCGCTGGCGTGGCGCCCGAGGCGACCTTGGTCGCGTTGAAGGCGTGCACCACCGCGGGGTACTGCTTCGCCGATTCCGTCGCGGCGGCGCTCCGTTACGCAGCCGATGAGGGCATCGACGTCGTGAACATGAGCCTCTACGCGGACCCGTACCTCTACTACTGCGGCTCCGAGCCCGAGCAGCGGGCGATCCTGCGGGAGCTTCAGGCTGCGGCACGGTACGCGCAACGGAAGGGCGTGGTCATCGTCGCGGCCGCGACCAACGAGTTGATCGACCTACAGCATCCGGTTCTCGATGTGTTGAGCCCCGAGTGGCCGCCGGACGCGGCACAGGAACGGACCGTCCACAACCAGTGCCGGGTTCTTCCGGCCGAGTTGCCTGGGGTGCTGACGGTGTCGTCCACCGGTCCGGTCGGCGTTCCGGGCTACGCCCAGTGGATCGCCTCGGAATCCGCGGTCGGCATGTCCCGCATCGACGTGGCGGCGCCGGGCGGCGACTACTTCGCCGCGACAGGAACCGCCCAAGACGGCGTTCTGGCTGCTGTTCCGGTCGGTTCCGTGCTGTGGGACTGGCTCGATTCGATGAGCTCCGAACTCCCCGGAGTCACCGTGTTCGAGGACGGTGTCGGGTACGCCTTCCTCACCGGCACCTCGATCGCTACGCCGCACGCCGCCGGGGTGGCGGCGTTGGTCCGGCAGGCGCATTCGGACTGGGGAAGCGGCGCCGTCGTTGCCGCCGTACGGGCGAGTGCGACGCACCTCGACTGCCCGGCCGACTGGGAGCCGCTGGATGCCAGTGACGAGCGTGCCCGGTGCTATGGGCACGGCGGTCGTACGTCGTTCTTCGGGTTCGGCCTCGTAGACGCCGAGGCGGCATCGATGCGCTGACGGGCGCGAGATCGATGCCCTGAGGGGCGCGAGGCGTCGGACCCGGCACGCGTCGGCCAGGCGTGCTCCCCACCATCTGCTTGAACGCCGCGATCGCCGGAGGCCCGACGCGGGGTGAAGGG
>JARRMM010000213.1:0-3215 GCA_037386005.1 Deinococcales bacterium | reverse complement strand
ATCGTGCCGGTCGCCTGAGCAGCTTCGCCAGCAACTTCACGCGCGAGACCTTCATGGCTGCGGTCGAGCGCTCCGTCGAGTACATTCGCGCCGGCGACATCTTCCAGGTGGTTCCAAGCCAGCGCCTGAGCGCGGAGCTGGGCGTCCATCCCTTCGCCATCTACCGCGCGCTGCGGTCGATCAACCCCAGCCCCTACCTCGGCTACCTCGATCTCGGGCCGGTCACGCTGGTGTCCAGCAGTCCCGAGAGCCTCGTGCGCAGCGACGGGGTGCAGGTCGAAACCCGTCCCATCGCCGGTACCTGCCCCCGCGGCGCCGATGCCGAACAGGACGCGGCGCTGGCCGCGGAGCTCCTAACCGACGAGAAGGAGCGCGCCGAGCACGTGATGCTCGTCGACCTCGGCCGCAACGACCTGGGCCGGGTGTGCCGCTTCGGCAGCGTGCGCGTGTCGGACTTGATGCGGGTCGAGCGCTACAGCCACGTGATGCACCTGGTATCGCGGGTCGAGGGGGAGCTGGCGCCGGGGCGCACGCCGCTCGATGCGCTCGCCTCGACGCTGCCGATGGGCACGGCGTCGGGCGCACCGAAGATCCGTGCCATGGAGATCATCGACGAGCTCGAGCCGGTGCGGCGCGGTCCCTACGCCGGCGCCTTCGGCTACCTCAGCGTTTCCGGAGCCATGGACATGGCGCTGACGTTGCGCACCCTGGTGGCCACGGGCGGGCGGCTCCACCTGCAGGCCGGCTGCGGCGTGGTGGCCGACAGCGATCCCGCGGCGGAGTGGCAGGAGTCGCTCAACAAGCTGGCGGCACTGCGACGCGCCGTCGAGATGGCCACCGAAGGGCTCGGGTGACGCCGTGGCCCAGGTCCTGGTCATCGACAACTACGATTCCTTCACCTACAACCTGGTGCAGTACCTCGGTGAGCTGGGCGCGGAGCCTGTGGTATGGCGCAACGACGCCTTCGAGCTCGACGAGGTCGCACGGATGGCGCCGGCCGGCATCGTGGTGTCGCCGGGCCCCTGTACGCCGGCCGAGGCCGGACGGTCGGTCGAGGTCATCCGCCGCTACGGCGCGCGGATTCCGATCCTCGGCGTGTGCCTCGGGCATCAGGCCATCGGCGCGGCGTACGGCGCGTCGGTGGTGCGGGCGCGGCGCCTGATGCACGGCAAGACCAGCCTCGTCGAGCACGACGGCAGCGGCGTCTTCGAGGGCCTGCCGAGCCCGCTGCAGGCGACGCGCTACCACTCGCTGGTGGTCGAGGACCTGCCAGGCGTGCTGCGCGTCAACGCCTGGTGCGAGGACGACGGGGTGCGGGTGGTGATGGGCGTCGAGCACCGGGACCACCCGGTGTGGGGCGTGCAGTTCCATCCCGAGAGCATCCTGACCGACACCGGGCACGCCATGCTGCAGCGCTTCCTGGACCGGTTGTAGGGGAAGCGCTCCGTGCCCTGCCCGTACATCAGCGTGTTGACCGTCGCCGGGGGGCGGCCCCGCGCGTTGCGGCGCAAGGCCGACGCGCTGGCGGCGCAGACGCTCGTTCCCGAGCGCTTCGAGTGGGTGGTATGCCTCAACGGCGGCGACGACGGCAGCGCGGCCGACCTTGCCGCCCTCGAGCTCCCGTTCTCCCTCAAGCTGTTCGAGACCGACGAGCGGCTGCCGGCGGGGGCCGCGCGCAACGCCTGCGCCGAGCGCACCTGCGGCAGCATCCTGCTGTTCTCTGACGACGATTGCCTGCCCGCGCCCGATGCCCTGGCGCGGCACGTGGCCGAGCAGGAGAAGGGCCTGTGCGCCGCCATCGGCAGCGTGGCGTTCGAGGCGGACGGCGAGCGCCGGTGGTGGCGTCCGGCGCGGGTGGGGTTCTGGAACCTGAACGGTGCCAACAGCAGCGTGCCGGCGGTGGCGTTCCGGCAGGTCGGCGGCTTCGACGAGGAGCTCGTGGGCTATGGCGGCGAGGACCTCGAGCTTGGCTACCGGCTGGCTCGAGCGGGGCTGACGTTCCGGGCGTTGCCTTCCGCGTCGGTCGTGCACCTCGGCCCCGATCCGCGGTGGGGCGCAGACCTGGCGAAGGCGAGGGCTGCCGGCGCCAACGCCGCGCGCCTGGTCGAGCGCCACCCGCGCCTGCGATGGCGGCTCGGGCTCCACCCGCTGCAGGTAGCCGGCAAGCGGTTGGTCTTCGGCTTCGGGCTGGGAGGATGGTTCCAACGTCTCGGCGGCGCCAGCGTCGCCTACGAGCGCGCCTACCTGGAGGGCGCGTGCGACCGTGAGGGAAGCACCGTGGAGGAGTCCGCATGAGTGAGCAGCTGCATCCGAAGTCCGACATCGCGCCGATCCTGGGCGCCGTCTTCAACGGCGAGACCCTCAGCCGCGACATCGCCCGCGACGTGATGGGTCGGCTGATGGACGGCCGCCTGTCGCAGATGCAGGCCGCGGCGTTGCTGGCCGCGCTGCGCACGCGCGGCGAGACCGTCGACGAGATCATCGGGTTCGCCGAGGCCATGCGCGAGCGCGCCGTCCACGTGCCGGTGCGGCCGGGTGGGGTCCTGCTCGACACCTGCGGCACGGGCGGTACCGGCATCGACACCATCAACATCAGCACCACCGCCATGTTCGTCATCGCCGCCGGAGGCGTGCGGGTCGCCAAGCACGGCAACATCGGCGTGACCCGCAAGTCCGGCTCGGCCGACGTGTTGCGGGCGCTGGGTGCGGAGCTCGATCAGAGTCCCGAACGCCTCGCAGAGGCCGTCGACCGTGTCGGCCTGGCCTTCATGTTCGCGCGCAACCATCACCCCGCCATGCAGTTCGTGGCGCCGATCCGGGCCGACCTGAAGGCGCGCACCATCTTCAACAACCTCGGCCCGCTCACCAACCCGGCGTCGGCGAACCGGCAGCTCATGGGCGTCTACGACGCCGAGCTGACCGAACGCCTTGCGGACGTGCTGGCGGGCCTTGGCGTCGAGCGTGCGCTGGTGGTGCACGGCGACCGCATCGACGACTTCACGCTGACCGGCCCGTCCAAGGTGACCGAGCTGATGGCCGGCGGCGCGCGGCGTACCTACGTGGTGACGCCCGAGGAGGTGGGGCAGAAACGCGCCCGGCTGGAGGAGCTGGCCGGCGGCGACGCGGAGGCCAACGCCGCTGCGCTACGCGGTGTGCTGGACGGCAGCATCGACGGCGCCAAGCGCGATGTGGTGGCGTTCAACAGCGGCGCCGCC
>JARRMM010000212.1:0-3243 GCA_037386005.1 Deinococcales bacterium | reverse complement strand
TCGCGGCGGTGCAAGGAGACACGTACCAGCCTCGGCCTCGTGATCCTTCGGGCGAACGGGAAGGTCGGCTGGGCCGGGGCGTCGGCGGGGTAGCGAGCGACCGGTTCGTGGTGGCACGTTCCGGCCGGAGATGAAGGGGTTCCAGTGACGGTCCTGACGTTCTTCAATCATGCCGGCGGCGTGCGAAGACCAGCACGGTGCGGGACATCGGGTACGTACTCGGCGAGATGGGCAAGCGCGTCCTGCTGGTCGATGTCGATCCGCAGGCGAACTTGACCAAGTGGATGGGCGTGGAGGACGACATCGGGCTGGGGCAGACCATCTACCGGGCCGTGATCGGAGACCCCGATCTCGAAGGGGACGAAGAGAGCGAGGCCGAGCTGACCTTGCCCACCCCGCTGCACACCCACGGGGTGGACCTGATTCCCAGCCACCTGAACATCGCCATCGTGGAGCGTGAGATCCTGAGCATCTTCATGGGCGTCATGCGCCTGCGCGAGGCGGTGCAGAGGCTGGAAGGGTACGACTACGTGCTCATCGATCCGCCGCCGAGCCTCGGGCAACTGTCCGCGTTGGCCGTGGTCGCCGCCGACCGGGTCGTGGTTCCGTTGCCGACCAACCGCAAGGGGCTGGACGGTATCCCCACCGTGATCAAGATGGTCCGCGAGTACCGGAAGGCGGCGCGTGATCTGTCGATCGCGCTGTTCGTGTTGACGCAGCACGACCGTCGGACGCGGCACGATCGGGAGAGTCTGCAGATCATCCAGAGTCAGCTCAAAGCGTTCGCGCCGATCTCGACGCCCCTCAACAGCCGCCCCGCGTTCTACTCCGACGCTCAGGTCGAAGGCGTGCCGATCCCGCTGTATGCGCCTGGCAGCGTCGCCGACGAGGAGATCCGGGTGGTGGTGGGGGAACTCCTCGAGGCGTTGGGAGGCTCCGATGACGGCTAAGAAGCGTGGGCAGGACCTGGATCGCACGGCCGTGTTCGAGGCGATCCTGGGGGACCTCGGGGACAGCTCGCCGGAGTCCGCGCTCGGCGCGGTCCCGATCGACGAGATCCGCTACAACCGGAAGCAGCCGCGGAAGTACCTCGACGAGAAGAGCCTCGCGGACCTCACCGCCAGCATCCGGGACAAGGGTGTGCTGGAGCCGATCATCGTGCGTCGGGCAGCGGAGGGCTACGAGCTCGTTGCCGGGGAGCGGCGGACGCGGGCCGCCCAGATGGCGGGACTGAGCGAGATCCCGGCCATCGTCACCGAGATCGATGACCGCGAGGCGCTCGAGGTCTCGATCATGGAGAACCTCCAGCGCGAGGACCTGAACGCAGTGGAGGAGACGGACGCGGTCCTCACGCTGCTGGAGCTGAGCCTCGATCTGTCGCGAACCCAGGTCTTGCACCTCTTGCAGGAGATGTACAACGAGGAGCGTGGGCGCTCACCCGCGAGCGCGTTCTCGAGCCGCCAGAAGCACGTGGCCCTGGCGCTGTTCCGGCGGCTCGGCCGGTTCACGCCCAGCTCGTTCGTGAGCAACCGCGTGCCGATCCTCGACTTCCCGGAGGCGCTCCTGGAGGCGGTGCGGAGCGGCCGCCTGGAGTTCACCAAGGCGCAGGCGCTGGCGCGGCTGGAGGACGATGAGGCGCGGGACACGCTGCTCGAGGAGGCGATCGCGAGCGACCTGACGCTGAGCCAGATCCGCCGGCGGATCACCGAGATGCGGCAAGGGGACGTCGATCCTCCGACGACCGAGCAGGACGAGCGCTACACGTTGGCGACCAACACCAAGCGGCTGCTGAATCGGAAGCGGCTCGAGCGGCTGGGCGGCAAGGATCTGGCACGCGTGACCGCACTCTTGCGCGAGCTGAAGGAGTTGCTGGCGGACTAGCGATGCCCGGGGGCGTGGCAGCCTTTCCGTGAGCTTGACGCGATGCATCCCGCGTTCGCGACAGGGTGACGCGCACGAATGCCGTCGTGGACGGCGCGTATGGTATGTGTACTTGTGTACTTCGACCAAGAGTGCGGCCGGCACGATATCGAGCCGCGGCCGGGGCGAGCGTGATGGGCCGGGACGGCTGCGGGGCCGCTCGTTCGGGCCGTGGTAGATTCATGCCTACGAGACACGTTCTGCGGCCGGGGTGCGGAGTGCGCACCAGGCCGGCCGAGCCTGGGGGAAAGGGACGAACGAGCAACCACAGGACGGGATGGACCGAGGAGGGGGAGGACGCGCTCTGCCATGGCCACGCTGTGCCTCTACGTCAAGCCGACTTCGAAGCAGCCCGGCACGAGGTTGATGTCCGTGACCTGCCTAGGTCCGGAGTGGACGGGGCGGCGTCTGCGCCTGCAGGAGCCGGACCGGCTGGGCTTGCGCGAGCCCGATCTCATCGGGTGGTCGGACTTCTATGCCGGTTCGGCCTGCGACGTGCACGTCGCGCAGGCCACCGACGGAGAGCGGTCGGGATGGCTCGTGTGGGGGGGCACCCTCGGGCTCCGCTCGGTGCCCCCGGAGCTCGAGGGCGATGAGGCGGTGCGCCAGGGTGAGTGGGAGGCGCGGCCCGTGCTGTGGGTCGAGGATGCGTCGCTGCTGCCTGACGAGGTGCGCGCCGTCGTGGCGTCGTAGAGCGTGAGCAAAGGCGCTACCTCCGCCTCCTGAGCGCGGGGCTAGGATGCGTCCGGGAGGTACGTCATGCTGGACGTAGGGAGCGAAGCGCCGGATTTCGAGCTCGAGGATCAGGAAGGGAAGACGCACCGGCTGTCGGCGTATCGGGGCGGCTGGGTGGTGCTGTACTTCTATCCGAAGGACGACACGCCGGGGTGCACCAAGGAGGCGTGCGGGTTCCGCGACAACATGGAGGCGTTGAGCGACCTGAACGCGACGGTGCTCGGCGTGTCGGCCGATGATCGCGCCAGCCACGCGCGGTTCGCGCAGAAGCACTCGCTGACGTTCCCACTGCTGGTCGATCCCCAGAAGGACGTGCTGGAGACGTACGACGCCTACGGAGAGAAGAACCTGTACGGTCGGATCGTGAAGGGGGTCAAGCGCGTCACGTACCTGATCGATCCCGACGGCAAGATCGCCAGGGTGTGGCCGAAGGTCAATACCTTCCGCACGTCCTCGGCGTGGTCGGCCGCCTTGACCTTCGGCCACACCCTGGCGATCTTGCCGTCGGGATCGATCAGGTACGTGACGCGCTTGACCCCCTTCACGATCCGACCGTACAGGTTCTTCTCTCCGTAGGCGTCGTACGTC
>JARRMM010000211.1:0-4438 GCA_037386005.1 Deinococcales bacterium | reverse complement strand
CCCGGCACCGGCGCGCCCATGGTGCCGCGGAGGATGATCGGCACGACCGCGGCCTCCACCATGCTCCTCTTGACGCCCCGCGCGCAGCGGCGGTAGTCTTCTGACACCTGAATCAGTCGTCAGGTTCGGCGGCCGCCTTGCGGCCGGCCGATCCGGATGCGCGAAGGGGTGTCGTGTCCGACCTACCCAGACCCAGCACCGCGCGTGGCGAGGCGACCCGGAACCGTCTCCTGGACGCGGCCGAAGCCGAGATCGCCGAGAAGGGGTTCAGCCGCGCCTCCATCTCCTCCATCACGCGCCGCGCCGGCGTAGGACAGGGCACCTTCTACCTCTACTTCCCCAGCAAGGAGGACGCCCTGCGGGAGCTGGTGCGCCACATGGGGCGCGAGCTCCGCCACGCCCTGGGCCGCGCCACGCGCGGCGTGCAGGGGCGCCTCGAGATCGAGCGCCGGGGCCTGGAGGCCTTCCTGCGCTTCTCGCTCGAGCACCAGGACCTCTACCGCGTCGTCATGGAGTCGCAATTCGTCGACGAGACCATCTACCGCGAGTACTACCAGACGCTGGCCGACGCCTACGCCCGCGGCCTGCGTCGCGCCCAGCGCTCGGGCGAGATCCGCCCCGGCCACCCCGAGACGCAGGCCTGGGCGCTCATGGGCATCGCCCACTTCCTGGGGCTGCGCTACACCATCTGGGAGCAGCGCATGCCCCCCGCCGAGGCGATGACGACCGCGCTAGAGATGATCGTGCGCGGCCTGGAGGCGGCGTGAGCGCGTGCCCGGGCCAGGACTCGACGCCCGCCGTCGGCATCACCGGCCTGGCCGCCTACGTGCCCGCCGGCCGCATCAGCGCCGCCGCCATCGCCGAGGCCAGCGGCCTGCCCGAGTGGGTCGTGCGCGACAAGCTCGGCATCCTCGAGAAGGTCGCGCCCGGCGAAGGGGAGCACCCCGCGGCCATGGGCGCCTTCGCCGCGGAGGAAGCGCTCGCCCGCGCCGGCGTCGATGCCGCCGACGTCGATGTCGTCGTCTCGATCACCGAGGAGTACAAGGAGTACCCGGTGTGGACGGCGGGCATCAAGCTCGCCTACGACATCGGGGCGCGCAACGCCTACGCCTACGACGTCGGGCAGAAGTGCGGCACCAGCGTGCTCGGCCTCAAGCAGGCCAAGGACCTGCTGCTGGCCGACCCCGAGGTCCACACCGTGCTGGTCGCCGGCGGCTACCGCAACGGCGACCTCATCGACTTCCGTGACCCCAACGTGCGCTTCATGTACAACCTCGCTGCCGGTGCGGGCGCGGCGGTGGTGCAGCGCGGGCGCGGCCACGCCGTGCTCGGCTCCCACATCGTCACCGACGGCAGCTTCTCGCTCGACGTGCTGGTGCCGGTCGGCGGCACCGTCGCGCCGCTCCGGCCCGAGCGCATCGGCGACTACCGGCTGCAGGTGACCGACCCCGCCGGCATGAAGGAGCGGCTCGAGCCCCTGAGTCTCGACAACTTCGCGCGGGTGGTACGCCGCGCCGTCGAGAAGTCCGGCGCCACCCTCGAGGACGTGGCCTACGTGGCGATGCTGCACGTCAAGCGCAGCGCCCATCAGGGCCTGCTGGAGCGGCTCGGCATCGACGCCACCCGCTCGATCTACCTGGAGCACGACGGCCACCTGGGCCAGATCGACCAGATCCTGAGCCTCCGCCTCGCCGAGGAGCGCGGCCTGCTGAAGCCCGGCGACCTGGTGGTGCTGGTGGCCGCGGGCGTGGGGTACGTCTGGAACGCTCTGTGCCTGCGCTGGGGCGAGACCGGCCGGGGCCGCCCCTTCGATGGCGACGGGCTGCGCGGCCGTCGACCGGGCCGCACCCCGGAGCCCGACGGCGTCGGCGGGGAGGCAGGGGCGCCATGATCCTCGACCCCGTCCTCGACATCGCCCGGCGCCGCGCCCAGCTCACGCCCGACCGCCCCGCCGTCTACTGGCAGGGACGCTGGCACAGCTACGCCGAGATGGACCGCCGCGCGGAGCGGCTGGCCGGCCTGCTGGCGGATCGCGGCCTGGGCAAGGGCGAGCGCGTCGCGATCCTGGCGCTCAACCACATCGCCCACCTCGACCTGGTGCTGGCCACCGCCAAGACGGGGGCGATCTACACCCCGTTCAACTACCGGCTGTCGCCCGCCGAGTCCCGTGCCATCACCGAGTACGTCCGCCCCGGACTGATGCTCGCCGACGCCGAGAACCTCGAGGTCGCCCGCGGCCTGGGGGTGCCGGTGCTCCCCCTCGACGACTACGAGGAGCAGCTCGCGGGCGCCCCGCCCGCTCCCGAGCCGCCCGCCCTCACCGCCGAGGACATCCAGATGATCCTCTTCACGGGCGGCACGACCGGCCTGCCCAAGGGGGCCATGCAACCCTACCGGCAGGGCTTCTTCAACGCGGTCAACACCATCCTCTCCTGGGGGTTGCGCGAAGACGACTGCGTGGTGCAGGCCACCCCCTGCTTCCACGCCGCCCTCAACGCCTTCACGGTGCCGCTCTATCACCTGGGGGCGCGCATCGCCCTCGAGCGCGCCTTCGAGCCCGGCGACTACCTCCGGCTCGTGCGCGAGGCGGGCGCCACCGTCCTGTTCCTCGTCCCCACCATGTACAAGATGGTCGCCGACGACGAGGCGTTCGCGTCGACCGAATGGAGTGCGGTGCGGTGGGCCATCTCCGGCGGCGCGGCGTGCCCGGAGCCCGTGCAACGCGCCTACCGCGAGCGTGGCGTGCGCTTCAAGCAGGGCTACGGGCTCACCGAGGCGGGGGTCAACTGCTTCGCCATGTCGCTCGACGAGGCCGAGGCGCACCCCGCCTCGGTCGGCAAGCCCATCCTCCACGCCCGCGCGGCCATCCGCCGGGAGGACGGCCGTGTCTGCGAGCCGGGTGAGGTGGGCGAGCTGACGCTGGCCGGCCCCCACGTGTTCGCCGGCTACTTCGAGCGCCCCGAGGAGAGCGCGGCCGTGCTCCGGAACGGCTGGCTGTGGACCGGCGACCTCGCCACCATGGACGAGGAGGGCTTCGTCACCATCGCTGGACGCCGCAAGGAGATGTTCATCTCCGGCGGCGAGAACGTGTTCCCCGTCGAGATCGAGAACGCCCTCTACGACCACCCGGCTGTCTCCGAGTGCGCCGTGTTGGGCGTTCCGGACGCGCGCTGGGGCGAGGTCGGGCTGGCCGTGGTGGTGCCCCGGCCGGGGCAGGCGCTCGACGAGGAGGGCGTGCGCGCCTCCGAAGCACGTGCGCCTCACCGACCGCCTGCCCAAGAGCGGCGCCGGCAAGATCCTCAAGAACGAGCTTCGGGAGGCCTTCGCACGATCCGGAGAGGTCCCGCCGAACGGAGGGGGCGACGGTGACGGATAGCTCGACCTGGACCGTGACCGACGACCTCGCGCTTCCCACCGGCATCCGCATGCGCGTCGTACAGAGCGGCCTGCAGCACGGTGAGCCGGTGGTGCTGATCAACGGTATCTTCATGAACACCGCCACCTGGGAGGGGCTCGAGCGAGCGCTCGCCCCCCGCTACCGGGTGGTGCGCTTCGACGGCCGCGGCCAGGGGGAGTCCTCCAAGCCGGAGGGCCCCTACACGGTCGACCAGCACGTGGGCGACCTCGAAGCGCTGCTCGACGCCCTCGGGCTCGGTCCCGTCCACCTGGTCGGGCTCTCCAACGGCGCGCTCACCGCGCTCGAGCTCGCCGGCCGCCGCCCCGAGCTGCTGCGCTCGCTCGCCGTCCTCGACGGCTTCGGCCGCGTCGACGCGCTGATGCGGGCGGTGCTGCGCTCGTGGCGCGCGGCGCTCGCGCTGGGAGGCACCGGCGGACGCTTCGACGTGGCGACCCCCTGGGTGTGGGGGCACACCTTCCTCGAGGACCACGAGGCCTGGCTGCTGGGGCTGCGGGAGGAGGCGGCCGCCGCCGATCCGCGCCCCGTGCTCGCGCTGGTCGAAGGCGCCCTCGCCTACGGCGAGCAGCAGCGCGACGCCTCCCCCGCCCTGCGCACCTACCGTGGGCCGCTGCTCACCCTGGTGGGCGAGGACGACGTCCTCAGCCCGCCACGCTACAGCCTCGCGCTGCTGCGCGTCGCGGGCCGGGGCCAGCTCGTCGTCGTGCCGCGGGCCGGCCACGCCGCACCGATCGAGCGGCCGGAGGCGGTGGCCGAGGAGCTCGATGCCTTCTTCGAACGGGTGTCGGGCGGGGAGGAGGACGCATGAGCGAACGCCGACCGGGTGCCCTGCAGCGCGTGCCGATCGACGGTACCGCCGTCGCCTACGCTCGCGCCGGCGCCGGCGTGCCGGTGGTGCTGGTGCACGGCAACCTCGCGAGCCACCGCTACTGGCAGGAGCTGCTGGCCTCGCCGCCCGACGGGCTCGAGCTCTTCGCGCCCGACCTGCCCAACTTCGGCGCCTCGGAGCGCCTGCACGGCGAG
>JARRMM010000210.1:0-3280 GCA_037386005.1 Deinococcales bacterium | reverse complement strand
GCGCCCCCCGCCGTCTCGTCGTCGCCGAGCGGAAGACCGCCGAGGCGGAACACGCGCTCATCGGCGACCTGCAACGGTGCCCGCGACGTGACCAGCGCGCGCGCTGCAGGGGCGGCGGCGAGAACGCGTGCGAGGGCAGCCGAGCACGCGCCGTCCGCGAGATGCTCGCAACCGTCCAGGACGATCAGCGGTGGCGATGCGCGGAGCCTTTCGGCCAGCTGGCGCTCCAGCAGGTCGGTGCTCTGCCCGCCGCCGACCAGCATGCCGAGGGCCGACATCATCGCTCGGAAGAGCTGGCCGACGGTGCGGACCGACGCCAGCGCGACCGGCCCGGCGACCGGCGGCCCCGCGCCCGAGGCGGCCGCCTGCTCGAGGCGCCGCGCCAGCTCGAACGCCAGACGCGTCTTGCCGACGCCTCCCGTCCCGACCAGGGTGACGATGCGTGCGGCGGGGTCGCTCAGCAGCGCCAGCGCCTGCTCGAGCTCGGCTTCGCGGCCCACCAGTGGGGTGGCGGGGGACCGGGGCCGGGCCGGCGCCACGCCGTGCGGCGCGCCCGCAACGGAGCCGCCGAGATCCAACCCCAGCTCCGCGGCGTCCGACGCCACCCGCCTGGCGAGCGGGTGCCCGCCGGCGACCAGCAGCGCGTGGATCTCGGCCAACGCCGCGGGTTCGGGCGGCGGAGCGCCGGGCAGGTCGAAGGCTCGGGCCGCGAGCTTCGCGGACCCGCCCAGGTCGTCCGCGGCGGCGCTCCTCCGGGCGGCCGCCAGCAAGGCGTGCCGGAGCCGCTCCGCCTCGCGCTCGCGCGTCTCGTAGATCCACGCCTCCAGGTCGGTCCCCACGTAACGCTCGTCGAATCCGTCGAGGAAGCGCCCGCGATAGAGGTCCAGCGCGACCTCCAGGTCGTGGACCTCGAGCGCCTTGCGGAAGCGTGCCACGTCGAGCTCGACGTCCACCTCGATGTCGCGGCGATCGGCATGCACCACACCCGGCACGCCATGCCGGAGCTGCGTCAGCGCGACCGACAGGCTCTTCATGCGATCGGCGGCACTCGGCCAGAAGAGCTCTGCGACTTCGCGTCGCGTGCAGCGGCCCTCGAGGGCGACGTAGGTGAGAAGCAGGAGGGGCTTCTGCCAGTTGAAGTCGGAGCCCTCGAGCGCCAAGCCCCCGAGGGTACGGAGCATGATGGCCCACTATAGCGGCACCTGCCCGTTTAGGGGTCCTTTAGTGGCGAGCGTCGCATCCTCACGGCAGCACACGCGCGATGCGGTGCCGGCGGCACGCCGTGCCGCGGAGAGGAGGACGCATGAGAGGTGCCGAGGGAAGGTCGCTCGCCGACCCGCCTGCTCGCGCCGGCGAGTCCGTGCGCGCCCTGGTCGACGCGCTCGTCGAGCACGACTTCGAGGGTGTGGCAGCGGTGTTCGCGCCGGACGTGGACTTCCGTGCCTTGCTCCCCCGCGAGCAGGTGGCCACGACCGGCGCGCGGGAGGCGGCCGCCTGGTTCCTGACCTGGTTCGGGGACGCGCGGTCGGTGTCGGTCCGCGCGCTGGACGCCGAGGCGCTGGGCCAGCTCACCACCTTCCGCTTCCGGCTCCGGGTCGAGAAGCCGCGGGGTTGGAGCGAGATCGCGCAGGCGGGGGTCTGCGAGGCGTCGGCCGGCGCCGTCACGGCGATGCGCCTCGCCTGCACGGGCTTCCAGTACGAGGCGGGGGACGAGGTCTCGCCGACGGCCGCGTCGGAGCAGCGCTTCGACGCCGGCGACCTGGGCTGCGGCAGCGGGCTGCCGCAGGCGTTCCGCGAGCGTATCGGCGCTGTGGCCGTGGGCGAGGTGCTCACGGTGGTCACGCGCGACCCGTCGGCGCGCGAGGACCTGCCGGCGCTCGCACGGATGTTGGGGCATCGCGTCCGCTCGGTCGAGCGGGGAGAGGACGGTACGACGATGATCAGCGTGGAGCGCGGACGATGAGCGGCCGGATGCTGTTCAACTGCACGCACGGACGCGAGGACCCTGAGCGCGCGCTGCTCCCCTTCGTGGCCGCCAACGTCGCCGCGACGGCCGGCCAGCAGGCGCTGGTGGTGTGCACGGTCGAAGCCGTGTGGCTGGGGACCAAGGGCGGCGCCGACGGGGTGTGCTCGAAGGACCTGCCGCCCCTCGCCGAGCTGCTTCCCGACTTCCTGGCCAACGGAGGCGAAGTGTGGCTGTGCGGCGCCTGCACCAAGCCGCGGGGCATCGCCGAAGGGGACTGCGCCGAGGGCGTGAAGATCGTGGGAGCGGCGACCATCGTCGAGGCCATCGTGTCGGGCGCGACTGCGGTGGCGTTCGCGTGAGCGTCGCGGCGGACCGTCGGGTGGAGCGCCCCGCAGGGCGGTGGGGGCGGCAGCCTGCGGAGCGGGCATCCGCGGGCGAGAAGGGAGAGGGTACCGATGACCAGCAGCGTTCACGGACTGGACACCGAGGATCTCACCAGCCGCGTCAGGGCCATGTACCGCGAGGTCGCGCTGCATCCCGAGCGCAGCTTCCACTTCGAGACCGGGCGGAGCTTGGCCGAGCGCCTCGGCTACCCGCCGCCCGAGCTCGACCGCATCCCTGCCGCGGCGGTCGAGTCCTTCGCCGGCGTCGGCTACTTCTTCGACCTGGCCGCGATCGCGCCGGGCGAGACGGTGCTCGACCTCGGCAGCGGGTCGGGGATGGACAGCCTCCTGGCCGCCATCGCCACGGGACCGGAGGGCACGGTGATCGGCGTCGACATGACGCCCGAGCAGCTGGCGAAGGCCGGCCGGCTGGCGGATGGCGCGGGGCTCGACCACGTCGCGTACCGCCAGGGCCGGATCGAGGAGCCGCCGGTCGCCCCCGGCTCGGTCGACTGCGTCGTCTCCAACGGCGTCATCAACCTGGCGCCCGACAAGGGCGCGGTGTTCGCCGCCGCCGCGGCGGCGTTGCGGCCGCACGGGCGGCTGGCGCTCGCCGACATCGTGTCCGCGACCGAGCTGCCCGCAGGCGTGACCTGCGACGCGTCGTTGTGGGCTTCGTGCATCGGTGGCGCCATGCAGCGCGACCGCTACCTCGACAGCCTCGAGCGTGCCGGCTTCGAGGTGCTGCAGCTCCGCACCAACGACAGCTACCGGTTCCTGTCGGCCCAGGCCGTCAACGCCAGCCGCGAGTTCGGGGTCACGAGCATCTCGTTGCTCGCCAGGCGTCGCGGGGGGTGAGGCGGCGCGGGCGCAGCGGGCATCCGCGGGCGAGAAGGGAGAGGGTACCGATGACCAGCAGCGTTCACGGACT
>JARRMM010000209.1:0-6105 GCA_037386005.1 Deinococcales bacterium | reverse complement strand
TGCGCGTCCTCTCCCGTGCAGGGGGCGTCCGCCCCGGCATCCGCGCCGGAACGGCCTCTGCGAGGCGTTCCCCGCATTCTACGGAGCCTGAGCGCGAGGCGGGGCGGAGCGGGGTGGAGGGCCGCAACGACCGCTGCCTCGGGCGCTCAGGCTCCGTAGAATGCGGGGAACGCCTCGCAGAGGCCGTTCCGGCGCGGATGCCGGGGCGGACGCCCCCTGCACGGGAGAGGACGCGCATGACCCTGGTCCGCAACCCCTACGCCGCCGTGCTGCTCCTCAGCGCCTTCGCGTTGCTGGCGCTGGCGGCTGCGGCGCGGGTGCGGGCCAGCGACATCCGGGGCGGGCGGGCCTTGGCGGGGCTCGCGCTCGCGGGTATGGCCTGGACGCTGGCGCTGGCGTTGTGGGTGACGGCGGGGGCGGGCGCCGACGGGCAGCTGGCGTTGCGGCTGGTCCACGCCACCGCTGCGCTGGTCCCGGGGGCGCTGATGGCGTTCGCCCTGCGCGCGACGCGGACGCTGCCCCGCTTCGCGTCGAGCCTGCTGTGGCTGCTGGCGGTCCCGACACTCGCGGTCATCGCGCTCGCGTTCGGCCCGGTCGGGGGGCTGTCGCTGTGGCGCACCGTGGTCGCCGTTGCCTCCGCGGGCGGGGTGGTGGCGATCGGCGTGCCTACGGCGTACGGGGCGCTCGCGACCGTCTTCGCCGGCGCGCTGGTCGCGGGCGCCGTGGTGGTGCTGGCGCTCGCCCTGGAGCGAGCGCCGGTCGGTGGGCGCGTGCCGCTCGCCTGGACGCTGGCCGGGGTGGGCTTGCCGGTTCTGGCCGAGGTGGTGGCGGAGCTGCTGGGAGCGGTCGCTCCGGACGCGCTGCCCGCCGGCCTGGCGTGGGTGCCCCCCGGTGCCCTGCTCGTCGCGCCGGCGGCGTGGGCGGTGGCGCACGGCCTGTTCGCCGCGGCGCGCTACCGGCTCGAGGCCGTCGAGCCGGGCGGCGTGGGGGCGTCGAGCGACGTCTCCGGCTCCCGCCGGGGCGAGCTGGCCGACCACCTCGAGCAGCCTGTGCTGCTCGTCGATCGCGGCTGGCGCGTGCGTTACGCCAACGCCGCCGCAGGACGGTTGTTCCGGCGTGAGGGGGGCCTGGGGGGTGTGCAGGTGGGGGAGTTCTTCGCCGACGTCCCGGCCGTGCTGACCTCGCTGGCGCAGCGCCGCAGCGCCGTGGTCGAGCTCGAGCTGCCCAGGTCGGGAACCGCCCGCACGTTGGAGGCGCGCCTGACCCCCCTGAGCGAGCCCAGTGGGCGCTACGCCGGCACCCTGCTGACGCTGATCGACGTCGGGCGGGCGCGGCGGGCGGAGGTTGTCGCCGACGTGGTCGAGGGGCAGGCGCGCCGCCACGAGTTGCTGCTGGAGGCGCTGCAGGAGGGACTGCGGGCCGTCGGTCGCGGTGAGCCGCTGGGCCTCCTGCTGGACATCGTCCTGACGCGGGCGGCTGCCGCGCTCGAGACGCCGCACGGGGCGCTCTACCTGGCCGACCCGGTCGCCGATGTGCTGCGGCGGCGGACCGCCGTGGGCGGCTTCGAGGCGCTCGACGAGCCGCCGTTACGCCGGGAGGAGGGGCTGGCCGGCCGCGCCTGGGCGTCGTCGCACGGGGCGGCCGTGCAGGGCCCCCTGCAGCACCCCGTGGAGGGCCTCGTGCAGGGTCCGGGGCGCTCCGGCGCGGCCGACGGCGAGATGGGCGCGGCGGTGGCGGTGCCGATGCGCCTCGGCGGCCAAACTCTCGGCGTGCTGATGCTGGCGAGGCCGCGTGGCGACGCGCGCCCCTTCGAACCGGACGAGGTCGACGCCCTGCGGCGCTTCGCCGAGCTGGCGGCGCTCGCGGTGCGTGACGCGCGCACGGCCGAGCGCTCCGCGCAGGCCGACGGCGAGCTGGCATGGCTCGACCGGCTGGACGCCGCCATCACCCGTGCCGCACCCGATACCGCCGTGCTCGACCTGGCGTTGACCGCGGCGCGTGAGGCCGCCCGCTTCGACCGGGCGGTGGTGTGGCTGGCGGTGGAGGGCGGCCGCGCGCTCGAGGCGCGCGCCTGGCTGGGCTTGCCGCTGGGTGCCGAGTCGAGCCAGCGGGTGCCGCTGGACGGCTCCGCGCCGCTGTTGGAGGAGTCCTTCCGCGGCGGCCACGAGATCGTGCTGCAGGGGGGCGGGCCGCTTCCGGCACGGCTGCGGCCCGAAGGCCCGGCGGCGACCGGGCCCCTGATGCGGCCGCCGTGGCCGGTGGTGGTGCCGGTGCGCGGGCTGAACGAGGTGGTCGGGGTGCTGGTGGCCGACGACGGCCTCGAGGGGGCCGATCTGGAGGCGCGGCTGCGCGCCCTCAGGCGCATCGTCGCCCGGGCGGGCCAGGCCCTGGACCGGGCGCGGCTGCACGAGGAGGCCCGCTGCCAGGCCGGCGTGGCGGAGCGGACGCGGGCGCAGCTCCAGGGCGCGCTGGCCGCGCGGGAGGCGCTGCTGGACGCACTGCCCCTGGCCTACTTCGAGACCGACCTGCGGGGTCGGCTGACGCGCGCGTCGGAGGAGCTGGCGCGGCTCGTGGGCGTCGACGAGGGTAGCCTCCAAGGCGTGCCCCTGGCGGAGCTGACGGCGGGTGGGGAGGGCGCCCTGACGGAGCTGTTCGGGAGGGTCCTGCGAGGCGGCCGCGTCGCGCGCCGCTCCTCGTGGGCGCTGCTGGCGCGGCGCGGCGCGGTGGTGCCGGTGGAGCTGTCGATCGGCCTGCTGCGCGACCCCGCGGGCGAGGCCGTAGGCTACTTCGGCGGAGGCGCGCCACGGCGGCCGAGGGCCCGAAGCGTCCGTCTGCGACGGGCCGGATGCTACGCTGGGCCCGACATGAGCCGGCAGGACCTGCCGCCCTCCCCCTCCGACGACGCGTCGCGCGAGCCGGCCCCCCGGGCCGTCACCCTGGTCGTGGGTGCCGGCGGGGCGGCCTGCGCCGCCGCGGTCGGCGCCCACCGCGCGCTCCAGCGGGCCGGCGTGCCGGTGGCGGGCCTGGTAGGGAGCTCCAGCGGCGCGGCGGTCGCCGCCGCCTTGGCGCTGGGCTGGGACGCGGAGACGACCGAGGCGGTGCTGCGCAGGCTGTGGGTGCCCGCCGTGGCGCGTGGCGCCCGGCGCCGCGCGGCGTTGCGGCTGGCCGTTCCCCGCATCGGTGGGGACGCGAGCTTCTCGCTCAGCGAGGGGGCGGCGCTGGAGGAGCGCGTGCGGCGCGCCTTCGGCGAGGCGAGCTTCGAGGACGCGCGGGTACCGTTGCTGATCGTGGCGACCGACCTGCACAGCGGCGAGCGGGTCGGTCTCACCAGCGGCCCGCTGGCCGACGCGGTGCGCGCCAGCCTGTCGGTGCCGCTGCTGTTCCCGCCGGTGCCGTGGGAAGGACGGCAGCTCGTCGACGGCGCGCTGTGCGAGCCGTTGCCGGTGCTGGCCGCGGTGGGGCGCGGCGCCGACGTGGTGGTGGCCCTGGGGTTCGCCAGCGCCGTGCCGCCGCGGGCGGGATCGGCGCTGGGGGCGGTGCTGGGCGCCCACGTGACGGCGGTGAACAACCTCCTGCGTCTGGCGTCGGCCTACCAGGACCTGGCCGCGCCGGTTCCGCTGCTCAGGCTCGACCCCGACCTGGGCGGCCCCATCCCCCTGTTCGACGCCTCGGCCACGGCCGAGGCCGTGGCGCAGGGCGAGCGCGCCATGGACGGCGCCATGGAGGAGCTCCGCCGCTTGCTGGCGTGAGGCCGTTCAGGTGGGCTGCCGGCTGTCGATGAGCTGCGCCAGGTGCACCTTGTCGAGCGTCTCGCGGATGGCGAGGCTGGTGCTCAGCCAGGCGACGTTCAGCCGGCAGTAGCCCTTGCGCTGCTGGGTGGCGCAGCGCGCTTGCGTCTGGCAGGTGTCGACCACCAGCGACCCGGACATCGCCTCGATGACGTCGAGCAGCGACAGCCTTTCGACGTCGACGCGGAGCGTGACGCCGCCGTTGCGACCGGGTCGGCTCTCCAGGAAGCGGGCGGCCGAGAGCTTGCGCAGCACCTTGGCGAGGAAGGCGGGGGGCATCTGTAGGTCCGTGGCCATCCGCGAGGCGCTCGCCCCGGGGTTCTCGGCGGCGTAGATGAGGGCGTGGATGGCGTAGCTCTCTTCGCGCCTCAGCAGGGTCCGGATGTCGTCCATAGCCATGCTCCGGCGGCAACCCGAGCTGGCCCCATGCTAGCAGAGAAACCCGGAGCCGACGCTCGGATTTGACGTCTACAAGCCGTCGCGAGCCGGACTGGCGCGGCGGGAACGTGGAGCCGGAGGTCCGCGATCGGTCCGAGCCGGCAGCGTGCCGGCGGGCCACGCCGGCGACGCCGCGGCGGAAAGGGCGCCGTGCGGGGTGCCTTCGTGCCGTCCTGGCCGCTTAGGCGCGGGGGCCCGCCTCGGCGACCTCCCCGGCCACCTGGTCCTCGAAGCGCCGGAAGTTGTCGCGGAACATGCGCGCCACCTTGCGCGCCTGCGCGTCGTACGCCTCGGGGTCCGACCAGGTGCCGCGCGGCAGGAGCACGTCCTGCCGGACGCCGGGGACCTCGGCGGGCACGGCCAGCCCGAACGCCGGCTCCACCGTGAACTCGGCATGGTCGAGTCGGGAGCTCACCGCCGCCTCCACCATCGAGCGGGTGTAGCTGATCGGCATGCGGTGGCCCTCGCCGAAGGGACCGCCGGTCCAGCCGGTGTTGACGAGCCACACCGAGGCGCCC
This sequence comes from Deinococcales bacterium, assembly GCA_037386005.1. Taxonomy (GTDB): domain Bacteria; phylum Deinococcota; class Deinococci; order Deinococcales; family Trueperaceae; genus JASBRS01. The sequence continues at coordinate 1,361 of JARRMM010000209.1, read as the reverse complement.
GCGTCACGCACCTTGGACGCGAGCAGCTCCGCGTACACGACCGCGGGCCGAGGCATGAAGGGGCCTCCGAAGCAGATCGAGAAGGTCGCCTGCGGCTCGGTCACGCCCCGCTCGGTACCCGCGAGCTTGGCGGTGTAGCCCGACAGGAAGTAGTACATCGCCTGCTCGGCGGAGAGGCGCGCGATCGGGGGCAGCACGCCGAAGGCGTCGGCGGTCAGGAAGACGACGTGGGCGGGCTGCCCCGCGAAGCCGACGCGGCTGGCGCTGGGGATGTGGGTGATGGGGTAGGCCGCGCGGGTGTTCTCGGTCTTGCTGGTGTCGTCCAGGTTGACGCGGCGCGTCTCCCGGTCCACGATCACGTTCTCCAGGATGGTGCCGAAGCGCCGGGTGGTCTGGTAGATCTCCGGCTCGGCCTCCGAAGAGAGGTGCTCGATCTTGGCGTAGCAGCCGCCCTCGAAGTTGAACACGCCCCGGTCCGACCAGCCGTGCTCGTCGTCGCCGATGAGCGTGCGCTCGCTGGTCGAGGAGAGCGTGGTCTTGCCGGTGCCCGAGAGGCCGAAGAAGAGGGCCACCTCGTTGTCGGGGCCGACGTTGGCCGAGCAGTGCATGGGCAGCACGTCGCGCGCGGGCAGCTCGAAGTTCATCATCGAGAACGCCGCCTTCTTCATCTCCCCGGCGTACTCGGTGGAACCGATGATGACCAGCTTCTCGCTCAGGTTCAGCGCGATGACCGTCTCGCTGCGGGTACCCATGGTGTCGGGGTCGGCGCGCAGGCTCGGCAGGTCGAGGATGGTGTAGACGGGCTCGAAGGTCTCGTGCGCGCGCACGGTCGGCCGCACGAACAGGTTGCGGATGAACAGGCTGTGCCAGGCGTACTCGGTGATGACGCGCACCGGCACGCGGAACTCCGGCTGCGCTCCCACGAACACGTCGGCGACGAAGAGCTCGAGCCCCTGCGTGGTGGCCAGCGCCGCCTGCCGCAGCGCCTCGAAGTGCTCGGGCGCCATGGGTTGGTTGACACTGCCCCAGGCCACCGTGTCCTCGGTGGTTGCGTCCCGCACGATGTACTTGTCCTTGGGCGAGCGGCCGGTGTAGCGTCCGGTGTCCACCACCAGCGGGCCGAGGTGGGCGAGCTCGGCCTCGCCCCGCTGCAGCGCCGCGGTGTAGAGCTCGGCGGTGGTGAGGTTCCAGTGCACGACGACGGCGTCGGTGATGCCGGAGGACGCGAACGACGCTTCCTTGATCCTGTGACCGGTGTGCTTCATGGTGCTCCTTCCGCCGGAACCCTTGCGGTACCTTCCCTGTACCCGGACCCTGTACCGGACCCTCCACAGGGGTCCTGTACCCGTACGGTAGTACGG
>JARRMM010000208.1:0-6089 GCA_037386005.1 Deinococcales bacterium | reverse complement strand
GCGGCGGGGCCGAGGACACCCGCGGCATCGCCACCGTGCCGCGCGCCGCTACCTCCTACACCATGGTGCTGACGCCCCCCGGCGGGGAGCGCATGTTCCTGCACGCGCCCGGTGCCAACACCGTCTTCGACGCCGGCGCCGTCGATCTCGAGCTGGTGGCGGGCGCCCGCCTGCTGCACTTCGGCTACCCGCCGCTGATGCCGCGCCTCTACGCGGACGGCGGCCGGGCGCTGGAGACGCTCCTGCGCGGCGTGCGGGAGCGGGGCGTGTCGGTGTCGCTCGACATGGCCATGCCCGACCCCGCCTCGCCCGCCGGCCGCGCGGACTGGCGCGAGGTCCTGGAGCGCAGCCTGCCGTACACGGACCTGTTCATGCCGAGCTTCGAGGAGACCGTCGTGCTGCTGCGCGACACGCCGCGCGAGGGCGAGGTCTCGGCCGAAGGGGCCCCGCGGAGCCAGCAGACCGCGCGCGTCTCGCGCCTGGCGGGCGAGCTCCTCGTCATGGGCGCCCGCATGGTGCTCTTCAAGATGGGCGCCGAGGGCGTCTACCTCCGGACGGCCGGCGCCGATGCACTGCGGGAGATGGGTCCCGCCGGCCCCGACGACCTGGGGGCCTGGGCCGAGCGCGAGCTGTGGAGCCCCAGCCTGCGCGCCGAGGTGGTGAGCACGGTCGGGGCCGGAGACGCGACCTGCGCGGGGTTCATCGCCGCCCTGCTGCGCGGCTTGCCGCCCGAGGAGGCGTTGGCCGTCGCCACGGCAGTCGGCGCCCACTGCGTCGAGGCGCCCGACGCGTCGAGCGGCCTGCCCGGCTGGGAGGCGTGCCGGCGCCGGCTCGACGCCGGCTGGCCCCGCAACCCGCTGCAGCTCGGGGCGCCGGGATGGCGCCGGCAGGCCGGCGGCGACCTCTGGGCGGGGCCGCACGACCGGGGCGGCCGCAGCGCCCCCGGAACCTGACCGGCCCAGCCAGCCCGGCACCAGTCCGACGCGGCCTCTACCCGAACACGCCGTACGCCGCCGGGTCCCCACGCACCTTTGGGTTGTGCAGAGGTTGCTACCATGACGTGCAGAAAGGACGTCAACGATGGGGGGAACTTCGACGGCTTCCGGTTCCGCGCGCCACGAGGCGGAGGGTGCCGATGCCGTTTCGGACCATGACGACCGTGGCGGCGACGCAGCCGTCCGCACGCGTCGCGCCGGGCCGGAGGGTGGCCGTGCCTGACGGGGGCACGTCGGCCGGGGATCGGCGCCTCGGCCCGCCCGATCCCTACCTCCACGAGGTGGCGGCGCACATCCGCCGGCTGGCGGTGGCCGGGCGCGGCGAGGACGTGCGCGGCCGCAACCTGCTGGCGCTGCATGTGCTGGAAACGAGCTACGCGCACGGCTGGCTGAGCTACGCGCCCCATCGCGACGTGGGGCGCTGGCTGGTGATGCTCCTCGACCTGGTGGGGGCGCGGGTGGGGTTGCCGCCGGAGGCGCGCCTCGAGCGTACCGTTGGCACCTTCCTCGACGACCTCCGCGACACCGGGCTGCGGCGCATCGCGGACGTCACCGACGCGGCCGTGTTGCACGGGCTCTCGCGGCGCTTCGCGTGGCCGAGCCTGGCGCTGGCCCCGGTCGCGCCGCGCCTGTCGATGGCGTCGGTGCTGTGGCACGTGGGCTTCCAGTCGGCCGCCTACCGCTCCCAGGTGCACTTCGAGAAGCACAGCCAGGGCAAGCTCATCCGCCGCAAGATCGGGACCACCCTCGACGAGCGCTGGGCGCACGCCGTGCACGAGCAGCTGGGCGGCGCGGCGCCCACGGCGCTGCACGTGCTGGCGGCGTTGCCGCCCGCCTTCTCGGTGGTCCTGGATCAGGTGGAGAGCGCGCTGCACCGGGTGGACGAGTCGCTCGAGGGCATGCCGTTCGCCGTCTTCTACGCGCTGGTGACCGACGCGGCGCGCTCGGGTCGTCGCTGGGAGCCGCCCGATCGCTTCGTGGAGGGGTGGGCCTACAGTCGCGAGGACTTCGAGCGGGCGGTGGGCCGCTCGCTCAAGGGCGCCCACAGCCGCAAGGCGCGCTACCGGCGCAGCGTGGCGTTGGCCGAGTTGGGGCTGTCGAGCTACTTCCCCACCACGGTGGCGATGGTCGATGGGTGGTTGGCCCGGGGCCGTTGCTCCGAGTTATGGGTGGAGGCTCCCGACGGGGTCCATGCTAGAGAGGAGTCCAGCTGGCTCGAGCTGGCGCGTGGCAACATGGAGGCGATCGAGGACCTGCAGTGGAGGATCTACGCGTCCGTGACCGACGGCCTGGACGGCCGTCCGTCCAGGCGCAGCCAGGGAGGGGCATCGTGACCATCCCCTTGAGCCCGGCGTCGGATCGCCGCGGCCCCCGCGAGACGCTGCTGGCGCTGACCGAGGCGTACCTGCGCAGAGGCGCGTTGGACGCCGACGCGAGGCGCTCGGTGGCGAGGCTGGCGGGGCGCGTCACGACGGCAGGGTCGCACGGGCCGCGTCCGCGTAGCCCGGGTTCCCTCGGCCCCGGCGCCCCCGCGATCCCGGAGTGGGGCCCGCTCGCGTGTGCCCTGGCCGCCATGCTGAGGGGCGAGGCCGAGCATGCCCTGCGCGTTGTCAACGAGGCGCTCCGCGCCGAGCTGGTGCCGGAGGCCCTCCGTCCCGCGCTGCTGGGGCTCGGCATCCGGGCGGCGCTGGCGTCCGACCGGCCGGCGCTGGCCGCCCGGTGGCGCGCGGGCCTGCGCTTCCGCATGCCGGGGAGGCCCTGGCGGGCCGGTCCTGGGGCTGGATCCGAACCCGAACCCGCGTCGCAGCCCGACGACGATGTCGGGTGGGCGGCCGTGCAGACGGCGGTACCGGCGTCATCCGGCGGAAGGGATCTGCGCACGAAGCGTAGGTCACGAGCCCTCGCGGAGGAGGCCGTGCTCGCGAGCCTCCCCCCGGATGTGCGCGAGCTGCTCGAACGCGCCGTCGGTGAGGGCAGCATGATGGAGGCCGTCCCGCGTGCCGTCGTTGCCATGGACGAGCAACACGGCGAGGCCGACTCCGGCGAGGCCGACTCCGGCGAGCCCCGGGCCGGCGACGCTGGATCCGCCGGCGCTGGGTCCGCCGGCGCTGGGTCCGGCGAGGGCGAGTCCGGCGACGTGGAGTCCGGCGCCCGCGAGTCGGACGGCGGCGACCGGCAACGCGAGGCTCGCGCCTCGGCCACCCTCCACCTGGTGATGGACGCCTACCACGGCGACGTCGTGAGCGTGCCGGCGCGCGTCGAGGTGCTGAGCTGGAGACCGAGCGATGCGCTCGACGAGGCCGGTGCGGAACCCGACTGGGAGCCCAGCGCCGGAGCAGGTGCCGCCCTGGTGGGTTGGAACGTCGAAGGCTTGCCGCTGCTCACCGTGCGCGTCGCCGCCGGTGATGCCTTGCCCACGCCGCCGGGTGCCGAGGGCTGGCACCTGCGCTTCGTGGGCCGGCTCCGGGCGCTCGACGCACGCACCTCCGACGGCAGCCTGCTCGACCTCTCCTGGGAGGACGGCGGCTTCACGGCCATCCTCCACCCACCCGACTGGCTCCAGGAGCTCCCCGATGACCCATCGATCGTCGCGACGCGCGTGACCCACGTCGTTCTGGTCCCCGAGTCGGAGGTCGGGGACGCCGAACAGGGAGCCGCTCCGGGCGACTAGTCCGGGGGCGAGCGGCCCCGACCCGCTGCGCTCAGCCCGCGTCGTTCCACCCCGCGTCGTCCCATCCCGTCGCCTCGCCTTCCGTCGCCTCGCCATTCCGTCGTCCCATCCTGCGTCTTCCCGCCGCTCGCCCCCATCCCCAGGCGGGTACGCCCCGGCCTAGGACAGCTCCGGCCTAGGACAACCGTCCCTTGCCGGTGAGGTTTTCCACACCCAATCCTGGACACGAGGGCCCCGACCGTCCGTGCGGCCGGTGGCTTGACGTTCTATCCCTCGCTAGGCCGTAGGTGCCGAGCCGATGCGTACCGAAGCCAGACCAGGCCCTCGCCGCGGACCCGCCGTTCGCGGTCGGCCACGTGCTCAGCAGGGAAGCGAGGTGACGTCGGTGAAAGTGGACGCGCTCAAGATCAGGGAGATCGCCCGCAAGCTCGGCGTATCCGAGAGGACCGTCGAGGAGTACCTCCTGGACCGCTTGACGATGCAGGAGGACGAGGACGCTCCGAGCGCCCCCTTCGCCCGTGAGACCGGTCGGCCGGGCGTGGTCGACCGCTACGGCAAGCCGGTCGAGAAGGAAGCCGGCTGAGCGTCCCTGGGGCATCGGCCCGAGGCCACGCTGCACGCTTGCGGCGCCGCTCCGAAGAGGGAGAGGCGCCGCTCTCGTTCACTCGGAGGGCGGCGGGCAGGGCTGCTCGAAGGGCGGCTGCATGGACGGCTGCAAGGACCGCGGCTACGAGGGCGGCGTCCGGGCCGTCCGCTAGGCCACCGGCTCGAGCATCGAGGCCAGCCCCTCGCGCAGCGGCGTCGACGGCGGCTGCGCCCCCACTGCCCGGCACCAGGCGTGCAGCCGCGTGACGTCGGCCAGCGAGTGGCGGATGTCGCCGGGGCGCTCGGGGCCGTGGCGCACCTCGATCGGGCCCAGCAGCTCGCGCAGCGCGGCCAGCAGCTCGAGCAGGCTGGCGGCCCGCCCGGTGCCCAGGTTGAGGCTCGCCAGCTCGTCGCTCAGGGGCGCGTCGAGGGCGGCCACGAGCTGGTCCACCACGTCCTGCACGTACACGAAGTCGCGGGTCTGCTCGCCGTCGCCGAAGACCGTGACCGGCTCGCCGGCGCGGGCGCGGTCGAGGAAGATGCTGATCACGCCGCTGTAGGGGCTGCCGGGGTCCTGGCGCGGCCCGAAGACGTTGAAGAAGCGGAAGGCCACCCCGCCGATGCGGCCGGTGCGCAGGTAGTGGGCGAGGTAGTGCTCGCCCGCCAGCTTGTCCGCGGCGTACGGCGACAGCGGCTGCTTGGGGGCGTCCTCGCGGATGGGGAGCTCGCGGGCATCGCCGTAGACGGCCGCGCTGCTGGCGTAGACGAAGCGCTGCGCGCCCGCGCCCGAGGCGGCCTCGAGCATGATCAGGGTTGCGATGAGGTTGGCGCGGTGCGTGCGCACCGGCTCCTCCATCGAGGCCTGCACCGACGCCACGGCGGCCAGGTGGTAGACCGCCTTGCTGCCGTCGGTCGCCGCCGCCGCGGCGCGCGGGTCGGCGGCGTCCCCCTCCAGCACGCGCAGGCGCGGATGGTCGATCGGCAGGTTGCTCCGGTGCCCGGTGGAGAAGTCGTCCAGCACCACCACGTGGTGACCGCCTGCCAGCAGGCGGTCGACGAGGTGCGAGCCGATGAACCCGGCGCCTCCGGTGACCGTGATGCGCATGCCGTGCTCCTCCCTCGTTTCCGGGCCGCGGCCGGCGCGCCCCGGGCTGCCCTCCAGTCTAGGCCGCCGCTCCCGCGGCCGCCAGGAACGCTGCCCGTCGCCCACACGGATTCCGTCACCGACAGCGCTCCTCTGCCCTGCTAGCCTGAACGCGTCCGGTCGAGGGCTTCCCGGCTCGAACAGGTGCGTGGAGATGGCGCCGACGCCGACCAGCAGGTCCATGAACATGCGCGAGCTGGCCGCGTTCCTGCGGCGCGGCGCCGCGTTCGCGCTGGTGGTCGCGCTGGTGGCGGGAGCGACGACCTTCCTCGCCACCCGCGTGCAGCCGCCCGTCTACCGCGCGCTGGCGTCGCTGGTCGCGTCCCAGCCCGCCTACGTCGGCAGCAACGTGGTCGCGCCGCCGCCGGTCGACGCCAGCGTCTACCAGGCCGCCCTGCTCGAGGGCTCGATCGTGCCAAACGCGCTCGCTGCGGTCCGGGGCGGCGCCGTCACGCCGGCCCAGGTCGAGACCTTCAAGCGCCACCTCACGGTGCGCGTCGACAAGAAGGACCTCTCCAGCGTCATCCGCATCGAGGTCGACAGCGTCGACCCCGTCTTCGCGGCCCAGGCCGCCAACGCCGTCGCGCACCCGGTCGCGCCGGCTGTGCCCGACCCCGGCGCACAGCACCAGGCCGGTGCACAGCGGCGCGATGGTGAGGGCGTCGGCGTAGCGCAGGACGGGGGGCGCGTCGAC
>JARRMM010000207.1:0-3736 GCA_037386005.1 Deinococcales bacterium | reverse complement strand
GCGGCACGTCGGGCGGACCCCACGTACGCTCGGCGCGCCCGGTCAGGTTGGAGCCCCCACCTCCTCGGTCCGCATGGAGGACCGCGCCGCGAGACGGTGGGCGGCTGCCATGCCGAGAGCGAACACCTCCGGAGAGGACACAACGGACCAGGGCCGCGCAGCGGCCGACAGGGGACGGGCGCGCGCGGCCAGGCGGCGCCCGGGCGCAAGCGTGCGCCTCGGGTCCCGGAAACGACAACAGGTTCGATAAGTATTCGTGGTGTGGTGGTCATACCACCGGAAAACCGGAATGCTGCGTGGCACGCGAGCGGCTCCTTGGAACCTGGACAGCTGGGCCAGGTGAAGCGGTGCCCGGGCCGCCCGAGCGTTGCGGCGAGAGTACCGGAATCTAGTTGTGGACGTCGCTCAAACTAGCACACTCCAGCGAAGCGGGCGCGCGCCGTAGGTTGCAGCCGCCCGAGTTCTTGTCGTGACGCGCCGAAGGCCGGCCCCGGCGAAGGAGACAGCGGATGGCTTACCACCCCTACAAGGACCACGCGACCTGGAAGATGCTCATCGGCGGCGCGTTCGTCGACGGTGGCGGCGCGTCCGCACTGGAGGTCGTGAACCCGGCCACCGGCGAGGTGCTCGGCGAGGCCCCGGCCGCCAGCGAAGCCGACGTCGACCACGCGGTGGCATCGGCCCGGGACGCCTACCGCACCTGGCGCTGGGTCAGCCCCGAGAAGCGCGGCGCGATGCTCTTCGAGATCGCCCGTAGAATCCGCGAGCACCACGACGAGCTCGTCGACCTCGAGACCTGGGAGAACGGCAAGCCGCGCGTGCAATCGGCGCGCGACGTCACCAACGCCGAACGTACCTTCCGGTTCTACGCCGGCGCCTCCGACAAGTTCTACGGCCAGAGCGTCTACGACAGCCCGACGGAGATGCGCAAGATCGTCTACGAGCCCTACGGGGTGGTCGCCGTCATCATCCCCTGGAACTGGCCCCCCATGCACACCGCCGACTTCGCGGCGCTGGCGCTCGCGACCGGCAATACCGTGGTCCTCAATCCCGCGCCCGAGACACCCCTGTCGTCGCTGCGCATCGCCGAGCTGGCGGCCGACGTCCTGCCGCCGGGGGTGCTCAACGTGGTCACGGGCGGCGTCGAGACCGGCGTGCAGCTCGTGGCGCACCGCGACATCGACTTCATCGCCTTCACCGGCTCCGACCTCACCGGCGAGAAGATCCTCGCCGCCGCAGCGAAGCGCATCCTGCCCACCATGATGGAACTGGGCGGCAAGAACGCCTCCATCATCTTCCCAGACGCGGACCTCGACAAGGCCGTGCAGGGCATGGTCCGTAGCGCCTTCTTCAACAGCGGGCAGGCGTGCTCGGGCAGCGAACGGGTGCTGGTGCACGAGTCGATCTACACGTCGTTCATGGAGCGCTTCACTTCCGCCGTGGCCGGCCTCTACGTGGGCGAGGGCTTCGACGAACGTTCCATCGTGGGGCCGATGGTCAGCAAGCGCCAGCAGGAGAAGGTTGAGGACGCCCTCGGGCGCGCCACCGCCGCCGGGGCCTGCATCCCCGCACGCGCCGACCTGCCGTCGGACGCACGCCTGAAGGGCGGCTTCTGGGTACCACCCACCGTGGTGACGGAGGCAGCGCCCGACGCCGACATCATGACGTCCGAGGTCTTCGGTCCCGTCGCCGGCATCCTGCCGTTCGCAGACGAGGACCAGGCCGTGGCCATCGCCAACGCCGTCGACTACGGACTCACCAGCGGGGTGTGGACCCGCGACCTGGGGGTCGCCCACCGCATGGCCACCCGCATCGAGGCCGGTGTCGTATCGATCAATCGCGTCAACACCGGCGAGCTCGGCCTGCCCTTCGGCGGCTACAAGCGCAGCGGCGTGGGTCGCAAGAAGGACTTCCTCGAAGCGATGCGCAGCTTCAGCCGGGTGAAGGCGATCCAGATGGTGTTGCCGGAGTAGCCCTCACTTGCGGGCCCAGTAGTCCTTTGAAGCGCGCGTCTCGGCCATCGCCTCCTTGGTCTCGAATCCGGGCGCCAGCGAGGCGTCCCCGAGGTCCAGCACCTCGTGGTGGCCGATGTTGAGCAGCCTGAGGAAGCTCTGCTGGCCGAGCGTGAGGCCGATGAAGTAGCCCAGCTCCACCAACTCGGGCTCGCTGAAGTGCCGGTGGAGCCGCGCCCAGTCCTCGTCGCTCAGGTCCGAATGCCAGGCGATGGCCTGGGCGAGCGACAGCGCCGCCTTCTGGCGGTCGTCGTAACGCTCTGCGCTCTCGAACTCCATCAGCGCGCGGTAGTCCTCTTCCTCGAGGCCGTCCCTGGCCGCCGTCATGGAACGCTGGTTGCCGCAGTACTCGCACTTCACGGACCGCGACACGTACACCCGGCACAGCTCCTTGATGGCGTGGTCGCACACGCCGTGCTTGAACACGTCGCGCCAGCTGTTGGCGAACGACCAGAACACCGCGGGCACATGGGCGCGCACCGCGGAGCTCTCGGGTCGGGGTGTGCCCTCGCGGGCGCAGCGCTGCAGCTCCTCGAGCATCTTCGGGTCCTCGAGCGTCCTGGGATCCACGTAGCTGATGTGTTGCTTCTCCATGGCCTCACTCCTTCCGGCGCGCTGCGCGCACCTGCCCCGAAGCGTCTCTCGTGTCCCCTTCCTAGCGCACTTCCGGCCAACGCGTCGTTCACGGCGCGACCTCGCCGGCCGCCTCGGCCGGCAGCACGCCGAGGATGACGCGCAACGCCGCGATGCCCTCTTCGGCGCCGGTCTCGGGCGGCTCCCCCGACCGGGCACAGCGGCCGAAGGCCTCCAGTTCGTCGACCAACATGTCGCGCACCTCGAACGGCACGCGCCGGGAACCGCCGTCCGTCTCCAGCGTCAGCGTGGTGCCCGCGTCCATGCGCTCGGCCTCCGGCCACAGCGCCATGGCGGTGCGCAGCTCCAGGTTGGCGCGCGTGCCGTAGAGCCGGATGCGGTAGGTCTTGGGCGAGACGTAGCTGCACGCGATGACCGACCGGGCGCCCGAGCCGTGGTCCAGCACCGCGACGGCCACGTCGTCGATGTCGGCGTCCGCGGCCACGTGCCCCAGCGAGCCCCGGACCCGCACCGCCGGGCCCAGCCACGCCTGTAGGGTATCGGCGTGGTGGACACCGAGCTGTGTCATGGGGCCGCCCGGTAGCGTCGCCCGGTGTGAGCGCCAGTTCCCGGGCGCGAACGCACCGGGCAGCGAGAAGTTGGCCTCGGCGAGCACCACCGTGCCGAGCGCGCCTGAGCGCACCAGCCGCTGCGCGGCGCGCGACGCACCCAGCCGCCGGAAGGCGTGGCCCACCTGCAGCGTCACGCCCGCGCGCTCGCACGCCTGCGCCATCGCGCGCGCGGCCGCCTCGTCGGGCGCGATCGGCTTCTCGACGAACACGTGCAGGCCGCGCGCGGCGGCGGCCAGCGCGATGGCCTCGTGGCTGGCGTTGGGCGTCGCCACCACCACCGCCTCGACCCTGCGGTCGTCCAGCAACGCCTCCAGCGTGGCTGCGGCCGTGCACGCGAGCTTCCGAGCCGCCGCCTCGCGCGCCTCGGCCGTGCGCGCGTAGCAGCTCACGAGCTTCACGCCTTCGGCTCGCCGCAGCGCCGCGCCGAGCCGCACCCCCCAGCGCCCCACGCCCCCCAGGCCGCCGCCCAGCGGGCGCCGGCGGTCCGAGTCGCCGGGGCGCGCGGAGCTCATTCCACCG
>JARRMM010000206.1:0-3365 GCA_037386005.1 Deinococcales bacterium | reverse complement strand
GGCGAAGGACAAGTTCATCGTCGAGGAACCCCAGACCCGGGACAAGGTGTGGTGGGGCGACGTCAACCGTCCCACCACGCCCCTCCTCTTCGACAACATGTTCCGCCGCCTCCAGGCCTACCTCCAGGATCGGGACGTATGGATCCAGGACTGCTTCGCCGGCGCCGACCCTCGCTACCGGTTGCCCATCAGGATCATCACCGTGCGCGCCTGGCACTCTCTGTTCGCCCGCAACCTCTTCCGCAGGCCCGGCGCCGACGAGCTCGCGTCCCACTTCCCGGAGTTCACCGTCATCCACGCACCGGCCTTCCAGGCCATCCCGGAGGTGGACGGCACCAACTCCCACGCCTTCATCCTCCTCAACCTGGCCCGCAGGCTGGTGCTCATCGGCGGCACCTCCTACGCCGGGGAGATCAAGAAGTCCATCTTCACCATTCTGAACTTCGTGCTGCCGCAGCAACACGTCCTGTCGATGCACTGCAGCGCCAGCGTCGGCGCTTCCGGCGACGTCGCGGTCCTCTTCGGCCTGTCCGGGACCGGCAAGACCACCCTGTCGGCCGATCCCACGCGTCGCCTCATCGGCGACGACGAGCACGGCTGGTCCGACGACGGCGTCTTCAACTTCGAGGGCGGCTGCTACGCCAAGGTGATCCACCTGAGCCGGGACTCGGAGCCCGAGATCTTCGCCACCACGCGCCGCTTCGGCACGATCCTGGAGAACGTGGGCTACGACCTCGTCAGCCGCCGTCTCGACCTGGACGACGACACCCTCACCGAGAACACCCGCGCCGCCTACCCCCTCAGCCACATCCCCGACGTCGTGCCCGAGGGACGAGCCGGTCACCCCCACAACATCGTCATGCTGACCGCGGATGCCTTCGGCGTGCTGCCCCCCATCGCACGGCTCACGGCGGCGCAGGCCCAGTACCACTTCATGTCCGGCTACACCGCCAAGGTGGCCGGCACAGAGGCCGGGATCACCGAGCCCGAGGCCACCTTCTCGGCCTGCTTCGGCGCACCGTTCATGGTCCTGCCTCCGTCCCGGTACGCGGCCCTCTTGGCAGAGAAGATCAGAGCCCATGACGTCAGCTGCTGGCTGCTGAACACCGGCTGGACAGGGGGCCCCTACGGAACCGGCCGCCGCATGCCCATCGAGCACACGCGAGCCCTGCTCAACGGCGCATTGGCGGGCGCGCTGGACGACGTTCCCTGCGAGCAAGATCCCGTGTTCGGACTCGCCGTCCCCACGAGGTGCTGCGATGTACCCCCCTCCCTCCTGCGCCCGAGGAGCACCTGGGAGGACCCCGAGGCGTATGACCGCGCGGCCCGGGAGCTTGCCGACCGCTTCCACGCGAACTTCCGGCAGTTCACCGCGGACGTGGCGCAGGAGGTGCGCGACGCCGGCCCGAAGCCGGCCTGACGGGTCGAGCTCTCCACCGCCCCCCCGGATTGCAGCTTGATCTGCCGGCAGTACCGGGGCACACTCGGGCGCCCGCAGAGACCGTTCGGACACCGAGGGCGAGGGGAGGGCGCAGACGACGATGGTCTGGTGGCAGCTCCTGCTGCTGGCGGCAGCCGGCCTCACTGCCGGGTTCATGAACGTCATGGCCGGTGGTGGCTCCCTGCTCACCATGCCCGCCCTCATCTTCCTCGGCCTGCCCCCGGCGGCGGCCAACGGTACCAACCGCGTCGCGATCCTGCTCCAGAACGTCAGCGCCGTCGGCTCCTTCCGTCAGCGTGGTTTCTCCGACTTCAAGCGGAGCCTCGGGCTGGCCGCCTGCACCGTCCCCGGAGCGGTGGTGGGGGCGGTGGCGGCGGTCGAGGTCGATCCGGTGCTCTTCAAGCGCATCCTGGCCGCCGTCATGGTGGTGGCGCTGGTCCTCATCCTCAGAGGACGTCGCGGCGAGCGGGCTGCGGGCGCTGCGCACCCCGTGTGGGCCCACATCGCCGCCGTATTCGCAGGGGCCTACGGCGGGTTCATCCAGGCCGGCGTGGGCTTCGTGCTCATGGCCATCCTGCACCGGCTGCTCCGGCTGGACCTGGTGCGGGTGAACATGCACAAGGTGTTCATCGTCGGTGTGTACACCGTGCCCGCCTTGCTGGTGTTCGTGCTCGAGGGCGAGGTGAGCTGGGTGGCCGGCCTGGTTCTGGCCGCCGGCAACTCCCTGGGAGGATGGATCGGGGCCCAGGTGACCATCAGCCGCGGCGAGCGCGCCGTGCGCGCGGTGTTCGTCGTGGCGGTCCTGGCCATGGCCGTCCGTCTCGTCGCCTCGTAAACGGAGCCCCTGCGCGACCGAAAAACGAGACAGCACCCCGATGCGGTGGATTCTTGTGTATCATGGGCCCTCCCGCTCTCGCGGACGGGTGGAGGTAATCACGTGACTCGCCTCTCGGTCCTCGTCAAGATGTTCACGACGCTCCTGGCAGGCACCCTGGTCATCCTTCTCGTCGGCTGCGGCGCGAAGCCGACGGTCGGGGTGCTCCTGCCCATGACCGGTTCCGCCGCGAGCTACGGTGTGTCCATGAAGGAGGGCATCGATCTCGCGATCGCGGAGGCGAAGCAGGGGGGCACCGTGCTGTCGGGAACCCAGTTCATCTGGGGTGACTCCGAATCCAACCCGGACCAGGGTGTGCAGGAGCTGCGACGGCTGTCGAAGGCCGGTGCGAGGATCGTCATCCTGGGCACCACGAGCGACACCGCCAAGGCCATCCTGCCGGTGCTGAAGGAGACCGACACCCTGGCCCTGTCGCCATCGGCTTCGGCGCCGTCCCTGACCAAGGACAGCCGCCTGTTCTTTCGGATCTTCACGTCGGACGAGCTGGAGGGGCGGCGTGCCGCCCGCTTCCTGTACGACGACCAGGACCGCCACTCGGTGCTGATCTATGCCCAGAACTCGGAGCAGGCGCGAGGCATCGAGCCCCCCTTCCGGCAGGTCTTCGAGCAAGCCATGGGGGGTACGGTGGTGGGGAAGGTGTCCCTGGAGAACCCCGATTGGAAGAACGAGTCCGCCGATCTCCTGACTGCCGATCATCCGGAATCGGTCTACGTCATCGCCTACGCCAAGGACACCATCGAGGTCCTCAAGCAGCTCCGGGAGAAAAACTACGACGGCACCATCTGCCTGACCTCGGCCTTCTACAGCAGCCAGGTCGTAGACAAGTACCCCACGCTTCTCGAGGGCGTGTTCTTCCCGCAACCGGCCTTCGACATGCAGGACGAGCGCCCCCTGGTACAGGACTTCGTCAAGAACTTCCGGGCCAAGTACGAGCACGATCCCGACATCTACGCCGCCCACGCCTACGACGCCGCCCGGGTGGTGCTCTACGTCCTGCAACAGGCGCCGGCGTACGACACGTCCGAGCTG
>JARRMM010000205.1:0-6476 GCA_037386005.1 Deinococcales bacterium | reverse complement strand
CAGGCGGCCGGCATCCCGACCCTGGTGCTGGGGCCGTCGGGTGAGGGGCTGCACGCCGCGGACGAGCACGTCGAGCTGGCGAGCGTGGCCGCGCTGGAGGCGATCCTCACCGGCGTGATCGGAGCGTTCTGCGCGTGAGCGGCGCCCAGCGCGGGATCCTCCTGCGGCCCTTCGATCCGGATCGTGACGTCCCCGACGTCGTCGCGCTCGTCAACGAAGCGGCCAGAGCACAGGGTGGGCCGGTCACCGACGAGGCCGAGCAGCGCCACATCCTGGAGCTACCCGACCACGAGCCGCGGCGCGACCGCTGGATGGCCGTCGACGCTCGTGGCAGGCCCGTCGGCTTCGCTGGCGTGTGGAAGGCGGGCGCCACACCCTATGGCGAGCTGTTCTGGGCCGTGCGCCCCGACGAGGTGGGGCGGCGGGCGCAGGGGCCCCTGTTGCGGCAGGCGCTGCGGCGCACCCGCGAGCTCGGCGCCGAGGCGCTCCTGACCTACCTGCCGCCGTCCGACCACGCGTCGATCGACTTCTTCGTCGACAGCGGGTTCGAGGCGGTGGACGGCTACCGGCGACTGACGCTGGGACTGGAGACGCTCCCCTCTCCGCCCGTCTGGCCGGACGGGTTCCGGCTGCGGCTGTACGCGGAGGTCGACCGGCTCGATGTGCTCACGCAGGCCATGAACGACTGCTTCGCGGGACTCTGGGGGCACAAGGTCGTCACCGCCGAGACCGCTCGGACGGTGCTCGAGGCGAGCCCGCCGGACGGCATCCTCCTGCTGTTCGACGGGCGGGCGGAGGTGGCGGGCTGCAGCCCGAGGCCACCATCGCGAGCTACGAAGCGCTCGGCTTCCAGCGGTCGCAGGAACTGCGCGGGTTCGTACGGAGGCTCCCTGGCCCGTCGTAGGAACGAGCGCCGGGCGGGCGGTCCGGCCGGGTGCGACCCAGGCCCGTCCGTCGCCGTGCCACGTCTCGAATCGTGAATCGGTTTCACACATTACGTCACGCCCCAGCGAGAGGTGCTATCCCCAGGGGGAACGTTCTTCGAGGGACCCCGCTCCCGTGCACGTGGGGGTGGCTGGCTACTAGGGGGCTCCGATGGCCGCGACGCAGCGTCGTGGTTGTGTCGTGACCAGCGTGTCTTGCGAGCAAGGTGTGCGGCCGAGGAGGAGAGCCATGAGACGAGATCGATCCAACGTCGGCGCGATCACGCGTTTCGCATCGGCCCTGGTGACGGGGCTGATGGTTCTGTTCGGGGCGCAGGCCCTGGCGGCGGGCAGCAGCGTGCAGCCGTCACCCGTCACCTACCCCGCCCAGTTCGGTTCCATGTCCTTCCCGAAGCAGTTCCCGGCCGGGACCACGCTCACGCTGACCCAGTGGAGCCACTTCGTGCCCAGGTACGACAAGTGGTTCGACAGCTACGCCCAGGCGTGGGGCAAGGCGAACAACGTCAAGGTGACGGTCAACCACATCAACCTGGCGGACCTGGCCTCGTCGCTGTCGTCGGCCATCGCCGCGAAGCACGGCTCCACGCTCTACGAGATGATCTCGCCGCCCTCCTCCTTCATCCAGGGGCTGCAGCCGCTCAACGACGTCAACCAGGCCGCCCAGGCCGCCTTCGGCAAGGAGACCGGCGTCTGCGTGCACTCGAGCTACCTGCCCTCGAAGAAGGAGTGGTACGGCTTCTGCCACGGCTGGGTGCCCGACCCCGGCGACTACCGCGTTTCGCTCTGGAAGGGTGTCGGCGACCCGAACGGCCCCGCCACCTACGCCCAGCTGCTCAAGGGCGCCACCCAGATCTTCAAGAAGGACGGCATCCCCGCAGGAGGCGGCATCGCCCCCGAGATCGACTCGGAGTTCTTCATCCGCTCGCTGATCTGGTCGTTCGGCGGCGCCATCCAGGACGCCCACGGCAAGGTC
Organism: Deinococcales bacterium; assembly: GCA_037386005.1. GTDB lineage: Bacteria > Deinococcota > Deinococci > Deinococcales > Trueperaceae > JASBRS01. The sequence goes on along the minus strand of JARRMM010000205.1, from coordinate 4,559 downwards.
GTCTTCGACTCGCCGCAGGTCCTGGCGGCCGTCAAGTGGTTCAAGCAGTACCACGACCAGGCGCAGACGCCCGAGGTGTTCTCCTGGAACGCGGCCTCCAACAACCAGGTCTACATCGCCGGTCAGGCCTCCTACATCCAGAACTCCATCTCGTTCTTCCGCAGCGCCCAGAGCGTGCACCCCAAGGTGGCGCAGGACACCGGCTTCGTGCCCGGCCTGAAGGGTCCCAACGGGGATCACCACCAGACGGCCCACGTCTACTTCATCTACGTGATGCCCAAGTACGTGACCGACACCAACGAGAAGGCCGCGGCCAAGAAGTTCCTGCTCGACCTGGAGGCCAACTACTCGAACGCCACCTACAACAGCGAGCTGTACAACTTCCCCGCCTTCCCCAAGGAGGTCCCGCAGCTCACGCAGTCGGGCGGCTGGCTCGACAACGATCCCTTCGGCTCGAAGCCGGCCAACAAGCTCGACGTGCTGCGCAACGCCTCGACCTGGACGGCGTGGCTCGGTTACCCGGGGTACGCCAACCCGGCCATCAGCCAGGTCTACGGGGAGCACCTGCTGTCGGCCATGATGGCGAACGTCGTGCAGGGCAAGCAGACGCCCGAGGCGGCGGTGAAGAGCACGGCCGACCAGATCAAGAAGATCTTCGCCAAGTGGCGCTCCATGGGGTACCTGGCGTCGGGGGCGCAGTAGCGCTCATGACCCAGGCGGAGGCCTAGTCGGTCATGGCGACCCTGGAAACCCGAGGGCTCAAGCGGCACTACGGCAAGATCGCGGCCGTGGACGGGATCGACCTGGCCACGGCGGAAGGCGAGCTGCTGGCCATCCTTGGGCCCTCGGGCTCCGGCAAGTCCACCTTGATGCGGATGGTGGCGGGGCTCGAGCGGCCCAGCGGCGGGGACATCCTGCTCGACGGCCGCAGCGTGGTCGGGATCCCGGCCCGCAAGCGCAACGTGGCGATGGTGTTCCAGAGCTACGCGCTCTACCCGCACATGTCCGTCTACGACAACATCGTCTTCCCGCTCAAGTCGTACAAGGTGCCGCGTGAGCAGTGGAAGGCGAAGGTCGACTGGGCGGCGGCGGTGCTCGGCATCACCCATCTCCTGGACCGCCGACCGGGCCGCCTGTCGGGGGGCGAGCCCTCGTCCGCGACCCCGAGATGTTCATCTTCGACGAGCCGCTCTCGGCGCTCGACGCCCAGGTGCGTCACACGGCGCGCGCCGAGCTGCGCGATCTCCAGAAGCGCACCCAGGTCACCTGCCTCTACGTCACCCACGACCAGGTGGAGGCCATGGGGCTGGGCGACCGGGTGGCGGTGATGAAGGACGGCCACGTCCGCCAGGTGGGCGAGCCGGCCGACCTCTATTTCGAACCCGCGGACCTGTTCGTGGCGAGCTTCATCGGGACGCCTCCGATGAACCTGCTCGAGCGCGACGGCGAGGTCCTCGGCGTCCGCGCCGAGCACTTCCGCCTGGTGGGCGACGACGAGCCGGCCGGCGACGAGGACGAGGCGAGGTTCCGGATCCGGCTGGATCAGCTCGAGTTCCTGGGAGCCGAGTGGCTCGCCTACGGCCGCGAGGAGCGCGGCTCCACGGACGACCGCGTGGTCGTCCGCTTCTCTCAGGACGAGGGGGCGACCGTCACGCCCGGCAGGGTGTACGAGTTCGCCGTGCCTCGGCGCCACATCAAGGCGTTCGACAAGCGGACGGGAGGACGGAGCCGGGCGGGGGGTTCCCAGCAACCCCGGGGTTGAGCGCCCGGCGCCGTGTCTGGTGGGCCCCGGCGAGGGGGTACCCCGGCTGGGCGCGCACGGAGCGCGGCGCAGAGGAGACGAACGTGCAAGAGACGCTTCCAGGAGCAAGGCCGCGGACCGAGACCCGGCAGGACGCCATCGTCGACCGGGAGCGCGCGCTCGGCTGGCTGATGCTCAGCCCGGCGCTGCTCTACATCGCGGCGTTCGTGGGCATCCCGTTCGTGCTGGCGATCCTGCTGGCGTTCAGCGACGCCACGGTGGGGAACCCCACCAGCTTCCACTTCGTGGGCTTCGCGAACTTCGCGCAGATCCTGCAGCAGCCGCAGTTCCTGCTCGCGCTGCGCAACAGCGCCATCGTCACGCTCGGGACCCTGGCCGTGCTGGTCGTGCTGGCCACGGTCGCCTCCGAGCTGCTGGCGCGCGACTTCCGCGGCAAGCGACTGGTGCAGATCCTGTTCATGCTCCCCTGGGCGATGCCCGTCTCGCTCGCCGCCATCAACTGGCTGTGGCTGCTCGACTCGCAGTTCAGCCCCATCGACTGGATCTTCCGCCAGCTCCACGTGCTCGGGCCCGGCGGGCTGTTCGGTCCGTCGATGCACTTCTATTACCTGGGCAGGACCGACCTTGCGCTGACCTCGATCATCATGGTCAACGTCTGGCGCATGCTGCCGCTCGCGACCATCATCGTGCTGGCCGGTAGGCTCTCCATCCCCCGCGAGCGCTTCGAGCAGGCGGAGATCGACGGCGCCAGCTTCTGGAGGGTGCTGTTCCGGATCACCGTGCCGGCGCTCATGCCGGTGCTGGTGGTGGCGCTGCTGTTCACGGGCCTGCTGGTCATCGGTGATATGGCGACGGTGGACCTGCTGACGCGGGGCGGCCCGGGTGACTCGACCCAGGTGCTCCCCTACTGGGCCTACCTCACCGGCATCCAGGGCGGAGACCTCAGTGCCGGCGCCGCGGTGGCGCTGTTCCTGCTGCCGATCCTGCTCGCGATCTCCATCGTGGTGCTGCGCTACGCCTACCGCTCGGAGGACGCATGACCACGCTTCCCTCCGGCTTCTGGGGCCGCCTCGGCTTCTACGTCCTGCTGCTGCTGCTCTCGCTGTTCGTGCTGGTGCCCGGCATCTGGATGGTGCTGACGATCTTCAAGCGCAGCTCGGACCTCTACAACGCTCAGGTCGACCCGTTCCTGTACCACCCGGGCCCCACCCTCAAGCACCTCGTCTACCTCTTCACGCAGTCGCCCTTCCTGACGTTCGTGCTGAACACGCAGATCATCGGCGTGTGCGAGGTCGCCATCACGCTGCTGGTGGCGGTACCGGCCGCCTACGCGCTGGCGCGCCTCACCGGGCGGTGGGGTCGCGACTCCGGGATGGCGCTCTTCCTCGTCTACCTGATCCCGCCGACGCTGCTGTTCATCCCGCTCTACCAGGTGGTCACGGCCCTGGGCCTGGCGAACACCATCTGGTCGCTGGTGCTCGTCTACCCCACCATCACCATCCCGTTCTGCTCGTGGCTGCTGCTCGGCTTCTTCAAGTCGATCCCGGCCACCCTCGACGAGGCGGCCATGATCGACGGCAACAGCCGCTTCGGCGCCTTCCGCAAGGTGGCCCTGCCCCAGGCGCTGCCCGGCATCGCGGCCTGCGTGGTGTTCGCCTTCTCGCTGCAGCTCAGCAACTACATCTACGCCGCCACCTTCGTGACGTCCACCGGCGCGATGACGGTGAGCTTCGGCGTGCCCACCGAGATGATCCGCGGCGACGTGTTCTTCTGGCAGGCGCTGATGGGCGCCAACGCGGTGGTCGCGATCCCGCTGACGATCGCCTACGGCCTGCTCTTCAACCGGCTGGTGATGGGGTTCCAGAGCGCGGAGGGCGGCTGAAGGGGGTAGGCGGCCGTGCCCACACGGTGAGCCGACATCGGAGGGCGGAGCGCACGGCGTGTCGCCCCTCCCCGCACGTCCCGGTGGGTCGGCGGTGCAGGATGGTGAGCAGAAGCACCAGGACGGAGTGAGCCATGGTCGGCGAAGAGGCCCTCGACAACCCCTACTGGCACGCCATGACCGGACCCCACGCGAGGGTGGCGATAGGCACCGGCAAGGCGCGTCGCTACCCCGCCCACATCGGGCCGGTGGCGGCGCTGGCGGAGCCGAGCGAGGAGGCGTTCGCCGACCTGGAGCGCCTGGTGGAGCCCGGCGAGACCGTCGGCTTCGTGCGGGCCGAGCCCGCCGCGCTGCCGGCGCGCTGGAGCCGGGTGTTCGGGGTGGCGCTCGAGCAGCGCGTGTGCCGCCGGCTGGGACCGTGGCGGGCGGCGGAGTCCACGCCGCTGACCGAGGAGGACATCCCCGCCATGCTGGCGCTCGCCGAGGCCACGGAGCCGGGCCCTTTCGAGCGAGGCGCCCTCGCCCTGGGCGACTTCCTCGGCGTCTGGGAGGGCTCCCGGCTCGTCGCCATGGCCGGGGTACGCGCTCACCTGGAGGGCTTCCGCGAGATCACGGCGGTGTGCACGGTGCCCGATCGCCGCGGCCGGGGGCTGGCGAAGGGACTGGTGGGCCAACTGTGCAGCGACATCCTCGCGTCCGGGGAGGTCCCCTTCCTCCACGTCCGGACCGACAACGCTGCCGCCATCCACGCCTACCGGCAGCTCGGCTTCGAGCTGCGCGCGGTGATGCAGGTTCAGGCGATCCAGCTCGCTACCCGTTGACGGCGCGACCGTCGGCGCTCAGGCCACGTGCCGCCGCAGCCAGGCGACCAGCGGCTCGCCGTCGGCGAACACCGTCAGGATGCGGTCGCCCGCC
>JARRMM010000204.1:0-4010 GCA_037386005.1 Deinococcales bacterium | reverse complement strand
TGCCGGGGCCGGCCGTGAGCCCGTAGCCGTGCATGCCGGCGTGAACCTGGTCGAGCGCCATGTCGCCGATCGCCGTCGGTGGTGGCGCGGCAACCGCCGTTGCGAGAGCGAACACGACGACCACCGCGCGACCGACCATCCATGCCGTTCCAGCTGGCCCGGGCGGGCCGACTGGGCGCGCCAGCTCGCGGCGGCGCGACATCGTCAGCGCCTGAGGAAGTTGTCGGAAATCAGCGCGTCCCGAAGCACGTGGATCATGTCGAGCGCCTGGCCGGTGCCCAGCGCCACAGAGTCCGTGGCGTTGTCGGCAACGACGACGGGGATCCCGGTAGTCTGACGCAACAGCTCGTCGAAGTTGCGCAGCATCGAGCCGCCGCCGGTCATGATGATGCCGCGGTCGATCACGTCGGAGACCAGCTCGGGTGGCGCCAGCTCCAGCACCCGTCGGACGCCATCGGCGATCTTCTGAATCGGCTCGCGCAGCGCCTCGACGGTGTCTTCGGTGGTGACCCGGATGGTCTTCGGCAAGCCGTTGATGAGGTCGCGGCCGCGGACGTCGGTCTCGCGGTTGTCCTCGGCGTTCCGCACAACGGCCGCACCGATGCGCATCTTGACGTCCTCGGCGGTACGGTCGCCGATGAGCAGGTTCTCCTTGTGGCGGATGTGGCGGATGATGGCCTCGTCGAACTCGTTGCCAGCGATGCGCAGGCTCTCCGATACCACGATTCCGCCGAGGCTGATGATGGCGATGTCGGTCGTGCCGCCGCCGATGTCGATGACCATCGAACCGACCGGATCGGCGATGTTGACGCCCGCTCCGATGGCGCCGGCCACCGGTTCCTCGATCAGGAACGCCTTGCGCGCGCCGATTTCGTTGACCGCCTGAAGCACGGCGCGCTTCTCGACCTCGGTGATGCCGCTGGGGATGCAGACCATGATGTTGGGGCGCAGCAGGCGGTTGGCGCCGGTCAGGACCTTCGAGATGAAGGCCTTGAGCATCTTCTCGGTGAGCGTGTAGTCGGCGATGACGCCGTCGGCCATGGGCCTCACGGCGGTGATGTTGCCCGGTGTCCGGCCGAGCATGCGGTAGGCGTCCTGACCGACGGCCTTGACGTCGGTGGTGCCCTTGACGACCGCGATCACGGCGGGCTCGCGGAGCATCACGCCCTTGCCCTTGACATGGATGCGGACGTTGGTGGTGCCCAGGTCTACGCCGATCATGGCGCTACGCTAACAGGTCTGTGTGAGGGCCGTGCGAAGGAGGGCGGGGCGGCGCGACGGGCACGAGCGTTAGCATGGAGCGCGAGGAGGCCCGCATGAAGGCGATCGTGGTTGGCGAAGGCGGCGAGCTGGCGTACCGCGAGGTACCGGAACCGCCCGTGAGGCCCGGCGAGGTGATGGTCGACGTCCACGCCACGGCGCTCAACCGCGCCGACCTGTCGCAACGCGCAGGGCACTACCCCCCGCCCCGAGGGGAGAGCGAGATCCTGGGTCTCGAGATGGCGGGTATCGTGCGTGAGGTGCCCGACGGCGTGCACGGGGTACATGCGGGGGACCGGGTCTGCGCCCTGCTGCCCGGCGGCGGGTACGCCGAGCGCGTGGCGGTCCCGGCGGGCATGCTGATGCCGGTGCCCGAGGGCTGGAGCTTCGCCCAGGCGGCGGCCCTGCCGGAGGCCGCCTTCACCGCCTTCCTCAACCTCTTCCTGGAGGCGGGACTGCGCGCCGGCGAACGCGTGCTCATCCACGGGGGCGCCAGCGGCGTGGGGACGGCCGCCATCCAGCAGGCCGTCCTGGCCGGCGCGTCGGTCTATACCACGGCCGGCAGCGAAGAGAAGGTGGCGGCCTGCCGCGACCTCGGCGCCGAGCTCGCCATCCCCTACCGTCAGCGGGACTTCGCCGAGGCGATCCGGGAGCACGCCGGCGTAGGCGCGGACGACGGCTGCGTCGACGTCATCCTCGATATGGTGGGCGAGGCCTACTTCGAGCGCAACCTCGAGCTCCTGCGCGTCGGCGGCCGCATGGTGTTCATCGCCACGCTCAGCGGCCGCAAGGCGACCTTCGACATCCGCCGGCTGATGGCCAGGCGCGCCACGCTGAAGGGGTCGACGCTCCGCTCCCGTCCGCCGGGCGAGAAGGTGCGCATCCGCGAGGCCTTCGAGGAGCGCTTCGGGCAGGCGCTGGCCGAGGGCCGCCTCGACCCCGTCATCGACAGCGTCGTGCCGATCGAGCAGGCTGCCGAGGCGCACGAGCGCATGCGGGCCAACCGCAACATCGGCAAGGTCGTCCTGTTGGTGCGTGAAGGGGCGGAGCGCTCGGCCTGAGGCGCTCCGCCGGATGGTGACGCGCCCGCACGGCGGGACGGTGCCACACAAGGAACCTTGAGAGCAGCCTCACCGGGGGGGCAGCGGACGCGAGGCGACCCTCAAAGTTCTCCTCGTGGCTCGCAGGGGGGCTGTGGAGCACAGCGGCGCACGCCACCATTGGCCGGTCCCTGGTGGGCAACGTTCCCGGGTGCCGGGTGCTTCGAGCGGCCCCACGTATACTGAGCGCGCATGGCACGCGCCCCCTTCACGGCCCTGGCAGAGGTCTACGACGCCATCATGGCCGACGTCGAGTACGACGACTGGGCCGCTTTCATCCTGCGGTTGGCGCGCGAGCGGGGCTGGCAAGGGGGCGCGGCGTTGGACGTGGGCTGCGGTACCGGCAACGCCACCGTCCCGATGCGGGCGCTCGGCGTCGAGGTGTCCGGCCTCGACGGCTCGGAGGCCATGCTCCGGGTGGCGCAGCGCAAGCTCCCGGCGGTGCGCTTCTACCGCAGCGACTTCCGCACCATGCGGCTGCCCCAGCGCTTCACTCTGGTCTACTCGGTGTTCGACGCCCTGAACAACCTCCTCGAGCCCAGCGGCTTCGAGGCGATGGCCCGCCGCGTGTTCGACCACCTCCTGCCCGGCGGCCTCTTCATCTTCGACGTCAACACCACGGTCGGACTTCGCGACCTGTGGGAAGGGGGCCGCGTGGAGGGCTGGGCCGACGAGGTGTACTACCGCTGGGTCCACTCCTTCGACGAGGCCACCGCGTTGGCGAAGGTCGAGGCCTTCTGCGAGACCGAGGCCGGCCCCTTCACGGAGATCCACTACGAGCGGCCCTACGATCCCCCGGAGGCGACGCGGTTGCTCGAGGCGGCGGGATTCACGGGCGTGGAGGCCCTCACCTACCCCAGCGGCGAGCCCGCGCCGGACGACGCGGCCCGCGTGTGGATGGTGGCACGCCGCACCGCTTGAGGGCGTGCGCCCGGGCGGCGCCGGCCCGGTCCCGCGGAACGCCCCCGCTCCGGCCGAGCGATTGCGCTCAGCCCTCTTCGTCCAGGCCCGCCTGCTCGCGCACGATGCGCGCGATGTTGGAGACGTCCTCGTCGCCGTAGCCGCGCTTGACCAGGCTGGTCTCGAGTTGCTCGACGTAGGCGGCGCCGAGATCGCGCGCCGACGCCAGCGCGATGCCGAGGTCCTTGCGGTGCAGGCGGGTGCGGAACCCAAGCGGGTAGTGGTTGTGGATCATGTTCGGCCCGCGATTCGTCAGTCCCCAGGAGCCGGCGGCGCCGCCCGACACGGCGGCGTGCGCCGCTTCGATGTCGATGCCCGCGGCCAGCCCGAGCGCCAGCCCCTCGGCGATGGCGGCGTAGGTGCCGGCGATGATGACCTGGTTGACGGCCTTGGTCACCTGGCCACTGCCGACGGGACCGACGTGCGTCACGGTCGTGCCGAGCACGTCCAGCACGCTGCGCTCCCGCTCCAGGACGGCCTCGTCGCCGCCCACCATGATCGAGAGCGTACCGTTCGCGGCGCCCTCGCTCCCGCCGGAGACCGGGGCGTCCAGCATGGCCACGCCGTGGTCCTCGAGCGCAGCGGCGATCAGCCGGGTGGTGGCGGGGCTGATGGTGCTCATGTCGACGAGCACCGAGCCCTCCTCCATGCCCTCGACCGCTCCCTCCTCGCCCAGCACAACGGCTTGCA
>JARRMM010000203.1:0-3499 GCA_037386005.1 Deinococcales bacterium | reverse complement strand
CCTGCCGGCGCTCGGCGCCGTGAACAGGGGATCGCCCGGCCGGGCGACGTAGAGCGGCGCGCCGACGCGCCGCGCCTCCAGCGCCACCACCATCAGCGCCTCGCCGCGTGCTCCGGTGATGGCCGGCACGCCGGGGCGGAACGCTCCCGCCTTGTCCCGGGCGATGCTCGCGAGGTCGGGGCCGAGGGTCTCCAGGTGGTCGAGACCGACGTTGGTGAGCACCACCAGCTCGACCGGTCCGAGAGCGCGCGTCGCATCGTGGGCGCCGCCGACGCCTGCCTCGATGACCGCCCACTCCACCCCGGCCCGCGCGAACGCGGACAGGGCGAGCGCCAGGGTCCACTCGAAGAAGGCGGGCGAAGGGTCGAGCTCGAGCCCCGCGGCGCGCGCGACGAAGTGGCGCACGGTCTCGCGCGAGACGGGCCGTCCGTCGACCGCGATGCGCTCACGGAAGTCCTCCACGTGCGGCGAGACGAAGCGGCCGCTCGAGTAGCCCCAGGCGCGCAGGCCCTCGTCGATCATGGCGGTGACCGTCCCCTTGCCGTTGGTCCCGACGACGTGGACGAGCCGATCCGGCGCGTGCAGCTCGAGGGCCCGGGCCAACGTAGCCATGCGCTGCGGGTCGCGTGCAGCTCCGTCACGACGGCATGCGTACAACCACGCCAGGGCGTCGCGGTAGGTGGGGAGCCGGGTCGACCGGTCCGTAGGAACGAGGCTAGCCGTCACGCCGCTTGCCGCGCCGGGGCCTGCGTCTGCGCGAGCGCCGGCGCCGCTTCCCGCTACCACGACGCCCCGAGCGGCCGCCGCCGTCGGTAGCCTCGAAGTCCGCCAGCTCGCTCTCCTCATCGACCTTCACCAGGACGGCGTCGACGAAGCCGTCGATGAGGCGCTGCGTGAACTTGAGGAGCAGGTGCGGGGGCTCGCGGTCGACGTAGACCACGCTTCCCCCAGGATGCAACAGGTAGGCGAGGGCGCTCCGCTTCCCCATGGCGGTGTCGAGCTCGACCTCGCCGACGCGTTGGACGGTGACCTCCTTGCCGAGCATGGGCACCACGACGTGGTCGGCGTCGCCGAGCTCCCGCAGCTCGAGGAGCAGGGAGAGCGGGTCCCGGTAGGGCAGGAGGTAGGGCGAGGTGGCCTGATCGCGCCCCTTGGAGGCGGTGACCAGGCCCTCGGTCGCATCGAAGGTGACGTCGAAGGTGCGCTGCCCGGAGCGCTCGTTGGTCTCCTCGCGGAAGCGTTGACTCCGGCGCTCTCGTCCGCCGCAGCGGCTCCGTTGCACGATGGTGGCGTTCCCCAGCGAGCCCTGGAACTGCGCACGACCCTCGAGCAGCGTCACCCGGCCGCGATGGAAGGTCTTGAGCTCGTGGCTGCCGACCGGCTTCCCCTTGTGGGTCAGGCGGTAGCTGCACACCTCGACAGGCATGTTCCCAACGTACCATGACGTCCGTCGGGAGCGTCTCTCACGAGCTGCGGTGGCTCCCACGGGTAGCATGCGAGGGAGCGCCGCCGACCCGGGCGTCGTGGACGGAGGCTGGATGAGCGACGAGCATAGCGGACCGGGGTGGGAACGCCGGCCGTGGGGCGCCACCGGGGGGCGCGAGGCGTGGCTGTACACGTTGCGCGGCGAAGACGGCGCCGTGGCAAGGATCAGCGACGACGGCGGCCGCCTCGTGGCCTTGGAGCTCCCCGGACAAGGTTCTAAGGAAGGCGTGGATGTGGTCCTCGGCCTCGCGAGCGCCGGCGGCGCGGTGGGGGCCGACCCGCCCCCGGAGCAGGGCTACCTCGGGGCGCTCATCGGCCGGGTCGCCAACCGCATCGCGGACGCCCGCTTCGAGCTCGACGGGCGCACGGTGGTGCTGGAGCCGAACGACGGCGATCACCTCCTGCACGGAGGAGCCGGCGGATTCCACGCGCGCTCGTGGTCGGCACAACCGCTGCCGGGCTCCAAGGCGCCGGGCCTGGCGCTGAGCTACCTGTCGGCGGACGGCGAGGGGGGCTTCCCGGGCCGCGTGTGGGCCGGCGCCGTGTACCGGCTGGGCCCGGGGCCGGTGCTGCGGCTCGAGCTGTCGGCCGTCAGCGATACCCTCACCCCCGTGAGCCTCACGCACCACCCCTACTTCAACCTGGCCGGTCACGGCTCCGGGGACGTGCTGGCCCACGAGCTGACGCTGTACGCGGAACGCTTCACGCCCACCACCGCCGACCTCGTTCCGACGGGCGAGGTCCGGCTCGTCGCCGGCACCCCGTTCGACCTGCGCTCGCCCCGTGCGATCGGGCAGGCGATGGGCCACCGGGACGTGGCGGAAGGCTACGACGTCAATGTCGTGGTCGACGGCAGGCCGGGCACCCTGCGACCCGCCGCCCGCCTCCGGGACCCGGCCTCGGGCCGGTCCTTGGAGCTCTGGACCACCCAGCCGGGCCTGCAGGTCTACACCGGCAACGGCCTCGACGGCACCATCGTAGGGAAGGGGGGTGTGCGCTACGGCCGGCATGCCGGCATCGCATTGGAGGCGCAGGCGTTCCCGAACGCCGTCAACCTCCCGCACTTCCCCCAGGTGTGGCTGCGGCCGGGGGCTGGGTTTCGGCAGGTGGTGGAGTACCGCTTCACCCACTAGCCGACCCGCGTGTCGGACGGAGGCGATCGCTACGCAGGGTCGGCCCCGCGTCTGCGGCGAGGACGCCTGTCCCTCCAAGGCGGCCGTGGACTGGCGTATCGTGAGGTGTCCGAATCCAGCCATCCCTCGAGCATCGCACTGCATCGTTCCAGGCGTTGCCGGACGGGGCGTGCGGCTCCGCGCCATGGGGGTTCGTGTCCCAGATCACGCTCTCTCTCTCGGGGCGTGGTCCTGCCCGATGCTGCAGCGGGCGCTCGTCGGCCGCCGGCGACGACGTCCGTGGAGGGCTGGCAGGGGAGGTGAGACTCGGGGCACGGAGGCAAGGAGGACGAAGACTCTCTCGTACACACGCGTGGAGGGAACGATGATGGTTCCTAGGTACGCATGGTTCGTGTTGGTGGCCGCGCTCCTCGTCCCTGGAGTCGCGCAGGCGCAGACGACGAAGGAGAGCGAGGAGGCCGCCAAGGCGGCGGTCGCCGAGGTCGACGCGGAGTACGTGGCCGCCATGAAGGCCGGTGACTTGGAGCGTTACATGGCCGTGTGGGTCGACGATGGCGTGCAGTTCCCAGCGGGAGCGCCGCCCAACGTGGGCAAGGCCATGATCCGCGCCAACAGTCTCCTCGGTCCCGGCATGGACGACATGGTCGTCCACAACCGGGAGACGACGATCATGGGCGACTACGCGTTCACGTGGGGGACCTACAGCATGACCATCTCCACGGGCGACGCGACCGAGCCGATCCTGGTGGACAGCAAGTACATCGCCGTCTATCAGAGGCAGCGTGACGGGTCCTGGAAGCTGTATCGGGAGATGTTCAACTCGAACATCCCGCCGGATTGACGTGCACCGTCCTGCAGATCGGCGAGCGGATGGCCGGGCG
>JARRMM010000202.1:0-3528 GCA_037386005.1 Deinococcales bacterium | reverse complement strand
CTGTTGGCCCGGCGGGCGTCCTTCGAACCAGATGCGGCACTCGCCGGGGGGTGGCATCATGCCGGGCGGGATCTTGAGATGCTGGCCGTGAATCGATTGTGGCGCCACTCCGGGTCGGTAGGTGACGGCGCATCCGCTTAGCAGGAGCGCTGCGGCTAGTACGCAGGCGATGAGCGTGACCCTCATTCCTGAACCATAGCGACGCTTTCCTGGCTTCGCTGCGGGGTATGCCACGCTGGCGACGTTCATGGGTGTGCCGCAGCCGAGTCGAGAACCCTGGTTCGCACTATGGCCGTCCTGCAGGTCGTGTCGTACCGCGAGGTGGGCTTGGCCAACGAGTCCGACCCAGCCATGACGGGGCCTACAAACACTTGGAGGTGAATCTCTGAAGTCCATTGAGGCCCTTCTGCGGGAGGGCGGCGTCGAAGTCTCCGCGACTGCCAGAGAATCGGATCGATACGTTGCTTCCGCTGTTCGCCAGCTGGTAGAGAAGCCCTGCATCAACGGCGTCGGAGCGGAACGTCTCGTCGACAGCGCCTGCTGTCGGGAGCAGGAAGCCGTGCGCCACCACCGTCGCCCGGTCCCCCGAATTCGGCCAAGTCATGCTGACGGTCACACTCTCGGTCTTGGGTGGCTGTGCCGTGACGATCAGGTCGGCGCTCCTGGTGGCTTGGTACGAGAAGCCGATTTCGGTGACGCCGTCCTTCATGTGAAGGGTCATTCGGAGTTGGGCGTCGTCGGGAACGAGGAACCCGAGATCGCAGTCCATCTTGCCGGAGACGGCGTCGGTCTTCGCATCGAAGTACGTGAAGTAAACGGGATTGTTGTCCGACTGTGCCGAGGCGCGCATGGTGGCCACTCCGCTGGACACGAGGATGACGAGCAAGAGAACGCGCACACCGACCTCCTAGGACCCCTCCACATGGACGGAGTGAGCATCCGAGTGCTCACATGGTGATTGCCTGGGGGGAGGCGTGACCGAACGATAGGGTGCGCCGGGTTGTGGGGGCCGTGAAACGGACCATAAAAGCCGCGAGGCAGACTCGCGGTGAGTACCAGGTCGTGCTCACCGCTCGCGTGTAGTTCGTTTGATGGACAATTCTCTAGCCCACCCCAACCGAACCGGCGCTTGGGGGAACACCGATCGGCGACAAGGCTAGCGGCGACTCCCAATGCGGCCCCGCCACGTGGCCCGCGTCGGTCCCGGGACAAGGTGGGGCATTGCCCTGGCCGCTTGGGTCATGGCGCCCCAGGACGCACTCCTGGGGCGCCATGGTGGCTAGCGGCGCGCTCGGCTACTGCGGCACCGTCCAGTAGTTGACGACCTCGACTTCCTGCCCGTCGATGGGCTGAACGTAGGTGAACAACCCGAAGTCGTAGTCGTTGGCGCTGTAGTCCGCCGCGTCGATGCTGCCGACCGTGCCGACATCGGTGGTGGACGAGCCGCTGGTCACGGTGAGGCCGGCCGAGCTGCCGTAGCCGACATTGAGACTCCAATCCTCCGTCAGCCTCGCAATGGGCACGACCCAGAGACGGACATCGGGCACGCCGGTCGTGAAGCTCACGAGCGGCGCGAGAGACGCCGCTTAGATGCCCTTCGTCAGAACGCGCCCCTCTTCCTAGGCGCTGCGTCCCGCACCTGTGCTCGAACATACCCGCCCTTGGTTCCCACCCGTCCCTCAACCTCACGAAGCTCGAGCCCCGTTGGTCCTGGCGTCCGATCCCAGGTGCGCTAAGATGCTCGAACTCCTTGTTGGCTCAGACGAGTCTCGATGGCACGCCGCCGCTTCGCTCGTCGAAGTCAGGGCAAACCGACCTGTCGTGGCGGCGTATGGGGGTGGGCCAGGAGAAGAGGCACGCCCGATGCAACCGGTCGACTCGCTTACGGTCTTCGTCCTCGTGGACAACTCCAGCGACATGTTGTCGTCCCGGCCGTCGCATGTGGCTTCGGAGGCGCGGGTGCTCCTTGGAGCTGGCATGACGGAGCTGACGGGGCAAGGGCTTTGCTCTGCACACCACGGCCTCTCCCTGTTGATATCCGCGGCTGTGGATGGCCGGACCCGGACGGTCCTCTTCGATGCTGGCCCCGACCCGTACGCAATCGAGCGCAACGCCGAGCGCATGGCTCTCGCGCTCGGGGAGGTCGAAGCGGTTGTGCTGTCCCACGGCCACTTCGACCACTCGGAGGGGCTCTTGAAGGTCGCCGAGCTCGTCAGGGGTGCCGGTGGGCCGTCGTCGATTCCGCTCCACCTCCACCCCGACGTGTTCACCCCCCGGGCGAACCGGCTTGCGGGGGGCACGCCGATTCCTCTTCAGGAGGTGCCGTCCGCCGAGGCCCTTGGCCGCGCCGGCTACGACGTGGTCCGGTCGAGCGACACCGAAGACATCCTCGACGGCGCGTTCTTCCTGAGCGGTGAGGTGCCCAGAGCAAGCTTCGAGCGCGGATTGGAGAACCAGGTCCGGATGACGGCGTCGGGGGAGTGGGAACCAGACCCTCTGGTCATGGACGAGCGCTTCCTGCTCGCACACGTGCGTGGCAAGGGGCTGGTGATCGTCACCGGCTGCTCGCACGCTGGCATCGTCAACGTCTGCAGGCACGCCCGCGAACTCTTCCCGGACACCCCCTTCTACGCGCTGATCGGCGGCCTCCACCTCGTGCACCCGAACGAGGACCTGATCGACGCGACCATTGGCGCGCTGAGGGAGTTCGACTTCGAGGTCATCGTCCCGGGTCACTGCACCGGCTGGCGGGCCACGCAGGCGTTCGTCCAGGCCTTCGGGACGGGGGTCGTCGACCCGATGGCAGTCGGCTCGCGCATCTCGCTGTAGGATCGTGGACCCGTCGAGAACCGCGGCCACCGGCTCGGAGACGCTTGCCGCTGCACGCTGCCGCGGCCGCTATCTACCATGGCGGAAGCGTTGTCCTCCCTCTCTCGAAGTCGCAGCCACGTGCGGGTTCACTTCCGTTGGCGGGCCAGGGAGACGTACCAGAGCACGCCGATGCCGACAAAGAAGACGCCGAGGCCTCACGGCTTCCCTCAACGCGAACGGCTACCCCTGGGCAAGAGTGTCGGGAGCGCCGCAACGAAGGGCTGCCGCACGCTGTCTCCGTCCTTGCACGGATCCCAGAGCAGTGAACCGAATTCGCTCCCTATCTCTTGACCCGGTCCGACGTTGAGGGGTACATGGATAGCGGCCGGAATCAGTTCACCCCTGGCGCGGGCAAGTGCAGTCCTGCCAAGTTGGAAGGTGGTCAACCTTGGTATGGGCCGGAGGTCGTCCGTCCGTTCGGCCCGACCACGCGGGTTCCGCGCCGTTCAACAATGCCTTGAGCTGGGGGAGATCTCCGTCGAGGGCCCGCCTTCCCATCCGTTTGAGGAGTGGCTTGAGGACCATGAGCAGACCACGGAACTCACCCTCGTAACGGATGGTGACTCGTGTGCCATCCTCGGTGCTGGCGAACGCCCTCGAGAAGGTCAGTGGAAGGGGCCCCGATACGGCTTTCCACGCCACTGTCCGATTCGGTTC
>JARRMM010000201.1:0-3544 GCA_037386005.1 Deinococcales bacterium | reverse complement strand
TCCGCGTGCGTGCCCGCCGCCTCCGCGGCGGCGGCGGCCTGCTGCGCCCCTCTCCCGCGTGCTTTCACACCGCGTCCATGATGACCGACGGGGCCGTCCGGTGGGGTTAGGTCATTCACTTTGGTGCCTCCCCGAGCGCATTTCTCGGTCTCCTCGCAGGCTGCCTGGCCGCCGGCCCGTTGGGAGGCCGAGCGGGCCGGCGGCCTGGCAGCGCTCCGGGCCGATGAAGGTTCCCTTAAGCCGCTCCTGCAGCGCATTCACGGCACGCTGATAGCATGGGGTCATGGATCGGGGTCGGATTCCGAGGCTACGGCCGTGAGCGCGGGCATCTTCCTGCTCGTGGCGCAGAGCGCGCTCGTTCTTCCTGCCCTGCCGGCGGGCACCGAGGTGCGTCTGGTGTCTCCGGACTTGCTGACGGTCTATGCCAGCGCACGGATCCAGGACGCGCAGCTCACCTTCCGGACCGCGCCCGCGCCCGGGACCGAGTTGCGCCTGCTGTTCTTCCCTCCCGACGCCACCCAGGCCGAGCGCGCGGCGGCGTTGAGCGGTGCCCGCGCCGTCAGCGGCAGGATCAGCGTGGACGGGAAGGACATCTTGCTGCAGTTCCCCGAGAGCGACCAGCCGGTGTCGCTGCGGGCGCTGCTCGAGCAGCGCGACATCGCCCTTGCCATCGCTCCGGGGAAGGGGGACTAGGTGTCGAAGAAGCGCATCCTCATCGTGGAAGACGACGTCGACATCCTGCGGCTGCTCACCTTGGAGCTGCAGGATGCGGGCTATGAGGTCCTGGCGTTCGAGAGCGGCATCCGGGGACTCTCGGCCATCCGTGAGGCGGAGCCGGACCTGGTGGTGCTCGACCTCGGCCTGCCGGACCTGAGCGGCCAGGAGATCGCACGGCGGGTGCGCCGCACCGGCGACACGCCGATCGTCATCCTGACCGCCGCCGACGAGCTGAACACCAAGGTCGACATGCTCAATGCCGGCGTCGACGACTACCTGGCCAAGCCGTTCCACGTCGAGGAGCTGGTCGCCCGCATCAACGTGCAGCTCCGGAAGCGCAGCCTGGGGTCCACGCGCAAGGTCGGCGACATGACCATCGATCCCGTGCGGAGGCAGGTCTTCTGGGGGGACGACGAGGTGCGCCTCAGCCCGCGCGAGTACGACCTGCTCGCCTACCTCGCCAGTCAACCGGGACGCGTGTACAGCCGCAAGGAGATCGAGACCAACGTGTGGGGCGAGAACCTTCCGCCCTCCAGCAACGTCGTGGACGTGCACATCGCCAACATCCGCGGGAAGTTGCGCGACGCCGGCGGCTACGGGGTGATCCGGACGGTGCGGGGCATCGGCTACGCGCTGAAGTCCTGACGGTGGCCGGACGCGGCCGCGATGCCGTCTGGACCCCGGCCGGGCGCGCGCGCACGGGCATGCAAGCGGGTCAACGGGGCGCGCGGAGGCGCGGGGGTCCGGCCCGATGAGGACGCGGCCGCTGCGCACGGGCGGGTTGCCGCTGACCTGGCGCGTCGCCGTGCTGGCCGGACTCGCCATCGCCGTGCTGACGGTGGTGGCGATCCTGGCCGCCTACTTCGTGGTGCGCTCCAGCCTCTACGCCGACCTGCGCAACGCCCTGCGGCAGGACGCCGCTGCGGTGGCCACGCTCTACCGCGAAGGTGGTCAGGGCAGCGCACGGACCCGCGTCACCGGCCCCACCGGCGGCGTGGTCGTGCAGGTCTACGACCCCAACGGCATGCTGCTGGTGGCCTCGAAGCCGGAGTTCGAGCAGGCGCAGGCCGCGATCCCGCCGTCCGACGTGGCGTCGGCGCGCTCCGGTAGCCTGCTGTGGAGCGGGCGTCTGGGCGGCAAGCGCATGGAGGCGGCGCTGGCCCCCTTCGACGTGGGCGAGGTGGCCGTGCTGGCAGACCCGAGCTACATCGGCCTGGCGCTCGCCAGGCTGTCGCGGGCGCTTCTGTTCACGGGGCTTGCGCTGGTGCTGCTGAGCGCGGTGGTGGGCTACCTGGTGGCAGCGGCGGCCATCCGGCCGATCGCGCGCCTGTCGCGGCTGGCCGCGGCGCTGGGGCCGGAGCGGCTGGAGCCCATCCCCTACGAGGGCCCGGGCGACGAGGTGGGGAGGCTCACGTTCAGCCTCAACGGGCTGCTGCACCGGCTGCAGGAAGCCATGGACGCGCAGCGCGCCTTCCTGGCCGAGACCAGCCACGAGCTCAGGACGCCGCTCACCAGCCTGCAGGGCTTCCTGGAGCGCGCCAAGCGCCACGGCGACGAGCGTGCCCGCCGCGATCTGGAGGATGCGCTGCGGGTCAGCGGCACCATGAACCGCTTGGTCGAGGACCTGTTGCAGCTCTCGCGCGGCGAGCTGGTGCCCGAGGACGTTTCCACCCACCTGGTGGATCCCGCCGAGGACGTGCTCCAACCGGTCGCCGAGGAGTTCCCCGGGGTGCGCCTGCGCTGCGCCTCGGGGGGGCTGGTGCTGGGCGATCCGGAGCGCTTGCGACAGCTCGTGCGCAACCTGGTGGCCAACGCCGTGCGCGCCAGCGGTGGCGGCGAGGGCGTGGAGGTGTCGCTACGCCTGGACGACGGCAACGTGGTGCTGGGCGTGACCGACGACGGTCCGGGCATCCCGCAGGAGGTGTTGCCCCACATCTTCGAGAAGTTCTACAAGGGGGCGGGTGGGGGCGCGGGCCTCGGTCTCGCCATCGCCGAGCAGATCGCGCGGCACCACGGCGGCTCCATCGACGTCGAGTCAGGGCCGGGTCGCACCTGCTTCACCATCCGGCTGCCCGGCGTCGATCTGGGCGACGAGAGCGTCGCCTGACGCCATCGGCGCGGGTCGACGACGCGGCGCGGGTCGACGACGCGGCGCCTACAGCCTCGGTAGGGTGACGCCGCGTTGCCCCTGGTACTTGCCCTTGCGTTCGGCGTAGGTCTGCTGGGGCCGGTCGCCCTGGAAGAAGACGAGCTGCACGATCCCCTCGTTGGCGTAGACCTTGGCCGGGAGAGGCGTGGTGTTGGACAGCTCCAGGGTGACGTGCCCCTCCCAGCCCGGCTCGAGCGGCGTGACGTTGGCGACGATGCCGCAGCGGGCGTAGCTCGACTTGCCCAGCGCCAGCACCATCACGTCCTCGGGGATGCGCAGGTACTCCACCGAGCGGGTCAGGACGAAGCTGTTGGGGGGGATGATGCACTCGTCCCCCTCGAACTCGACGAGGCTGCGGGTGTCGAAGTGCTTGGGGTCGACCACCGAGTTGAAGGCGTTGACGAAGATGCGCCACTCCGGGGCCGCGCGCAGGTCGTAGCCGAAGCTGCTCAGACCGTAGCTGATGACCCCGTCGCGCACCAGACCTTCCTCGAAGGGCTCGATCATGCCGGCCTCGGCACGCTCGCGGATCCACCAATCCGGTTTGACGCTCATGGGGCGCAGTCTACCAGCGAGCCGAGGGCGGGCGCTGTCGGTGCCGGTGGTAGACTCGCGGCATGCTCCTGGCCGTCGATGTCGGCAATACCACCACCGTGCTGGGGATGTACCGGGGGGCCG
>JARRMM010000200.1:0-4165 GCA_037386005.1 Deinococcales bacterium | reverse complement strand
GGCCCCATCGGCAGCTCGGAGGTCACCCAGACCACGCGCGGGTACTTGTAAGCCGCGACCCTCTCCTTACAGAACTCGCGCAGCTCGTCTTCGGTGGCGCTCGCCCCCGGCTTGAGTGTGATCGCCGCGGCGACCTCCTCACCGTGGGTGGGGTGAGGGATGCCCACCACCGCGGCCGTCGCCACAGCCGGGTGCTCGTAGAGCACCTCCTCGATCTCCCGCGGATAGACGTTGAAGCCGCCGCGGATGATCATGTCCTTGCTCCGGTCGACGATGAAGTAGTAACCCTCCTCGTCGCGGCGGGCCAGGTCCCCGCTCCGGAACCAGCCGTCATGGATCGCCCACGCCGTCGCGTCGGGCTTGCCGTAGTAGCCCTTCATGACGTTGTGGCCCTTGATCGCGATCTCACCGATCGCGCCCACCTCGGTGATCTCGTTCCACTCGTCGTCGATCAGCTTGAACTCCACCCCGTCCACCGGCTGGCCGATCGAGCCGGGCTTGCGCTCCCGGTCCGCAAAGTTGAACGAGGCGACCGGCGAGGTCTCGGACAGTCCGTAGCCCTCCAGGATGAATGCCCCAAAGGCCTGTTCGAACCCGCGCAGCACCTCCACCGGCAGCAGGATCTCCAGCGCCTTCGTCGGCTCGAACCGCGGGATCAGGGTCATCGTGGCCCCGACAAGAATTGAGGCGTTCATGCCGACCGTCTGCCCGAACGAGTGGAACAGCGGCAGCCCACCGAAGACCACGTCATCCGGCGATAGGCTCACCAGCCCCACGCTGATCTCGGCATTGCGCGTCATGTTCGCGTGGGTCAGTTCGGCGCCCTTCGGTGAGCCGGTCGTCCCCGACGTGTACAGAATCACAGCGGTATCGGCGTCTGCCCTGTCAGTGAACGGCGCCGGCTCGTGGGTCATGACCTCAGCCACGAACTCCGCCGCGCTGACAGACACGAACGCCGCCCCCGCGTCCGCGGCACCCTTCTCGGCCTCGGCAGCCACACCATCCCACGCGAACAGCGCCTTCGCCCCAGAGTCGCTCAACGCGTAGCCGAACTCCCTTGACTTGTACAGCGGGTTCATCGGCACCACGACACCACCCGCCCACAGGATGCCGTAGTAGATGATCGGCATCTGCGGGATGTTCGGCAACGTCACCCCCACACGGTCACCCGGTTCGACACCCAACTCGCGCAGCCAGCCCGCCACGCGGGACGCCGCGTCCGCCAGGACGGCGTAGGACACCTCTGCGTCGTCCAGCTTCACCGCCGTGTGCGTCGGGTAGGCCTCGGCGCTGGCCCTGAGGTTCTGAGCGAGATTCATGTTGTCCTCTTCCTGAGTCGTGAGCGGAGACGTCGCCTGCCACGGGACCTGTGGGAGGGTGCCACGTGCCGGGCGCGCGGCGCCTCACCCGAGACGGGTGAAAGCAGTCGCCGTCGCAATCGCGGTCGCCGCCCACAAGGGCCCCGCGCGACCTAGAGCAGACTGCGTGCGCGTGCGGTGGCGATGGCCTCCCGCCGACTTCGCGCGCCCAGCTTCGAGTAGATTGACTTGACGTGCGTCTTCACCGTATTCGTGCTGACGGACTGCGTGGCTGCGATCTCTGAGAGGGTGCGCATCGACGGAAGCTCTCGTAGTACCTCAAGCTCTCTCACCGACAGTGGCGCCCCGTCGAGCCCGCCCATGCTGGCAGATCCTGCTCCCATGTGCGCCTGCCATGCATCCATGCGCGCGAGGCCCGCGCAGACCGAGTCGAGGAAGTCTTCATCGTGGCCCGCTCGTCCACGCATGCTGGCCAGCGGCGCTCGCATCTGTGAACCAGCGTCGAAGAACGGACGAATCGCCTGAGTCGGGGACGCGTGCGACATGGCGGCGCGAAGCGCTCGATCCACGCCGACTGCGTGACCGGCGCGCTTGGCTGTCAACGCCTCCACCAGCCACGCCGTGGTTGTGGCTGTGGATGAGATCGGGACGAGGTCGCCGGCCAGCACCGGCTGCAGGTGGCGCCGCGCATCGGAGTCCCGACCACGGTGGTGGGCCAGCTGCGCTTGCATGACAGCAACGTCGCCCGTGTCGCCCAGCTTCTCGCGGGCTCGGGAAACGGTGCGTTCCGCCATCTGCCACTGGCCGAGCGTGAGGCACATCCGCACTTCGTGCTCCGCCGGTATCGCGATCAACGGCGGGGATACAGCGTTGGGGGACAGCAACTCAGTCGTCTCCTGCAGCCTGCCGAGTGCGGCCCAGCGCTTCCGAGGATGGTCGAACGCGATAACCGCCTCCGCTGAACGCGCCGCCCCCTCTGCTTCGGCATCCACGGCAGTGTCGATCTCGTCGAGCACGTCGAGCGCTTCCGCGGCACGAGCGGCGGCAGCTTCGGGGTCGAGCATGAGGGAGGCCATCCATGCGGCCAGCGCATACGGGTAGGCGAGCCGTGCCGAACGACTCCACCCTCGGTCGGCGGCGAAGGCAATGGCCTCTTCGGCACTCTGACGTGTGAGGGCGAACTGGCTGGCCGCTGTGTAGCTGCCTGGAACCAGGCTCAGGCAGTACAGCGCCAGATGGTTCAGCCCCGTCGACCGAGCCAGCTGCGCTCCGCGTACGAGGTCATCTTGAGCCCCGAGGTGATCCCCTGCGAACAGGCGCAACGCTCCTCGGTTCGCCAGCGCGACGAGCCGGACGTCCTCGTCGAGCACCCGACGCGCGCCCCCGGGCGAGGGATCGAGGTCTAGCCGACTCGCAAGCAGGTCGCTCTCCGAGGCGCTGCCGAGATCCGCCGCGAGTCGCGAACGCTGCATCTGGGCCAGCAAGTACAGGGACGAGAGGCGCTCGTCGGCCTGAAGGTCGAGGCTGCGCGGATCAATTCCGTCCAGGGCCGCGTCCGCGTCCAGGAGATCTCCGACCTCGAGCGCAGCGAGCGCTCGGTGCACTAGCAGGACCGGTGCTCGTGCGCGTTCGCCTGACGCACTCGCGATGGCGCGTCGGACAGGACCCAGGGATCCGGCGAGCAGCAGCGGCAGCCCGTGACTGTGCAGGAGGTCGGCCGTCAGTGCAGTGTCGTGAGCCTGTGCAGCAAGGCCAAGAGCCTCGCCGTAGCGGCCTTGGTCCCGATACCAACGGGCAGCGTCGCTGGTGAGCGCGCGCAGTCGCTCCGGGCTGCGTCGATCGAGCTCGGCCCGCAGGTAGCGGCGCAGCAGTTCGTGATAGCGATACCAGCGCCCGGTCCTGCCGAGCCGCACCACCAGCAGGTTCTGGTGCTCCAGCTGGGCCAGCATCGCCCCTCCGTCGTCACGGCCCGTCAACCGGTTGGCCAGGTCGCCGCACACCGAGTCGACCACGCTGGTGCTGAGCATGAACTCGCGCCATGCGTCAGGAACTCTCGCGAGAACCTCTGCCGTCAGGTATTCCTCGACGACCCGATCGTTGGCCAGAAAGTCGGCCACGAACTCAGCCGAGTCTTCGCTCGAGCCGATGGACAGCGCGGCAAGCTGGAGCCCGGCGGCCCAGCCCTCCGTTCGTTCCCAGATCTGCATCGCGCGGGTTTCGTCGAACGCTGCGTCGCGCTGACGCCAGAACTCATTCGCCTCGTCGGGTGTGAACGACAGATCGGCGACGCGGATCTCACGCAGCCGTTCGGACACCCGCCAGCGTGCGATGCCAACCTTGGGGTCGCGCCGGCACCCGAGCACGAAGTGGACGCCCTTCGGCGCGGAGTCGATGATCTGCGACAAGCCGTCCAGCGCTGTGCGATCCTGCAGGTGGTGAACGTCGTCGACGATGATCACCGTGACCGGGGGGAAGAGGTCGACGCAGGCCATCAGCGGACCGATGAAGTCGCGATTCGTTCGCGCCTCGGGTGGCTCGAGACCGGCGAGCGCATCGAGCACACGATCGGCCGTGCTCGCGTCCAGCGCGGATCGTAGGGACGAGATCAGGGCGGGCCAGAATGTCGTCGTGTCCTCGTCCGGTTCACAGGTTACCCAGGCCACGGCGCATCCCGCAGAACGCAACTCCTGCGCCGCAGTCGCCAGCAGCGTGGTCTTGCCGTAGCCGGCGGGTGCGGAGACGAGCACCACGGAACTAGGCGCGGAAACCTCTGTTGCCAACCCAGCCAGCGAACGAAGGAGCCGGGGTCGGGACACGACGTGGCGGCTGACGCGTGGCACGGACAC
>JARRMM010000199.1:0-3556 GCA_037386005.1 Deinococcales bacterium | reverse complement strand
CCCCGTGGCGTGGTGTTCGGGTTCCTCGGCCCGAACGGTGCCGGCAAGACCACCACGATCGGGATGCTGCTCGGGCTCGTGCACCCGACCCGAGGCCGCGTGGAGGTGCTCGGTCGTTCGGTGACGCCGGGCGATCCACGCGCGCTTCGGCGCGTCGGTGCGCTGGTCGGCGCGCCGGCGCTCATCCCGAGCTTCAGCGCGCGCCGCAACCTGGAGCTGCTGGCCGGCCTCGTGCCCGGCCATGATGGCCGCGTCACCATCGACGCCGTGCTGGAGCGCGTCGGCCTGTCCGAGGTCGCGCGTCGCCGCGCCGGCACCTTCTCGACCGGGATGAAGCAGCGACTCGGCCTGGCCATGGCCCTGCTGGAACAGCCGGAGCTCCTCGTGCTCGACGAGCCCACCAGCGGCATGGACGCCGCCGGGCGGCGCGAGGTGAAGAACCTGCTGCGGAGCGTGGCGGCCCGGGGGGCCACCGTCTTCCTCAGCAGCCACCTGTTGCACGAGGTGGAGCAGGTGTGCGACGAGGTGGCGGTGCTCGATCACGGGCACCTGGTCACCGCGGGTCCGGTCGGGACACTGCTCCCCAACGTGACGTCGGTGCGGGTACGGCTCGACGACGCGGGCGCGGCCGCCCGCCGACTGGCGGAGCTCGAGGGCGTCACGCGGATCGCGGAGAACGGCGCCTACCTCGAGGTCGAAGGGGTCGATCCCCAGCGCCTGGTGGCCTTCCTGGTGGGGGTCGGGCACGTTCCCAGCGAGGTATCGAGCGGCCGCCCCGACCTGGAGACGCTCTTCCTCGAGCTCACCGCGCCGGCCGGCGAGTCGATGCCGCCGTCGGAGGTGGCCGCATGATCGCCCTGACGTCGGCCGAGCTGGTCAAGCTCTTCCGTCGCTCCCCGGTGTGGCGGTTGGCGGGCGTGATGGCGGTGGTGATCACGGCGCTTGCCCTGGTGGTGTCGCTCTCGGCGCCACCGGCGTCCGGCGTGCGCCCCAGCGCGCTCGAGCTCTCCGTGCCGATCGGGCTGATCGGGTGCCAGGTCCTGGCCGCGCTGGTGGGCGCGGCGCTGGGTCAGGAGTACCAGTGGCGCACCCTGCCCTTGTGGCTCACGCGCGGCGCCCTACGCGGCCCGCTCCTCGTGGCCCGCTTCGCGGCGGCCTTGCCGGCCCTGGTGCTGGTGGCGCTCGTTCCGATCGCGGTGGGGCTGGCCTTCTCGCTGGGCGACCTGGACGCGGCCCTGCGCGCCAGCCACCTCACACTGCCGACCCTCGGGCTGGTGGTGCTGGCCATGGCCTTCGCGACGCTGCCGTACGTGGCGCTGGGGCTCACGCTCGCCGTGGCGCGGCGCACGGCGGTGGCTCCCGTGGGCGGCGTGTTGCTGCTGGCGCTCCTGGTCGAGCCGATCCTCGGTCAGATCGCGCCGCGCGTGGGGGCGTACCTGCCGTCCGTGTTGGCGGCGAACCTCCTGAGCGGGGGAGGTGAGGGCCGCCTGGTGGCGGCTCTCCTCATCGCCCTGTACACGGCGGTGGTGTTCGCGCTGGCAGTCATGCTCTTCCGCCGCCAGGACCTGACGGGCTGAGCGCGAGCCGCGTCCTCGTCTCAGGCGGCGCCGTCCGCTCGGCGCTTGAAGTAGTGCAGCGTGCCCATCCAGCTCCCGCAGTAGCTCCACCCGTCCTGTTCGGTCTGCTGGCGCTGGCGCGTGCCCAGCACCTCGGTGAGCCGCAGGTACTGCCAGGGAACGCGCAGCTCGGGGTTCTCCGGACGCCGGAAGTGCAGCACCATCGGGCCGAAGCCGGTGAGCTCCCAGCCCTGGCGTCCCATGTCGTCCATCACGCCGACCTCGTCGATCGCGGTGGCGGTGCGGTCCTGGTACTCCCAGGCTTCGTCGAGGAATGCCATCTTCTCCTCCAGGTCGACGAGGAACAGGTCCTCGATGGCGGTGTCGAACAGCCAGGCGAGGCGCAACGCCGTCTGCAGGCTCGGCTCGCTCCGGCCCGTCTCGAAGGCGTTCACCGTCTGGCGCGAGACCCCGAGTCGGCCCGCCAGGTCGGCCTGGGACCAGCCGCGCCCGGTTCTGAGGTCCTTGATCGTGTTCTGCACCCGTCTCCTCTCGCCAGACCGTAGGGGGCCGCTCCATTGCCACTGTAGTCCTGCGGACCCGACATGTAAAGTACGAGCGACATGGCGTTGAGAGTTGACACCGAGCACCCGGCGCCGCCGCGCGGGTCCGGTCTCCCGCCTGGGGTCGCAGGCCGTGGAGTCCGGCGCCGGACGCGCAGGGCCTGCTGGCCAGGCGATCCGCCGTGGACCAAGGGCGCATGATGGAGCATGGCCGAGGACAGGACGAAGTGGGTGGCGCTGCTGCGCGGCATCAACGTCGGCGGCAAGCGCAAGGTGGCGATGGCTGAGCTGGTGGCGCTCTTCGAGGAGCTGGGCGCACGCGAGACCCGGACCTACCTTCAGAGTGGCAACGTGGTGTTCCGGGCCGATGCTGCGGTCGCAGGAGCCCTACCGGCGGCCGTCGAGCGTGCTTGTGAGAGTCGCTTCGGCTTCGCGGTGCCAGCCCTGCTGCGCTCGGCTGGCGAGCTGCAGGCCGTGCTGACCGGCAACCCCTTCCACCGGCCCGGCGCCGACGAGAAACAACTCCACGTCGTGTTCCTCACCGAGGAGCCGGAGGCGAACGCGGTCGCTGCGCTCGATCCCAACCGTTCGTCTCCTGACGCGTTCGCCGTACGCGGCCGCGAGATCTACCTGCGCCTGCCGAACGGGATGGCCCGTACCCGCCTCACGAACGACTATTTCGACCGAGCGCTCGCCACCACGAGCACGGTGCGCAACTGGCGCACGGTGCAGGCGGTGGCGGCGCTGGTTGCGGCCTGAGGAGGGCGTCCCCTCAGTCCGCCCCCTCGTCGCGCCCGTGCACCCACGCCAGCAGGTGCTCCACGGCGCTGTGGTAGCGGGCGTACGACGCGTCATAGATCGGGGCGAGCTCGCCGCGCGGCTCGAAGGCCCGGCCGGCCTGGGTCCGGACGACGGCGGCGACCACCGAGGCCAGGTCGCCGCGGCTCCCGGCGTGCCCGCCGGTGCCGGCCATGGCGATCATGGCCGCGCCGAGCGCGGAGGCGTCGAGCTCGTGGAGGGTGACGACCGGCCGCTGGAGCACGTCGGCGATGATCTGGCACCAGGCGTCGCTGCGGCTGCCGCCCTCGCTGAGCCGCACCTCGCGCACCTCGCTGCCGAGCTGCTCGAACAACGCCACCGAGTCGCGCACGTTGTACGCCACGCCCTCCAGCACGGCCTGCACCAGGTCCCCCTTGCGGTGCGACGAGGCCAGGCCCAGGAAGGCAGCGCGCAGCTCGGGTTCCTGGAAGGGGGTGGCGGCACCCTCCAGGAAGGGGAGGAAGAGCAGGCCGCGGGCGCCCGGCGTGGACGCGGCCGCCCGCTCGATGAGCACCTCGAAGGGGTCGCGCCCCGCGTCCTCGGCCAGGCGGTGCTCGTGCTCGCCGAGCTCGCGCTCGAGCCACGTGAGCGACAACCCCCCGCTCATCACCAGCCCGA
>JARRMM010000198.1:0-3573 GCA_037386005.1 Deinococcales bacterium | reverse complement strand
CGGCCGCGCCTTCGCCGACGCGCTCGCCGACGCCTTCGTGTCGGGCATCACGGCCGGCGACCCGCGGGAGCTGAGCGTCGACGCGCTGTTCCCGCGGTTGCGCGCGATGGAGCGCGCCCACGGCAGCCTCGTGAAGGCGCTCGTGGCGGGACAGCGGAGCGCGCGTCGCAAGGCTCGCGAGCGGGCACGGGAGCAGGCGGGCGCCGCCCCGGGCTCCGGCTCGGGCGGCCGGCTCACGTCGTTCCGCGCCGGCGGCATGCAGCGGCTGCTCGACGCGCTGCAGGGCGGCCTCGCGGGGGACGTCCGCCTGGAGACGCGCGTGGAGGGCCTCGAGCGCCGGCACGGGGGCGCCGGCTACCGCCTGCACCTCGCCGGGCGCGGCTCGGGCGCGGCCGCCGACCTTTTCGACGACGTCGTCCTGACGGTGCCGACACCCGCCGCCGCCGACCTTCTGCGAGCCCACAGTCCGGCCGCGGCCGATGCCCTGGCGGCCATCCCCTACGCGGGCGTGCGCGTGTTCGGGCTGGGCTTCGATCGCATCGACGTGCCCCGCGTCCACGACGGCTTCGGCTTCCTGGTGCCGCGCGGCCAGGGCGTGCGCAGCCTCGGGGTGCTGTGGACCTCGACCCTCTACCCGCAGCGGGCGCCGGAGGGGAAGGTGCTCGTGCGCGTGCTGGCGGGCGGGCGCCTCGACCCCGCCATGCTCGAGCTCGAGGACGCCGAGGCCCTCGCCGTGGTGCGGCGCGACCTGCGCGTCACCATGGGCATCGTGGCCGAGCCGGAGTTCGTCGAGACGGTGCGCTGGCCGCAGGCCATCCCGCAGTACACCCTCGGGCACCCCTCACGCCTGGCCGCCGTCGACCAAGCACTCGCCGACCTCCCCGGCCTCCACCTCGCCGGCAACGCCTACCACGGGGTAGGTGTCAACGACTGCGTGCGGGAAGCGGAGCGGGTGGTCGGGGCGATGACCGGGGCACGCAAGGGCGGAGCCCCAGAAGACGGGACCTGAGGCGCGAGGGGCCCGCGAGAGCGGTGCCGAGGCGGCGATGCCCGTTGACCCGGCTCGACGGCACGCGCCACGTTGCGGGAGCGGACGGTGCGGCCCGCGGGCGGGCCGCACCGTCCCACGTCCAGCCGGTCGTGCGCTCAGGGGAGAGGGCCCCCGTTGTACGTCGCGGTCACCGCCCCGCACGTGTAGGCGAGCTCCAGCGTGTTGCCCTGGCCGTCCACGTAGGTCACCGTGCCGGCGTCGAAGTCGGTCGTGCAGGTTGTGTTCGCCTTGTCGAAGTGGAGGTTCTGGCCCTTGCGCGTCACCGAGTACGTCTTCCCGTTGGGCGCCACGAAGGTCGCCTGGCCGTCCAGCGTGAACGTGCCCGCCGCGAACGGATCGGAGGCGCTATCGGGCGTGTAGGTGGGATGCCCGCTCATGCTGAGGCTCCCGCTCGAGCCGGGGAAGTCCGCGTTGATGTCGAGCGAGTCGTCGAGGGTGTACGTCGTCGACGGGCTGCCGCTCAGATCGAACGTCATGTTCGCCGACAGGCTGTAGGTCTGCCCGCTGACGAGCGCGGTGAGCTTGAAGTTGGAGAGCGTGACCGTGTAGCCCGTGTACATCCCGCTCTTGTCCTGGACGGTGAGCGTCCCCGACATCGTGACCCCGGAGGTGCTACACGCGTACTGGATCGTCGCGTGATCGGGGATGCCGTCGCTGTCGGTATCGGTCCCCCATCCGGTCTTCGTGTAGTTGGCGCTGGTGCAGTAGGAGAGCGGTTGGGCGGACAGCCCCGCGGTCGTCAGAGCGGAGGTGGCCACGCTGGCGGGCGTCAGCGTGGAGGTCGGGTCCATCATCCCGTACATCATCTGGTCGCCACTCTGGCCGACGGCGGCGAGCTGGGTCGCCGCGGTCTTGTCGAGCGGGGCGACGGGCTGGCTGCAGCTCGACAGCAGCAGCATCAGGCCGACGCCGGTCGTCAGTAGGAGAAGGGGGGCGCGTCGCATCACGAGACTCCTTTCGGCACGCCTACGCTAGACGGTCTCGCAGGTCGCGTCCGTGCGATTTCTTCCGTGTCCGCAAGCGGCTGCCCGGCGCCCTTGCCCCCTCGTTTCCGCCGGTGGCGCCGGGGCGCTCCCGCGTCCGCCGCCGGCACCCCGCTTCCTTCGCGGCCCGCCTCCGTGCTACAATCCCAATTTGCCGCGCCAGCCGCCGGCTTCCGCACGGGCCGTGATGCAAGCGCTCCTTGCGGCCGCGGGCGGCGCGGTGGCGAGCCCACGCTGGGGAGGGCTGTGACGCGGGCCGAGGGCCGGCCGAGAGGTCGGGCCCGGTCGTTGCGTGTCGGGAGGTCGAACGGGCGGAGCCCGGGAGGCTGGCCGCCGGACACGCCCGCCGCAGCCACCGGCCTTGGAAGGAGGTGCCCATGTCCGAAGCGACCTACGATCTGAACGTCATCCTGGATCCGAACCTGAGCGAGCAGCAGCTCCAGACCGAGAAGGATGCCGTCACGACGCAGGTAGAGCGCGCCGAAGGAGAGATCCTGGAGCTGGACGAGTGGGGCGTTCGCCGCCTCGCCTATCCCATCCGGAAGCTCAACGACGGCTACTACCTGATCTACCGCCTACGCCTGTCGAGCGAGAAGCCCAAGGCGCTCGAGACCGCCCTGCGCCAGCGTGATAACGTGATGCGCGTACTGGTGGTCAAGGACCGTCCCGAGTGGAAGACCCGCAAGGAGTCGCGGGAGAAGGCGGAGGCCGAGGCCGGCGCCTAGTCGGCCACGCGTTCCGTCTTCGGTGAGTCGAGGAGAGCTCCATGGCACGAGGTCTGAACAACGTGTACCTGGCAGGCACCCTGACGCAGGCGCCCGAGTTGCGCTACACGCCGGGGGGTCTGGCCATCCTGGAGCTCAACGTGGCCGGCAACGATCACGTCATCGGCGACGACGAGAAGCGTCGCGAGCTGGCCTGGTACCACCGGGTCACGGTCTTCGGCGCGCAGGGGGAGTCCCTGGTCAATCAGCTCGAGCCGGGCACGCCCGTGTTCGTGGAGGGGCGCCTCAACTACCGTAGCTGGGAGTCGCAGGATGGGCAGCGCCGGGCCGCGCTCGATGTCGTGGCTCAACGCGTCGAGGTGCTCACGGCGGGCGCCCGCGGCGGCGAGCCGACGGTCACCGACGCCAAGGGCCAGCATCGCCTGCGCGACGCGCTCAACGAGGTGCTGATCATCGGCAACCTCACCCGCGACGCCGAGTTGCGCTACACCCCCAACGGCAGCGCCGTGACGCGCTTCAGCGTCGCCGTCAACGATCGCTTCCGCGATCGCGGCGGCAACGACCAGGAGCGCACGCACTTCGTGGACGTGAACGTCTGGCGCGAGCTGGCCGAGGCCACCGCGGAGCTCTCCAAGGGCGACCCGGTGTTCGTGATCGGCCGTCTCGTCAACGACTCGTGGACGGACCGCGACGGCAATCGGCGGTTCACGACGCGCGTGGAAGGCTCGCGCGTCGAGTTCCTGACCCGCGGTCCCGGTAGTGGTGGAGCCGGGACCCGCCCCGAGAAGGTGTCTCAGGGTGCCCAGGCGAGTCA
>JARRMM010000197.1:0-6054 GCA_037386005.1 Deinococcales bacterium | reverse complement strand
CGACGGGCCCCGGCTGCGCCTAGGCGCGGCCGGGGCCCGTTCTCGGTGAAGCCAATCGGCGCGACGGGGCGCCCCCGCGCCCGTCACGGCGCCTCGTAGGCGGCGCTCCCGCGTGCCTCAGGCAGGTAACTCCCGCTTGCAGAAGTACCAGTCCACGCACTCGTAGCCCTCCTCCAGACGCGCCTGGGCCCCCTCCTGGGTGTCCGGGGGCGGCACCATCACCTTGTCACCGGGCTCCCAGCCCTCGGGCGTGGCGATGCCGTGCGCGTCGGTGGCCTGGAGCGCCTGGACGAGCCGCAGGATCTCCCTCACCGAACGCCCCGTGGTCAGGGGGTAGTAGAGCATGGCGCGCAGCACCCCCTGCGGGTCGATGACGAAGACCGCCCGGACGGCAGCGGTACCGCTGGCGCCGGGCTGGATCATGCCGTACGTCCGCGCCACCCGCATCGAGACGTCGTCGATCACCGGGAAGGGCACCTCGACGCCGAAGTGCTCCTCGATGTTGCGGACCCACGCCAGGTGCGCATGGACGCTGTCGACCGACAACCCGAGCAGCTCGACGCCGGCCGCCTGGAACTCCGGGAAGGCGCTCGAGAACGCGAGGAACTCGGTGGTGCACACCGGCGTGAAGTCGCCCGGGTGGGAGAAGAGCACCAGCCAGCGACCCGCATAGTCGGCCAACGCACGCTTGCCGTGGGTGGTGTTCGCGACGAAGTCGGGGGCGGGTTCGTTCAGCCTCGGCAGTGCAGCATCGGGGGTGGAGACGGCCTCGTCCATGCCACATCCCTTCCGACGCTCGCCGCCGGCAGCGTCGCCGACCTGCGAGCGGCTCGGCCCGTCTCGGCGGGCCCTGACTGAGGGTGAACGTCGGCCAGCGGAGGGCTTCCGTCCGGCGGCGTCCCAGGATAGCGCCGGCGCCGACTCGGCTGGAAGTGACGTTCGGCCTTGCCGCGGTAGGCGGGCTACTTGCCGAAGACGTTGGGGAGCTCGTCGAACTCGACCAGCACCTCGCGCGGCTTGCTCCCCTGGTGGGGGCCGACCACGCCGAGCGCCTCGAGCGAGTCCATCAGCTTGCCGGCGCGGGCGTGCCCCACCTGCAACCTCCGCTGCAGCCTGGAGACGCTGGCCTGCCCCTCGTTGACCACCAGCTCCGCGGCGGCGCGCAGCTTGTCGTCGTTCCAGTCGATCAGGCCGCTGGCGTCGGACTCGAACGAGCTGGGCGGGTCGAAGTCGGCGCCGTAGGCCTCGACGAAGTCGTCGTCGAAGTACTGCCGCCGGAGGAAGTCGCTCAGGGTCCCGACCTCGTGCTCGCTCACGAACGGGCCCTGCAAGCGCACCGCCTTCACCAGCCCCGGCTGGTAGAAGAGCATGTCGCCCAGGCCGATGAGCCTTTCGGCGCCCATGCTGTCGAGGATCGTGCGCGAGTCGTGGCTGCTCGACACCGCGAACGCCATGCGCGCCGGCACGTTCACCTTGATCAGGCTCGTCAGGATGTCCACGCTGGGGCGCTGCGTCGCCAGGATCAGGTGCATGCCGGTCGCGCGCGCCATCTGCGCCAGGCGCATGATGGCCGACTCCACCTCCTTGGGGCTGGTGATCATCAGGTCCGCCAGCTCGTCGATGACGATCACGATGAACGGTAGCTCCGGCAGGTCCAGGTTGCGCGCCTTCTCGTTGTACTGATCGAGGTTCTTGGCCCCCACCTTGGACATCATCTTGTAGCGCCGCTCCATGTGCGCCACCGCCCCCAGCAGCACCCCCGCGGCGTCCGTGGGGTTCGTCACCACGTTGCGCAGCAGGTGCGGGATGCCGTCGAAGGGAGTGAGCTCCACCATCTTCGGGTCGATCATCAACAGCCGTAGGTCGGTCGGCAGGAAGCGGTACAGCAAGCTCCCGATCAGCGTGTTCACCGCCACCGACTTGCCCGACCCGGTCGAGCCGGCGATCAGCAGGTGCGGCATCTTCGCCAGGTCCCCCACCACCATGTCGCCGTCGATCGACTTGCCCAGCAGGATCGGCAGCCTGGCCTTGGCGCGTCGGAAGCTGCCCGACTCCGCCGCCTCCCGGAACCGCACCAGCTCGCGGTTGGCGTTGGGCACCTCCAGGCCGATCACGCTCTTGCCCGGGATCGGCGCCTCGATGCGCACGCTCCCCACCGCCATCGCCAACGCCAGGTCATCGGACAGGTTGGCGAAGCGCGCGATCTTCTCCCCCGGCGCCGGCTCCACCTCGAAGCGCGTCACGGTCGGCCCCCGCACGGCGGCCACCACCCGCCCCTGCAGGTTGAAGCTGGAGAGGGTGTCGTCGATCTTGCGCACCCGCTCGCGGTGCTCCCGCGCCAGCTCGGCGCGGTCCTCCACCGCCGCCTCCGGCTCGTCCAGCAGGGTGAGCGGCGGCACCTGGATGGGGATGCCGCCGTACTCCGGCCCCTCCTCCGACCGCAGAACCGGCCACGACCCCGTCGTCCAACAGCGCCGCCTCCAGCTCGGGGTCGCGACCGTCGACCGGCGGCGCGGCGGCCGGGACCGCGCCGTCCGCCAGGAACGGGTCCTCGTCGTCGGGCGCCAGCCACGGCGGTCGGTCGACCTCGGCCGCGCCGTCACCCTCCGGTTCGACGAGGCCGGCGCCGGATGCGCCAGCGGCCCCCACCGCCGCCCCGACGGCGACGGCCTCGCGTTCCCGTCGAGCGGCCGCCTCGGCGCGGCCGGCGACGGCCTCCAACGCCTCCCGCCAACCCTCGAAGCGCGCCAGCGTTGCGGTCCCCTTCTGGTCCAGCTCGGCCGCCAGGGTCTCGTCGAAGTCGTCCACCTCGGCGGCGTCGGGATAGGCCTCCTGCACCTGCTGGAGGCGCAGCGCCAGGTCGCGCCAGGGCTCGAGCGCCGCCGCGTCGGCGTCGAGCCGCGCGGCGTCGGTCTCGAGGCGGACGTAGTCCTGCAGCCTGCGGCCGTGGTCGGCCGAAGCACGCGCGAGCTGGCGGGGGCTCATCCCCTTGAGCGCGCGCTGATCGAGGTCACGCTCGCGCGTGACCCGCCGGTAGCGCTCCAGCAGCCCTGTCAGGTCGAGCGCGAGCGTCTTGCGCAGCCGGTCCAGCGCGCGCGCTGTCGGCGTGCGCCCCGACACCGGATCGTCCAGCGTGGCCTTCAGCCTGCGGGCCCAGCCGTCGAGCGTCTCCCCGAAGCCGTCGGCTGCGTCCTGCGGGGCATGGGCGCCCTCGGCCTTGAGCAGCTCGACCATCTCCGACGCCCGGTCGCGCGCGAAGTCCTTCACGGCGCTCTGCCACGCCTTCAGGTCGGCCCGCGCGTCGGCCAGTTGCTCGCCGTCGGGCCGGCCCGACAGTCGCCGCACGGACGCCTTCACCTCGGCCCTCCAGCGGTCCAGCTCGGCGCTGCCCGGGTAGAGCGTGCTCAGCGCCTGCAGGTCCCGGTCGAGTTCCTGCAGCGCCCGACGGGCGAGGGCGACGTCGGCGCGGAAGGCGGCACGTTCCTTGGCCCGACGCCTGGCCTGCCACAGCCCTCGACCCGCACCGCGCACCGACTTCACCAGCGTCAGCAGCAACGAGCGCGTGAGGCGCGTGGGCGTGAGGCCCAGCAGCAGGTCCCACCCGACCGAGGCCACGAACAACGCGGGGATGATCGCCAGGGCGCCCCAGGCGCCGGTCAGCGACGCGCGCAGCGCGAGCCCGTAACGCCCGGTGTGCGGCGCCGCCAGCACGACCACGACCCCCCACGCTCCCGCCGCGAAGAGCAGGTAACCGGCGAGCAGGCGCGGCCACCAGCGCGGGCTCCTACGGAGCAGGAACAGCCCTCCCAGCGCCAGCAGAGGCAACGGCAGCGCGTACGCCCCCCAGCCAAAGCGACCCGCGAGGGCAGCGCGCACCGCGCGCCCCACCTGGCCCGTGGGGAGCCCGGGGAGGACCACCCCCAGCAGGAAGATCCCGCCCGCCAGCAGGACCAGACCGATGGCCTCCAGGTCGAGCTGGACGCGCTTCTTCGAACGTTTGCCTTTGCCGCGCCGTGCCACGTGAGGTAGTTTATCGCGCGTCGCGCGCAGCACACGAGAAAATCGGGACATCGCGGCGGAGCCCCTCACTGCGTCCTGGACGTCGTTCTGGTCGACACCCAGGATACGGTGGTCCGCCCTCTCCTACGATGGCGCGCGACCGACCCCTCCTCTCCCCGCGCGACGACGATCCCGGAACGGACCCCCCTGGCCTGCGCCGTGGGGGTCGGGCGCGCTGGGGCCGGTGGCCCTCGGTCCGCCGCGGGCCGCTCGCGTGGAGCGCAGTCAGCGCCGTGCTGTTCGTGATCGGCGTCGCGCTGAACTGGCCACAGCTCTGGCTCGGCCTGCTGCTCGCCCTACCCCTGTTGATCACCGCCGCCGGCCTCGGTTGGCGCTCCGCCGTGCCACTCGTCCCCATCGGACTGGCGCTCGCCTGGCTGCGCACCCGTGGCGTGACCGGACACGGCCCCGCCGAGCTCGCCGGCTTCGGCGGCCTCCTGGTGCTGGGGACGCTGGCGGGCAACAACCTCTTCTCCCTGTGGCACGCCACCGCTCGC
This sequence comes from Deinococcales bacterium, assembly GCA_037386005.1. Taxonomy (GTDB): domain Bacteria; phylum Deinococcota; class Deinococci; order Deinococcales; family Trueperaceae; genus JASBRS01. The sequence continues at coordinate 1,498 of JARRMM010000197.1, read as the reverse complement.
AGCGCACGCCGCAACGAGCGCCGCGCCCGACTCCTGAGCGAGGCGGCCCTCGCCATGGAGAGCGCGCGCGACGCCGAGGCGCTCTTCGCCATGCTTCCCCGGCTGCTCGCCGAGATCCTCGCGGTCACCCACGCCGAGGTGTTCGTCCCGGACGGCGACGGGCTGCGCTTCCAGGCGGCCTGGCGGGCCGACCTCACCCGGGACTTCCGGGTGCCGCGCACCTCGGTGATGGGGCGCGCCCTGTGGAGCTCGAGCGCCCAGTACGTCCCCGACACCGCCGAGGAAGCGAGCTACGTCGGCGACGACGCCGCCCCCCCGACGCGCAGCGAGCTGGCCCTCCCCCTCCTGGTCGGCGGCCAGGTTCGTGCGGTCCTCAACCTGGAGCACGCAGAGATCGACGCCTTCGACCAGGACGACCACCGCACCCTCGACGCCTTCGCGCACATCGCGCAAGAGGTGCTGGGGCGCCTCGAGGCGCTGGGCGAGCTCGAGCGGCAGCGGTCCGAGCAGATGCTCATCGCCGGGCTCACGCGGCGCCTGTTGCTGGCCGAGGGCGCGCGCGAAGCGGCCGCCACGACCCTGGCGGACCTCGTGCCCGCCCTCGACGTCGAGGCCGGCGCCGTGGCGGTGCCGCGCGAGGGTCGGTTGCACTCGCTCGCGCTCTACGGCCCGCTGCCGGACGCGCTCCGCCGCGCGCTGACCGACGGCATGCCGTTGAGCGGTCTGCTGCGCCATGCCTGGGAGCGCCGCGAGCCGCTGCTGGTCGGCGACGCCGCCGCCGACACGAGGAGCGGCGAGCTGGCCAGGGCCACGGGCCTGCGGGGGACGGCCATCGTCCCCATCGCCAACGCCTCGGGCGACGCACAGGCCCTGCTACTGCTGGCGGACCTGGGCGGCGCACGAGCCTGGAGCGCGCGCGAGGAACGCGTGCTGGGGCTGGTCGCGACCTCGCTGGGCGTGGTGCTCGACCGCGCCACCCTCGACCGTCAACTCGTGGCCATGCTCGACGGCGTGCGCGGGCTGGCGCGCGCCGAGGAGCCGAGCGAGCTGTACCGGCGTGCCGCGGGTTCGGCAGTGCGCCTGATCCCGGGCGCCGAAGGGGCCACCATCCTGGTCCGCGGCGAGGACGGGTTCCGCTACGCAGCGGCCGTCGGTTACGACGTCGACGCTTTGCGCACGCTGGCGCCGTTCAGCGATGCCGACGAGCTCTCCTGGTACCGCGACGGCGTGGAGGGCTACCGCCGCGGGACCCCTCGCATCGTGCGCGGCCCGGCGGTCCGCCAGCTGAGTGCGGCCTCGGGTGGCGACCGCTCCACCTCGAGGGTGGCGGCCGCCCGCGTCGACGACATCGTCGCCAACATCTGCGTCCCGATCACGGATGCCGGGGAGGTGGTCGCCGTGCTCAACGTCGACAGCTTCACCGACCCCGACGCGTTCGGCTCATCGGCGCGTCGGCTGGCCGAGGCGTTCGCGCAGCAGGTGGGCGCGATCCAGCGCC
>JARRMM010000196.1:0-3688 GCA_037386005.1 Deinococcales bacterium | reverse complement strand
GTCGGCGATGGCCGCCCTGCTCGGGGGGGTCATCGGCGCCGTGTTCCTGGTGATCACCATCCCGGTGGTCCGGCCGCTCATGCTCGCGCTGGGGCCGAGCGAGTACTTCATGATGGCGCTCTGGGGGCTCTCGATCATCGCGCTGTTCAGCGAAGGCTCCGTGCTCAAGGGGCTGGTCGCAGCGGGGATGGGGATCCTCGTCGCCTTCATCGGGATGGACCCGATCACCGGGACCGCGCGCTACACCTTCGGCAACCTCTTCCTCCTCGACGGCGTGTCGTTCCCCGTGGCCATGATCGGGCTGTTCGCCGTCTCCCAGATGATGAAGCTATTCGTCCGCGGCGGAAGCGGCATCGATCAACCCATCCCGGAGGCGACGAGCACGGTCATGGACGGCGTGCGGGATGCCTTCAAGCACTGGTGGCTGGTGCTGCGCTCGAGCGTGCTCGGGCTCTGGATCGGGGTGCTCCCCGGCGTCGGTGCCAGCGTGGGCGGCATCGCGGCCTACGCCCAGGCGGCCCAGACCTCCAAGAACCCCGAGCGCTTCGGCAAGGGTGCGGTGGAAGGCATCATCGGCCCCGACGCCACCCTGGCGGCGACGGAGGGCGGCGGGTTGCTCCCCACGCTGGCGTTCGGCATCCCGGGTGGCGAGAGCATGGCCATCCTGCTGGCCGCGTTCATCAACATGGGCGTCACGCCCGGACGCCAGATGCTCACCACCAACCTGAGCCTGGTGTTCACGATGGTGTGGATCCTGGTCATCTCCAACATCCTCACCACCGGGATCGGGTTGCTGAGCTCCCGACCGCTGGCGCAGTCCGCTCGCCTGCCCGCGAGGTACCTGGTACCGACGGTGCTGGCGGTGTGCTTCATGGGCGCGTACGCCACCCGCGGCCGCATCGGCGACGTCGTCGTCGCCGCGGTCTTTGGGGCGATCGGCTACGTGATGGACAAGTACAACTACTCGCGCGCCGACTTCGTGATCGGGATGGTCCTCGCCACCATGATCGAACGCGACCTGCACATCTCGCTGACGCTCTACGGCAACGCCTTCATCTTCACGCGGCCGGTCACGCTCGCGATGTTCTTGTTCGTGCTGTTCACGATGGCGCTCCCGGTGCTGCGGCGCTGGCGGATGCAGCGGCGGTCACCGGACGGAGACGGCGGCGGTGGGGGCGCCTCCGGCTCGGAGGTCGAGGGCACCCCGCAGGCGCCGGAATCGAGCGAGTCGTGAGCCGCCGTGCCCAGGAGAACGTGGTGGCGGGGGCGCTGCTGGTGGCGTTCGGCGCCATCCTCGCCATCAGCCTGACCTACGGTCCGCAGACGCGCATGGTCCCCGTGCCGGTGGCCGTGTTCAGCATCCTCCTGATCGTGGCGCAGCTGATCGTCCAGAACCGGGGCTCGGAGGACGACCTCCACGTCGACGTGCTCGACGTCCTCACCCGGCGCAACGCTCACACCGAGGCCGCCCGCATGAACGCGGCCGCCGCTCGCCCGCGCCGCAGCCCCGGAGCGGCGACCGACGTGTCCGTCATCGGCCGCCGTGAGGCCCTGGCGCTCGGCCTGGTGCTGGCGCTGCTGGCGCTGTTCATGCTGTTCGGGCCCATCCTCGCCATCTTCCTGTTCATCTTCGGCTACTCCGCGATGTTCGGCCGGCTGCGCTGGTACGCCACCCTGAGCCTCGCGATCGGCGTGAGCGGGTCCCTCTACCTGCTCTTCGTCGTGCTGCTCCACACCCAGCTCTTCCCCGGGTACGTGCCGGGGCTGCTCTAGGGGAGGAAGGGAGGGCCGTCCGCGAGAACGAGTCGACATGTACGCCCGACGTTACGGAAGGTACGGAGGCATGGTGACGAAGAGAACGCTTGTCAAGACGATGGGAATCGTGTTCGCACTGCTCGCGCTGTTCGGCGGGCTGGCGGCGGCGCAGTCGAGCTCGGACTACTTCAAGGGGAAGCGGATCACCTTGATCCTCCCCAACAGCCCGAGCGGCCACATGACCCAGTACGCCCGCATGATCGCGCCCTACATCCAGAAGCACCTGGGCGCGGCCGACGTGCACATCAAGAACATGCAGGGCGCCGGCGGGGTGCTCGGGGCCAACTACTTGTGGCACGCCAAGCCCGACGGTCTGACGATCGCCTTCACCAGCGTGCCTGCGCTGGTCCTGGCGCAGCTCTCCGGCAGCACCGGGGTCGAGTTCGACGCCACCAAGTTCATCTACCTCGGGCGCGCCGCGACGGAGCCGCGCGTGCTGGTGGTGGGCGGCAAGTCGAAGATCAAGACCATCCAGGACGTCCAGAACCTGGGCCGGCCCTTCGTCTTCCCGTCGCAGGGTACCGATGAGGACTTCTACACCATGGCGGTGCTCGCCGACGCCCTGCACTTCCCGCTCAAGCCGGTCACCGGCTACCAGGGCAACTCCGACACCACGCTCGCGGTCATCAAGGGCGAGGGCGACGGGCACATCACCGCCTGGCACTCCTCACTGCCGGGCATCAAGTCCGGCGACCTGAGGCCGATCCTGATCATCGGCTCGCAGCGGGAGCCGAGCTACCCCAACGTGCCGACGGCGCTCGAGGTCACCCAGGGCAAGGGCAAGGCCACGGTGCAGGCGATCGTGAACATGATCGAGATGCACCGCAGCTTCTTCGGCCCTCCCGGCATGCCGCAGGCCGCGGTGACGGCGCTGCGCGATGGCATCTGGGCTGCCCTGCAGGACCCCGGCCTCCAGGCCGAGTCGAAGAAGACGGGTCTGTTCCTGGTGCCCATGAAGGGCTCGGTAGAGCAGCCCAAGGTGGAACAGATCGCAGCGGCGGGCCAGGCGATCGTGCCGATCCTCAAGCAGGCCGTCGCCAAGCTGAAGTAGGCGCGTGATGGGTTTCGAGCTCCTCGGACGTCACGACCTCGCCGGCAGGGGCAGGACCATGCAGCTGATGTCGCATGGCCACCACCTCTATGTCGGCAGCATGGACCCGGGTGTGGGGACGGCCATCCTGGACGTCTCCGCCCCGCATGAGCCGGAGCTCAAGGGTTTCCTCCCCGGCTACGCGCACACCATGTCCCCCAAGGTGCAGATCGCCGACGGCCTGCTGTTCGTCAACTACGAGTGGCGCAGCGGCGAGCGAGCGGAACGCACCGGCTTCTCCATCTTCGACCTCGCCGATCCCGAGCGGCCGCGCGAGATCGCCTTCTACGACACGGGGGGTCGGGGCGTGCACCGGATGTGGTACAGCGGGCTCGAGCCCACCGTCGCCTTCTCCGCCATCCTTCCCGGTTTCCGGGACCGCATGTTCGTCATGGTCGACGTCTCGGACCCCACCCGCCCCCGCGAGATCGGTCGCTGGTGGCTCGAGGGACAGTGGGAGGCGGGCGGGGAGACCCCCGACTGGCCGGAAGGCCTCAAGCCCAAGCTCCACCACGGGATCGTGGACGGTGATCGCGCCTACGTGGGCGTCTGGGACGGCGGCCTGCGCATCCTCGTCATCCACGATCCCGCCCATCCGAAGGTGGCGGGGTCGGCGTCGTGGGCGCCGGAGCACGGCGGTCACACCCACACCACCATGCCGCTGCCCGACCGCGGCCTGCTGGTGGTTACCGACGAAGCGACCTCTACGCCCGAGCACGAGCCGCCCAGGCTCGTGCGCATCTTCGACATCCGGGACGAGACCCGCCCGGAGCTGCTGTCGAC
>JARRMM010000195.1:0-4099 GCA_037386005.1 Deinococcales bacterium | reverse complement strand
GAACGTCAGCGGGCGCTTCCAGGGACAGACCGATGTGGCGCTGTCGGAAGAGGGGCGGGAGCAGGCTCGCCGTCTGGCCCGCCATGTCCGGGGCCTCGAGCGGGGCGCCGTGGTCTACGCCAGCCCCCTGGTCCGGGCGCGAGAGACGGCGGAGATCGCCTTCCCGCGCCGCGAGATCCGGCTCGATCCGCGGCTGTCCGAGCTCGACTTCGGCGCCTTCGAGGGCAGCACCCAGGAGGAGAACGAGCGCCATGAGGCGTGGGCCTGGTGGATCGCCGATCCCTACCAGCGCCCGGCGCCGGGCGGGGAGTCCTACCGCCAACTCCGGGAGCGGGCGGTGGCGTGGATGGAGGAGCTGTCCAGGGCGGGGTCCGGCCCCGACCACGTGGTGGCGGTCAGCCACTCCGGCAGCAGCGAGGCGGTGGTCGAGCGGGTCAACGACACCCGTCACCTGGCCGCCGAGGGGGCCGATCCCTTCCTCGACTGAACGGCGGCGCCGGTCCGGGCGCACGGGGTGCCGATGGTAGACTCGCCCCGTGGCCGACGCGCCCACGTTCACCGTCGAGCAGGAGCACTTCCACGGCACCCTGGGGGAGCTGGCGCACGCGCTGCGCAGTGGTGCACTGGCGCCACGCCGTCTCGACCTCTACCGGCTGGTGCGCGACTACCTGACCTACTTCGACGCCGTGGCCGAGAGCGATCTGGAGCTGGCGAGCGAGGCGCTTCCGCGAGTGGCGCAGGTCATCGAGCTGAAGGTCCGGTTGCTGCTGCCCAGGCCGCCCCGCGAGGAGGGGGACGACGAGGCCGAGACCCTCGAGGAGGCGCTGTCGGCGGTCGCGCTGCTCGAGGAGCTCGAGGAGGCGGTACAGTTCTTGCGGCTTCGGCGGGAGGAGCGCCGACTGGTGCTGCCGGCCCGGGCTCCGCGCCCCGAGTATCCACGGCCCGAGCGGCCGCTCAGGGCCAGGCCCGCCGACCTGGCGCGACTGGCGGGGCGCTACCGCGTGGGCAACTACTTCGAGGTGGCGCTCGAGCGCCTGACGCTGGCCGGAGCCATGCGCCGCATGATGGCCGCGCTTCGCGCCGTGGGCCGGGGCTGGTTGTTCGAGCTGGCCGACGCGCCGGACTGGGCGAGCCGCACCGTCAGCTTCGCTGCGCTGATGGAGCTGGTGCGGCAGGGTCGTGCCCGCGCCGAGCAGGAGGAGCCCTACGCGCCGATCCTGGTGAGGCGTGGCCCGCGCGCCGACGCCCCGCCCGACGGCTCGGACCAGGAACGGTCGCGGCCGCTGGCGCCGCCGGCCCCCCCGACCGTGCCGGTCGTGCAGCTCGCAGAACCGAACTGAGACGATCGCCGCCGTGAGGGCGACCTTCAGCGGTGCTCAGACGGCCGCCGCCTGCGCCTTCTTGCGCATGCCCGGGTCGAGCACGCGCTTGCGCAACCGGATCGACTTGGGTGTGACCTCGAGCAGCTCGTCGTCGGCGATGTACTCCAACGCCTCCTCCAGGCTGAGGCGGCGCGGCGGCGTGAGCAGCAGGTTGTCGTCGCTCCCGGCCGCCCGCACGTTGGTGAGCTTCTTGTTCTTGCAGACGTTGACGTTGAGGTCACCGGGACGACTGCTGGCGCCGAGGATCATGCCGATGTACACCTCGGTGCCGGGCGTGATGAAGAACTCCCCTCGGTCGGCCAGCTTGTACAGGCTGTAGGCGAAGGCTTCCCCCGCCTCCATCGCCACGAGCGAGCCGTGGCCCCGCATCTCGGCGTCGCCCGCGTACGGCTCGTAGCTGTCGAACACGTGGCTGAGCACGCCCTCCCCCTGCGTGATGGACAGGAAGCTGGTGCGGAAGCCGAACAACAGCCGGCTGGGGACGCGGAATTCGAGGCGGGCGCGGCTCTCGCCCGGCTCCATGTGCTGCAGCGTGCCGCGGCGCGCCGAGAGCGCCTCCATCACGCTGCCCATGGCTGCCGTGGGCACGTCGACCATGACGCGCTCGAACGGTTCCTCGACCGCCCCCTCCCGCTTCCGGAGGATCACCTCGGGACGGGAGACCGAGAACTCGTAGCCTTCGCGCCGCATCGTCTCGATCAGGATGCTGAGGTGCAGCTCGCCGCGCCCCGAGACGCGGTAGCGCTCGCCGCCCAGCGGTTCGACGCGGAGCGCGACGTTCGTGAGCAGCTCGCGCTCGAGACGGTCGGCGAGGTGACGGCTGGTGACGTAGGTGCCCTCGCGCCCGGCGAACGGACTGGTGTTGGGGCTGAAGGTGACGCTCACCGTCGGCTCGTCCACCGTGACGACCGGCAGCGCCTCCACCGCGTCCGGGTGGCACAGCGTCTCGCCGATCATCACCCCCTCCACACCGGAGAGGGCGACGATGTCGCCGGCCTCGGCTTCGTCGCACTCGATGCGGCCGAGCCCGAGGTGGGTGTAGACCTTGGTGACGCGGGCGCGCTCCTCGCCGCCGTCCCGGACCGCTCGCACCAGCGTCTCGCCCGCCTTGATGCGGCCCTGGAGGACGCGCCCGATCGCCAGGCGGCCCAGGTAGCCCGAGTAGTCGAGGTTCGCCACCTGCATACGGAAAGGGGCGGCGGGGTCGCCGCGCGCAGCCGGCACCTTGGCGTGGATGGTCTCGAACAGCGCCTTCAGGTCGTCGGCGGGCGTCTCGCCTTCGCGCCAGGCACGGCCCTCGCGGGCCACGGCGTGCAGGATCGGGAAGTCGAGCTGCGCGTCGTCGGCCCCGAGCTCCACCATCAGGTCGAAGGTGAGGGTGGCCACCTCGTCGGGGCGCGCGTCCTTGCGGTCGACCTTGTTGATGACCAGGATCGGCTCGAGCCCGCGCGCCAGCGCCTTGCGCAGCACGAAGCGCGTCTGCGGCATGGGGCCCTCGGCGGCGTCGACGAGCAGCAGCGCGCCGTCGACCATGGTCAGGGCGCGCTCGACCTCCCCGCCGAAGTCGGCGTGGCCGGGTGTGTCGACGATGTTGATCTTGTCGTCGTGCCACTGCACGGCGGTGTTCTTGGCGAGGATGGTGATCCCACGCTCGCGCTCGAGCGCGTTGCTGTCCATGACGCGGTCGACCACGTCCTGGTTGGCGCGGAACACGTTCGATTGACGCAGCATGCCGTCCACGAGCGTGGTCTTGCCGTGGTCGACGTGCGCGATGATGGCGATGTTGCGGTAGGGCATGCGGTCTCCGGGGGTCGGGGCCTCGGCGCGGAGGCGAGTCGGCACGGTGGCGCCGTCGACCCAACGCGGCAGTATAGCGGACACGAGCGGCGCGCCGTGCAGCGCAGACACGTCACATCGGGGCGGCCCCGGGAGGGGCCGCCCCGATGTGACGTGGGAACCGTCTTGGACTCTGATCAGTTGCCGGCCGAGCCCATGATCATGCTCGGGGGCAGGATGACCTTGTCGATGACGTGGATGACGCCGTTGGAGGCCTCGATGTCGGTGGCCGTGACGTTGGCGTCGTTGACCTTGACGCCGTCCGCAGAGACGGTGATGGTGATGGGCTCACCCTGCACGCTGGTGGCGGAGGTCAGGTTGACGACGTCGGCCGCCATCACCTTGCCTGCACCCACGTGGTAGGTCAGCACCGCCGCGAGTTGCTCCTTGTTCGCCAGGAGAGCGTCGAGCTGCCCTTCGGGGAGGGCGGCGAACGCCTCGTTGGTGGGGGCGAACACCGTGAACGGGCCTTCGCTGTTCAGGGTGTCCACCAGGCCCGCCTCGGTCACCGCCGTCACCAGCGTGCTGAAGTCGGGGTTGGACGCCGCGACGTCCACGATCGTCTGGGGCGCGTCCTGGGCCGTTGCCGACCCGATGGCGAGCAGCGCTGCCAGCGCTACACCTGCGATGAGGGTCCTGAGCTTCCGTACCATGGTCTCCTCCTATCGGTGGGGTCGGGCCCGCCTCCATGCCGGTTGAGGGGTGGCTGGGGACGATGCCTGCGTGCGGGTGGTTTACCGACCTTGAACAAACTCTAGACGGGGATAATACGTAGCGACCGCGGCCGGGCCTACAGTCTCGTAACCGTCCGCTGCCCGCTGGCTCTCCGTGCGTCCCAGAGGGCAACGTGCGCCCGCCGGCGCTCGTGCTGTCTGGTTGAC
>JARRMM010000194.1:0-3700 GCA_037386005.1 Deinococcales bacterium | reverse complement strand
GCCGCCGGCCGCCTCGTCGTTCAGTTCAGCTCGTCGTCCTCGCCCGCGTCCATCATGGCGCGAGCTTCCTGGACGTTGATGTCGAGCACGGCGCTGATCTCGCCGGCGAGCAGACGCAGCGCGCGTCGGTACGCCTGGCGGTCGAGATCGGGGAGTCCGCGCTCCAGATCCCAGCGACGTAGCTCACTGGCCAGCGTGGCGATCTGGTAGGGATCGCCGCTCGTCAGGATGTCCGTGACCTTGCGGTGACGGGCCGCCCACTGCTTCGGCAGCGTGATGCGACCGTTGTTGAGGCGCTCGAGGACGCTCTGGACCTCTTCGCTGGTGAGGGCGGGACGGAGCCCGGCCTCCTGGGGAGCGTGGACGGGGACGTAGGCCCGTGAGGTCCCGTTGGGGAACTCGACCTCGTAGTAGTCCAGGTCGGCCCCCGCGACCGTGCGCACGGTGGTCCCGGACACGATGCCCACGCCGTAGGGCGGACGGACCACCTGATCACCGCTCTTGAAGGTCTTGGATTGATCTTTCAACGTCGCATGCTCCCTTCGGTCAGGGTTCGTCCATGCAGAGGCGGCCGCCGACCGCAGCGGCCCCGGATTGCGCGGATTGTCGTTGGGTGGATGCAGTGTGGGGTAGCTCGCCCCTCCATGTACGCGGCTCCGGCGAGCACATCCACGTACGGCATTCTAGCAGATTCCCTTCCACCTTGCACGGGGTCCAAGGTTCCGGATGGAGGTTCCGAGAGGGGCTGAGAGATGCGTCCTGGACGCGTGTCTCATGAAGCAGCCGGGCGCCGTCGGAAGGGCTCGAGTGGGCGCCCGAGGGGTGTCAGACGCCGGGGATCTCCGGCGGCGACGCCTCGACGCTCGGACGTTCGCTGGAGCGCACCGTGAAGACCACGCCGCCCAGCAGGATGGCGGCGCCGACCAGCGTGAGCGCCGACGGCACCTCCCCGAAGATGACGAGGGCGAGCAGCGTGGCGCCGATCGGCTCGAGCAGGATGATGGTCGCCACCATCGTCGGGTCGAGGTGACGCATGGCGTAGTTGATGCCGTTGTGCCCCACGAGCTGCGGCACCAGCGCGAGGACGGCCATCCACACGAAGCTCACGGTGGGGTAGGCCAGGTAGGGGAGGCCGAACAGGGCGGGTAGCGGCAGCAGGACGAGGGCGGCCACGGTGTAGGCCACGCCGGCGTAGGCGTCGAGCCCGACCCCCGACCGCTGGACCGTGCGCCCCAGCAGCAGGTAGCCGGCGGCGCTGGCGGCGCCCGTCAGGGCCAGGCCATCGCCGAGCAGCGGCGCGGGGCCGCCACCCAGGTCGCCGAAGCCGATCACGGCCGCCCCGCCGACGGCCAGCACCACGCCGAGCAGCACCGAGAAGCTGGGCGCGCGACCGCTGAACAACCAGGCGAACAGCGCCACCCACAAGGGCGCGGTGGTGACGAGCGTGACGCTGGCCGCCACGGACGTCAGGTTGAGGGAGGTGATCCAGGTCGCGAAGTGGAGACCGAGCAGGACGCCGGCCGCGAGCGTGAGCCGGATCGCGCGGCCGTCGAGGGGCGTGCGGCGCAGTCCGCGCAGGGTGACGGGTGCCATCACCACCGAGGCGATCACCATCCGGACCAGCGCGATCACGACGCCGGGAGCGTCGGCCAGCCGGATGAAGATCGCTGCCAGGCTGATCGCGACGATCGCGGCCGCCAGCACCAGGGACACCCGGGGCGTTCCGGACGGCGCCATGAGCGCCATCGTACCGTGCCGGGCACGCTACGCTCACCGGCCGGCGCGCTGCCGGCCGCGGGGTAGAGTGGGGGCCGATCCGGCGAGAGGGGGTCTCGTGGCGCCATTCCCGTCAGACTTCACGTGGGGCGTGTCGACGGCCGCGTACCAGATCGAAGGGGCGGTCGGCGACGGCAAGGGCCCGAGCATCTGGGACGTGTTCGCGCACACGCCCGGCCGCATCCGTGACGGAAGCAGCGCCGACGTCGCGTGCGACCATCTGGCGCGCCTCGACGAGGACCTCGACCTGCTAGCCGAGCTGGGCGTGGGCGCCTACCGCTTCTCGACCGCCTGGACGCGTATCTTCCCGGACGGGGGCGGCCGGCCGAGGCGCCAGGGGCTCGACGTGTACGAGCGCCTGGTGGACGGGCTGTTGGCGCGCGGCATCGCACCGTGGCTGTGCGTCTACCACTGGGACCTGCCGCAGGCCCTGCAGGAGCGTGGCGGTTGGAGCTCCCGCGACACGGTGCACTACTTCGCCGACTACGTGGCCACCGTGGCGGAGCGCCTCGGGGACCGGGTGGGCCACTTCCTCATGCTCAACGAGCCCAACGTCCACGCCGTGCTGGGGCACCTGCTGGGCGTGCACGCGCCGGGGCTCAGCGATCCGGCGGCGTTCGCGGCCGCCGTGCACCACCAGAACCTCGCGACCGGCGTCGGCATCCAGCGGCTGCGGGAGATGGGCGGGCCGTGGACGCTGGGGACGGTCGTGAACCTGCAGCCGGTGGTGCCGGCGGCCGAGGGCGAGGAGCACCGGCGTGCTGCCGAGCTGGTCGATGCCGTCTGGAACCGGTGCACGCTCGATCCCTTGCTGCTGGGCCGCTATCCCGAGCAGGCCGTTCCGCTGCTGGGTGGGTTCGCCCACGACGACGATCTGGCGCTCATCTGGCAGCCGCTCGACGTGCTGGGCGTCAACTACTACACGCGCACCTGGGTGCGGGCCAGCGAGGCCAGCCTGGTGGGACTCGAGCAGGCCGATCCCCCCGCCGGGAGCGAGACCACGGCGATGGGCTGGGAGGTCGTGCCGCAGGCGCTGACGGCGCAGCTCGAGGAGCTCAAGGAGCGCTACGGGAACCCGCCCGTGGTGGTGACCGAGAACGGTGCGGCCTACGACGACGGCCCCGTCGCCGGCGACCGGCTGGAGGACCCCGCCAGGGCGCGCTACCTGGTACGCCACCTGGAGGCGCTACGCCGGGCGCTCGAGGCCGGCTGCGACGTGCGCGGCTACTTCGTGTGGACGCTGGTGGACAACTTCGAGTGGGCGGAAGGGTTCAGCAAGCGCTTCGGCCTGGTCCACCTCGACCGGGCGACGCAGCGGCGCACCCCCAAGCGCTCCTTCGACGTGTACCGCGACATCGTGGGCGGCGGGACGCTGGAGCTGGAGGACGACGGACCGATCCCGTCGTGAGGGCCGACGGGGCTCCCCTGCCCGGGCGTGCGCCGTGTCCCGCAGCGGGCAGCCCGCAGAGCCTCAGCCGGGAGGGGCCTCGCCGCCGCGCGCCAGCGTGGTGGCCAAGAGCGCCCAGCCGGCGATCTGCAGCAGGCCTCCGAGCGGCGTGATGGCGCCGAGCACGGTCACCCCGGACAGCACCAGCAGGTAGAGGCTGCCGGAGAAGATCAGCGAGCCGACGAGCAACAGCAGCGCGGCCAAGCGGCTGCTGCGCGGCAGCGCGCCGATCACGAGCAGGCCGAGAGCGTGGTACATCTGGAAGCGCACCGCCGTCTCCCACACGTTCATCCGGTCGCTGGAGAGCATCGGCGCCAGGGTGTGGACGCCGAACGCCCCGAACACCACGGCCAGCCCTGCCAGCGAGGCGCCCCAGGCGGCGGCCGCCCGCGGCCCCAGGCCCGCGCCGCGGCGGCTCTGGCTTCGGGTCATGGTGGACTCCTTCCGTGCCTACGTGCTACGTGCTGCGCGCGGCAC
>JARRMM010000193.1:0-3724 GCA_037386005.1 Deinococcales bacterium | reverse complement strand
CCGGCGCCGTAGACTTCGCCATGCGCCGCCGTCCCGCGCCATCCGCCACGTCGATCCGCCCTCGACCCCGCCGCTTGAGGCGCGCGAGCGACCCCAGGATCGTGCCCGCGTCCAGGGCCGCGACCACGCTCGCGGTTGCCGTCCTGGCCTGCATCCTCGCGATCGGCCCCGGCGCCCGGGCCGCCGCCCTGCCCCTCCCGGCCCAGGAACCCATCCCAGCCGCCGACCCCGCGCTGGAAGCAGCGCTGCTGGCCGCGACCAACGCTGCCCGCGCCGAGCACGGGCTCGGGCCGCTGACCCAGGATGAAGGGCTGGCCCGGGCGGCCCGCGAGCACGCCGCGGAGATGGCGCAGCTCGACTACTTCTCCCATGGCTCTCCCGTCGCCAAGCATGACACCCTCCAGAAGCGCCTGGCGCTGGCCGGCTGTCCCCTGGTCGACGTGGCCGAGAACATCGTGATGCTGGGCCGTCCCGGCGACGCCCGGGCCGCCGGCCGGCAGGCGGTGGACGACTGGCTCCACTCCCCACCCCACCGCAAGAACCTACTGAACGGCGCGTACGACCGCGTCGGCTTCGGGGCGGCCCGTGACGCTCAGGGCGAGCTGTTCGTGGTCCAGGACTTCGGCTCCGAGCCGGCGCAGTTGGTGGGCTTCACCCTCGTGCACGCCTCGCGCGTGGTGAGCGAGGTGCACGTGCAGATCCACGCCACCAGGGCGACGCAAGCCCTGTTCCACCTCGGCAGCGATGCGCCGGTGACGCGCGACCTGCCCGCCGGCGCCTCGACCGTGGTCCTCACTACCGACGCCGAGGGGAGCGTACCGCTGGTCGTCGGCGTGCCCCTGGGGGGCAACGACTTCGTCATCGACGATGCCGGTAGTGTCGACCTGGCGCGTGGGAGCTTCACTCCGCAGGCCGACCAGCCCCGCACCGTGCTGAGGCTGACGGGCGCTTCGGTGCAGCAGCGTGCCGAACGCGGAGCCCGGCTCACCCTCCGCTACACGCCTCCGTCCGGCACGACGCTCGCCCTGTTCCTCCAGGGCAGCTACCAGCCCGCCGCCCGCGTCGGCCCGGGCGCCTTCGCGCTGTTCCTGCCCGACACGCTCGGCGTGGCCAACCTCGAGGTCGGGGTCCAAGGCTCCGGGACGGCCGTGTCGATCGTGCACCGCTTCCACGTCGATCCGGGCGCCGAGACGCCGTCGCTGCTAGCCGGACAGGCGCCCTAGGAGCGGCGATCCGGTATCCTCACCGAGGTGTCCCCTGCCCTCACGCTCGTCATCCGGATCGCCGCCTACCTCTTCCTGATCGGCATCGTCATGGTCGTCGCGTCGCCGATCCCCGCCCTGGCACGCCGGTTTCCGCGCCTGTACCTGGCGGGCTTCGCCCTCTCGGTGCTGAGCGTGTTCCTGGTCCTGGCCGGAGCGCTGCTGCTGCGCTGACGCCGTCACACCGGGTCCGTCGCCGGGCGGTGCACCCTTGCTAGAATGACCGCCCAGAGCGCGCGGTCCCTGACGACCGTACGAGGAGGCGGGGAGCATTCGGACGCACATCATCACCTACGGCTGCCAGATGAACGAGTACGACACCCACGTCATCCAGTCGGAGCTCGTGGCGGGCGGGCACCAGCTGGTGGACCACGCGGCCGATGCCGACCTGGTCCTGCTCAACACCTGCGCGGTGCGCGGCAAGCCGGTCGAGAAGGTGGTCTCGGTCCTCGGGCAGCTCCGCAAGGAGAAGCAGCGCGGTCGGCCCCTCGCGGTGGGCTTGATGGGCTGCCTCGCCCAGCTCGAGGAGGGGCAGCGCATCGCGGACAAGTTCGAGGTCGACATCCTCGTCGGCCCCGGCGCCATCCCCGACATCCTGCCCGCCATCGAGGCGATCGAGCGAGGGGACGGCGCCTTCCGGAGCCTGCGCTTCCGCGAGGACCTGGACCGCGTGCTGCCGCCCGCTCCCGACGCCCTCACCGGCTTCCTGACGATCATGCGGGGCTGCAACCACCACTGCACCTACTGCATCGTGCCGACGACGCGCGGCCCCGAGGTCTCGCGGCCGGCCCAGCTGATCCTGCGCGAGGCCGAGGCGATGCGCGACGCGGGCGTGCAGGAGGTGGTCCTGCTGGGCCAGAACGTGAACTCCTACGGGCTGGGCGACCCCGATCTGCCCTCCTTCGCCGAGCTGCTGCGGCGCGTGGCAGGGGTGGGCATCCCGCGCGTCAAGTTCACCACCAGCCACCCGATGAACTTCACCTCCGACATCATCGACGCCATCGCGGAGGAGCCCAACGTCTGCAACTACATCCACCTTCCGGCCCAGTCGGGCAGCGATCGCGTCCTGCGCCGCATGGCTCGGGAGTACCGGCGCGAGCGTTACCTCGAGATCATCCGCGAGATCCGCGACAAGGTCGAGGACGTGGTCATCAGCACCGACCTGATCGCCGGCTTCCCGGGCGAGACCGAGGAGGACTTCCACGCCACCGTGTCGCTCTACGACGAGGTGCGCTTCGAGCACGCCTACATGTTCGTCTACAGCGCGCGCCCCGGCACCCCCTCGGCGGAGCGCTTCGAGGACCTGCCGCGGGAGGTCAAGGTGGCCCGGCTGCAGCGGCTCATCGAGCGCCAGAAGCACTGGTCGCTGGAGGCCAACCGCTCCTTCGAGGGCCGCGAGGTGCGCGTCCTCGTCAAGGATCTGGGCAGGGACGGCGCGTACGCGGTCGGCCACTCCGACCAGAACCACACCGTGCTGGTGCCGCGCGAGCAGGTCCGGCGCATGGGGCTGCAACGCGTACGCGTCACGCACGCCACGCCGCACACGCTCTACGGCGACGTGGTGGGCGCCGACGTGAGCGCGGTACCGCTCGTCATGGCCTCGTGAGCCCCAGCGCGAGCCCATCCGCTGCGGGCCCCACCCGCGATCTGGCGGCCACCGTCTTCGTGGCGTGGCGCGGCCAGCTCCTGATGCACCGGCACCGCAAGCTCGGCATGTGGCTGCCGTGCGGCGGCCACGTCGAGCCGCACGAGCTGCCCGACGACGCCGCGGTGCGCGAGGTGCTCGAGGAGGCCGGTGTCCGCGTGGAGCTGGTGGGCGAGCGCGCGCTCGAGCTTCCCAGGCCCCGCCAGCTCATCCGCCCGCGCGGCGTCCAGCTCGAGTCGATCCGCCCCGGCCACGAGCACATCGACCTGATCTACTTCGGCCGTCCGCTCGAGCCCTACGACGGCACCCTGCTCGGAAGTGAGCCGGGGCTGGGGTGGTACGACCGGCCCGCCCTCGAGCGACTGGGCCTGACCGACGAGGTGCGCGCCTGGACCGAGTTGGCCCTGCGGGAGCTCGCCTGACGCCGCCGCCAGGTTGCGCCCCTGGAAACGCCGTCCTGCAGGGGCCCTTCTCTCTGGTGCAGCTTGTCCCCCGTCCGGCGCGGTGTGTATACTTTGGTGCCGTCGCATCGGGCCGTACGTCCCGGGGTCGACGGTTCCGAGGCGGCACGGGGCGTAGCGCAGTCTGGTAGCGCACCTGCTTTGGGAGCAGGGGGTCGCTGGTTCGAATCCAGCCGCCCCGACCACACCACCCGGGACGGGCGCCGGGCGCCGCGCCAGGTCGCAGCCCACCGTGCGGGAGTAGCTCAGTTGGTAGAGCGACAGCCTTCCAAGCTGTATGTCGCGGGTTCGAACCCCGTCTCCCGCTCCACCTCCGCGGTCCCGCCCTGCGGGGCGGGACCCGCACCGGGGGCACG
>JARRMM010000192.1:0-4843 GCA_037386005.1 Deinococcales bacterium | reverse complement strand
CCTGCCGGCCGTGGCCACGGGGATCCCCGTGCTCGGGGGCATCCCCGCGGGCCCGCTGAGCGAGGCCTTCGCCGAGGCGGAGGGCTTCCTCCCTCTCACCGGGCTGCCGGACGGCACCTTCGCCCTCCGGGTCGAGGGCGACTCGATGGCCGACCTCATCCAGGACAGCGATGTGGTGCTGTTCGGCAAGCGCCAACCGCAGCGCAGCGGCGAGATCTGCGCCGTGCGCGTGGAGGGGAGCGACGTCACCCTCAAGTACCTCGACCGCACGGGCCCGGGTCGCTACGCGTTGCGGCCCCACAACCCGCGCTACCCCACCGTGGAGGTGGCGGCCGAGGACCTGGTGATCGACGGCATCTACCGGGGGCTGTTGCGCGGAGCGCTGGTCGACGTGCTGCTCGAGCACCCCGAGAGCTCCTGAGCCCGCCCCGGGGCGGGCCCGCCCACCGTCCACGCCGCACCACCCATGCGGGAGGTCGAACCCTGCGTGCGCCGCAGGTCGGCCGGTCGGGACAAACGCCGTTGACGACCGCCGGGTCCGTGGCTACTGTCGAAGCAACGCGTGTACCGCGGACGCGGCGCCGATGTCGTCCAGAGCAGGCTTCCGGCCGTGAGACCGGCCCGGCCTCGACGAGCCACCGGAGGGGAGCAGGGCGCCGTGGCAGAGGGCACGCCGTTCCCGACGGGGTCGCGTCCGCCACGGCGGCCTCCGCTGCCGCAGCGGCCGCCAGCTCGGAGTCACCGGGAACGGGTGTGCCACCTCAGGGAGGTGGACCGGTTGAAACGCATCGCGCTCGCTCTAGCCACGCTCGTGCTGGCCGGCATGGTCAGCGCCCAGACACTCGACGTCTGGGTGTGGGACATCAACAAGCCGGCGCTGGAGAGCACCATCGCCAGCTTCCAGCAGATGCACCCCGGCGTCCAGGTGACGGTCGAGGACCTGGGCAACCAGAACGTCTACGACCGCGGCCTGGCCGGCTGCGCCGCGGGCGGCCTCGACATGCCCGACGTCTACCTGGTCGAGAACAACGAGGCCCAGGTGTTCTGGGCGCAGTTCCCCGACTGCTTCACCGACCTGCGCACGCTCGGGGCCGAGAGCCTCAAGCCGGAGTTCCCCGCCTTCAAGTGGGCGGAGCTCATGCAGGACGGCGCCATCTTCGCCATCCCCTACGACTCCGGCCCCACGACCATGTTCTACCGCCGTGACCTGTACCAGCAGGCGGGCATCGACCCCGCATCGATCCAGACCTGGGACGACTTCATCGCCGCCGGAACCAAGCTCGTCAGCCACTTCAACGGCGACGTCAAGATGGGCACCATCGCCAAGGGCACCGACGACGAGTGGTTCCGCATGCTCGCCAACCAGGCCGGATGCTTCTACTTCGACAACGCCGGCGATCAGGTCACCGTCAACCAGCCCGGCTGCGTCACCGCCATGGACACCATGAAGAAGCTCTGGGACGCCGGCATCCTATGGCCCGGCGACTGGGGCAACCAGATCCAGTTCTTCCAGCAGAGCAAGGAAGCGTCCGCCTTCTTCGGCTCCTGGTACGCCGGCACCATCGAGGCCCAGGCGCCCGACCAGAGCGGCAAGTGGGGCGTCTACCTGACCCCCGCGCTCACCGCCGGCGGCGTGCGCGCGTCGAACCTCGGTGGCTCGGCGCTGGCCATCCCCAAGTCTTCCAAGAACCCGCAGCTCGCCTACGACTTCATCACCAACGCGCTGGCGAACAAGGACAACCAGATCAACATCCTGTTCAACTACGGGCTCACCCCCTCGCTGCTGTCGGTCATGGACGACCCGCGCCTCGACCAGGGTGTGCCGTACTTCGACAACCAGCCCATCTGGAAGACCATCCTCGGAACGCTCGGCGACGTGCCGCCCGTGGTGGGGACGCAGTTCTTCCAGGAGGCCCGCAACGTCATGATCGCCGTGGTCAACGACTACCTCGACGGCAAGTACCCCGACGCCAAGACGGCGCTCGACACGGCCGCCAAGCAGATCTCGCAGGCCACCGGCCTGCCGGTCGCGGACTAGCCGCGGGAGCGATCGGGGCGCGCCCGAGGCGCGCCCCGATCCACCGCCTCTCGGGCGTCCACCATGAGCCTGGACACCGGCCGCACCGTCCCCGTCCGTGAACCGCGCCGCCCCCGGCGGCGCCGCGGGACGTGGACGCCCTATATCTTCCTGAGCCCCTTCTTCGCACTGTTCACGCTCTTCTGGATCTACCCGATCGCGTACTCGTTCTATCTCTCGTTCGTCAACACGCGGCGCCGCCCCTGGGTGTTCAACTGGTCGTTCAACTGGGACCGGCTCATCCACGACCCCTTCTTCTGGAAGGCACTCGGCAATACCCTCACCATCCTCGTGGTGCAGGTGCCGATCATGCTGGCGCTGGCCGTGGCGCTGGCCATCGCCTTCAACAGCGACTTGCTGAGGCTCAAGGGCTTCTTCCGCTTCGCCTTCTTCGCGCCGCTGGTGCTGGGCGCGGTGCCGTACTCGGCGGTGTTCCGGCTGATCTTCAACACCGAGTTCGGCGTGCTCAACTACGGGCTGCACGTGCTCGGCATCCCGTCAGTGGACTGGCTCTCCCAGAACGTGCCGGCCCTGGCCACGGTGATGATCGCCATCACCTGGCGCTGGACCGGCTACAACGCCATCATCCTGCTCTCGGGCCTGCAGTCGATCCCCCTGTCGCTGTACGAGGCCGCCCGCATCGACGGCGCCAGCGGCTGGCAGCAGTTCCTGCGCATCACCCTGCCGCTGCTGAGGCCGGTGCTGCTGTTCTGCTTCGTGCTCTCCACCATCGGCACGCTGCAGCTGTTCACCGAGCCCTGGCTCATCACCAGCACCGGACCCGGCGGCGCCACCGAGACGCTCATCACCTACCTGTACAAGCAGGGCTTCCGCTCGTTCAACTTCGGCTACGCCTCCGCCATCGCCTACACCGTGGCGCTGATCGCGGCGGTGTTCTCGTTCATCCAGATCCGCGTGGTGGGAGGGCGGGAGGCATGAGGCGGCAGCGAAGGGTCCAGGCCCTGTTCCTGAACGGCGGCATGCTGGTGCTGGCGCTGTTGTTCCTGCTGCCCATCGTGTGGATGATCGTGGCCGCGACCAAGGCCAACTACCAGATCCTGTCGGTGCCGCCCAGCCTGGCGCCCGGCACCAACCTGGCGGCGAACTGGCGCGAGCTCAGCGACGATCTGCCCTTCCTGCGCAACGTCTTCAACTCGGTGGCCATCGCCTCGATCTTCACGCTGTTCGCCACCCTGATCTCGGCCATGGGCGGCTACGCCTTCGCCAAGTTCTCCTTCCGCGGCCGCGCCGCCCTGTTCATGGTGGTGGTGGCGGCGCTCACCATCCCGTTCGAGGTCCGCGCCATCCCGCAGTACCTGCTCATCGCGCGCGACCTGCGCCTGGCCAACACCTGGATCGCCGTGATCCTGCCGTGGCTCGCCTATCCGCTCGGCATCTTCTTCATGCGCCAGAACACGCTGGGCACCCTGGTGGGCCTCACGCGCGTGTCGTGGGGCGGCATCATGGTCGGCACCGCCATCGCCACGGTGCCCTTCCTGGTGCTGTTCCTGTTCCTGCAACGCTCCTTCGTGGCGGGCATCACCGCCGGCGCGGTCAAGGACTGACCGGCCCCCGTCCGCGGAATCGAGGACAGCATGCTCGAGCTCTCGTCATCCGCCCTCGGCGTCTGCTACTACCCCGAGCACTGGCCCGAGGAGGGCTGGCAGCAAGAGGCGCGGCGGATGGTCGACCTCGGGCTCACCTGGGTGCGTGTCGGTGAGTTCGCCTGGAGCCGGCTCGAGCCCGCACCCGGCCGGCTGGCGTTCGACTGGCTCGACCGCGCCATCGACACCCTGGCCGACGCCGGCCTGCAGGTGGTCCTGGGCACCCCCACCGCCACCCCGCCCAAGTGGCTGGTCGACCGCCATCCGGAAGTCCTCCCGGTGGGGCGCGACGGCCACGTCCGCGGCTTCGGCTCGCGCCGGCACGTGTGCTTCAGCAGCCCCGCCTACCAGAGCGAGACGCGCCGCATGGTCACGCTGCTGGCCGAGCGCTACGGCAAGCACCCCGGCGTCGGTGCCTGGCAGACCGACAACGAGTACGGCTGCCACGACACCGTGCGCTGCTACTGCCCGCGGTGCCGCAGCGCCTTCCAGGACTGGTTGCGCGAGCGCTACGGCACCGTGGACGCCCTCAACGAGGCGTGGTGGACGGTGTTCTGGAGCCAGGAGGTCGGCGCCTTCGACGAGGTGGAGCTGCCGGGGCAGGCGGTCACCGAGGCGAACCCCAGCCACAGCCTCGACTTCTACCGCTTCGCCTCCGATCAGGTGGTGCGCTACAACCGCCTGCAGGTCGACATCCTGCGCGCGCACACGGACCGTCGAATCCTCCACAACACCATGGGCTTCTTCGGCGACTACGACGCCTTCGCCTTGGCCGAGGACCTCGACCTGCTGGCCTGGGACGCCTACCCGCTCGGCATGCTCGAGGAGAGCCCGTTGCCGGCCGGCGTGAAGGAGCGCTACCTGCGCGTCGGCCACCCCGACCTGATCGGGTTCAACCACGACCTCCTGCGCGGCCTCAAGGAGCGGCCCTTCTGGGTGAGGGAGATGCAACCGGGCGCGGTGAACTGGGCGAAGACGAACCCGCTGCCGGCCGATGGGGCCGTGCGGCTGTGGGCGCACCAGGCCTTCGCGCACGGCGCCGAGGTGGTGTCGTACTTCCGGTGGCGCGCCGCCCGCGGCGCGCAGGAGCTGATGCATGCCGGTCTCGAGCTGCACGACGGCCGCCTGGCACCCGCCAGCGCCGAGGTGCACCGCGTGGCCA
>JARRMM010000191.1:0-3815 GCA_037386005.1 Deinococcales bacterium | reverse complement strand
CCGACTTCCAGTCGGACGATCCCATCTTCGTGCGTCCGGCGATGGGCGGGATCGTGCGTCCCGATGGGATCCAGCCGGGCGACCGGTTCGACGGTGTCGTCGGCATACCCAGGGAGCTGTTCGATCAGGCGTCGATGTTCCACCGCGCGATCCCCGTCTCGAGCTTCGCCGCGGGTTCGACGGTGGCCTACACGGTGCTCCGGGACGGCGACGTCCTCGAGGTGCAGGTCCCGGTCGTCCACTGGACGCTCGCCGGCATCGCGCGGGCGAGCTGGCACGCGCTGGTGACGGACACCCCGGTCGCGTCGTTGGCGGGGTGGCTCGCCCTGCTGCTGGCGGCCTTCCTGTTCTGGCGACGCCCACGCAACCTGACGGTGCAGCTCCTGCTGCTCTACACCACCCTCGGTGCCGTGTCGACCGTCAGCTGGATCGGCTCCCCCCTCTCGGTCTCCGACGTCAGCGCGCCCTGGTCGTTGTGGGCGGCGGCCCTGGGCAGCCACCTCATCCACCCGCTGTTGATGCTGCCGGTGAGCCTCCACCTCATCCTCACCTTCCCGCGGCCCCGGCCGTGGCTCTCCCGCCGGCGTTGGATCCTCCCTCTCGTGTACGCCGTCCCGTGGCTCATCCTGGTGGCGACCTCCGCGGGCGTGACGGGCCTGGTCTGGTTCGTGCAGGTCCTGGTGTACTCGGTGGCCGGCTTCGTGGGCGTGGCGAACGCGCTCCTGACGCGCCTGCCGCCGGAGGAGCGCGCGCAGGCCCGCTGGTTCGCGTTCGGCTTCGCGATCAGCAGCCTCGGCTTCCTGGCCTTCGGGCTGGAGGTCCTTCACCTCATCCCGGACTCCGTCGTGCCCGTGCTCGATCGGATCCCGGCCGACCTGATCTGGGTGGTGTGCATCGCGATCGCGGTGCTGCGCTACCGGCTGTTCGCCATCGACGTGATCCTGGAGCGCACGCTCGTCTACGGCGCGCTGACCGCCGTCGTCGTCGGCGTCTATGCCCTGGTGGTGAGCGGGGTCGGGGGCTGGATCCGACCCGCGAGCGGCCTGCCGCTGTCGTTGCTGGCGACGGGCCTCGTGGCGGTAGCCTTCCAGCCGATGCGCGAGCGCCTGCAGCGCGGCGTGTCGCGGATGCTGTACGGACGCCGTGACGAGCCGTACCAGGTCCTGACCGACCTGGGGCGCGTCCTGGGTGCGCCCTCCGTGATGACCGCGTCCGGCGCGGGCGGCGGTACCGGCGCACAGGCGCTGGGGGTCCTCACGGACACCGTGGCGCGCGCCCTCAAGCTGCCCTACGTGGGGCTGGCGTTGGACGTCGAGGGGACGTCGCGGGTGGTGGCCGAGACCGGCACGGCTGGGCTCGAGCCCGAGGCCTTCGCGCTCGCCTACCAGGGCCAGCCGCTGGGTGAGCTGCGGGTGGCGCCGCGCGGCCCGGAGGAGACCTTCACGGCGCGGGAGCGTCGGCTGCTCGATGCCATCGCGCGGCAGGCCAGCGTGGCCGCCTTCGCCGTGCGCCTCAACGGCGAGCTGCAGCGCTCCCGCGAGCGGCTGGTCAACGCGCTCGAGGACGAGCGCCGGCGTCTGCGGCGCGACCTCCACGACGGTCTGGGGCCAACGTTGGCGGCGGTGTCGATGCAGCTCGACGCGGCCCGCCACCTCGTCGGCGACGATCCGGAGAACGCCGTGGAGGTCCTGGGATCGCTGAAGGTCGAGGTCCAGGACGTCCTCCACGAGATCCGCCGGCTCGTGTACGCCCTCAGGCCGCCCGCCCTCGACGAGCTGGGCCTGGTGTCGGCGCTGCGGGAGCACGTCCACCGCTCGGCGGGGAGCCGTCTGCAGGCGCGCTTCGAGGCACCCGGGGAGCTCCCACCGCTGCCGGCGGCGGTCGAGGTGGCCGCCTACCGCATCGCGCAGGAGGCCGTGGCCAACGTCGTGCGCCACGCCGAGGCGCGATCCCTGCGGGTGACGTTGCGGGTCGGGAAGGAGCTCGAGCTCACCGTCGAGGACGACGGCGTGGGGATCGCTCCCGATCGTCGCCTCGGCGTCGGTCTGAGCTCGATGGCGGAGCGGGCGGAAGAGCTCGGAGGCAGCCTCACGGTGTCGGCCGCCCAACCTTCGGGGACCCGGGTGGTGGCTCAGCTGCCCCTGCAGGACGCTCCACCCGCCTCCGCGCCCGTCCCCGAGGGGAGGCGGGCGCCGTGAGCGACCCGCCCGTCCGCGACCCTGTCCGCGTGCTCCTCGCCGACGACCACAGGCTCTTCCTGACGGGCCTGCGACTGCTCGTCGCCTCGATCCCCGACTGCACCGTGGTGGGCGAGGCCGCCAGCGGCGGCGAGGCGGTGACGCTGGCGCGGGAGCTGCAGCCCGACGTCGTGTTGATGGACGTGCAGATGCCTGATCTGAACGGCATCGAGGCGACGCGTCGGATCCTGCGCGACTCCCCTCACGTGGGGATCGTCATGGTCACCATGTTCGAGGACGACGAGAGCGTGTTCCTGGCCATGCGGGCGGGCGCGCGCGGCTACGTCCTCAAGGGCGCCGACCGCGAGGAGTTGCAGCGTGCCATCCGGGCCGTTGCCAGCGGTCAGGCGCTGTTCAGTGCCGCGGTCGCGGCCCGGCTGATGCGCTTCTTCGCGCAACCGCGCCCCGAGTTCCCGGTGGACGCCTTCCCCGACCTCACCGAGCGCGAGCGGGAGGTGCTGGGTCTCATCGCGCAGGGGGAGGGGAACGCGCACATCGCGCGGGCGCTCGACATCCGGCCCAAGACCGTGCGCAACCACGTCTCGAACCTCTTCAGCAAGCTGCAGGTGGCGGATCGCGCGGAGGCGATGGCGCGGGTGCGCGCCGCCGGACGCGGGGAGGGGGAGGCGTGAGGAGGTCGGGCGGTTCCCCAAGGCTGCGTGGCTCGTTCCGGGCCATGGGGCTGGCGGACAGGTCGGGGCGTCCTGCCGGCGCGAGCCGGCGCTGCTGCTTGCGTTGCGGGGTGCGGGTGGGCTAAGATTGTCAGGCTGTGCGCTCGTGGGCCGCCCGTCCGTCCTGGCGGCGGTAGCGAAGCAGGGTGGCAACCCGAGCGATCCTTGAGGACGAGACCCCATCCCTGCGGGAGACGACGATGAAGTACAACAAAGGCGCCATCCTGCGCTCGATCGAACAGCCCTTCATGCGCGACGACGTGCCGGAGTTCGACACCGGCGACACGGTCCGCGTGGACTACAAGGTCGTGGAAGGCAACCGCAGCCGCATCCAGGCGTTCGAGGGCGTGGTCATCGCCAAGAAGAACGGCAAGGGTGCCCGCGCCAGCGTGACGGTGCGGAAGGTGTCCTTCGGCGAGGGCGTCGAGCGCGTGTTCCCGATCCACTCGCCGCTGATCGACAAGATCGTGGTGGTGCGGCGCGGCCGCACGCGGCGTGCCAAGCTCTACTACCTGCGCGAGCTCCGCGGCAAGAAGGCGCGCCTGCGCACCGACGTCGGCCGGCAGGAGCTGGACCGCGCTGCGGCGCGTGCTGCCCGCGAAGCCGAGAAGAACGGCGGCGCGGACGTGGCCGAAGCGAAGGCCGACGCGGACGCCGAGGCCAAGCCTGCGAAGAAGGCGGCGAAGAAGAGCTCGGGCAAGAGCACGAGCGGCAGCAAGAAGTCGAAGTAGGGAGGCGCAGCCGGCGGCTGCCGGGCGTTCTTGACACCCCGCCAGCCGTCCGACTATCCTTACCCTTGCCCGCGTCGGCGGGCGACAACTGATCCCATGGGGCTGTGGCGCAGTTGGGAGCGCGTCTGAATGGCTTTCAGAAGGTCAGTGGTTCGATTCACATCAGCTCCACCAGA
>JARRMM010000190.1:0-3819 GCA_037386005.1 Deinococcales bacterium | reverse complement strand
ATGATCTCCTCGTAGAGGGCGGCGGTGGACTCCGGACCCATGCCGCCCAGGATGCCGATGACCTTCTGGGTCACGGCCGATGCTCTCCGCCGCGCCGCGCGGCGACGAGCTCGCGCAGCGGCTCCAGGGGGAGGGCGTGGCGAGTGTGACCCTCGAAGCCGGTCACCGTGGTCGCGCGCAGCAGGGAGTTGTAGACCGCCTCCTCCACGGCCTCGACGGTGGCCAAAAAGAGCGGGCTCATGGCGTCGTTGGTGAGCATCCCGCGGTCGGAGACGGGCGCGCCCGGCTCATAGGGCACCAAGTTGCGGGTGGAGAAGGCGATGACGAAGTCGCCGGAGCCGTTGGCCATGAACGAGCCCGTGCGGGCCAGGCCGAGCACCGCTCGCCTCGCCATGCGCTCCAGGTTGCGGGCGTCCACCGGGGCGTCCGTGGCGAGCACGACCATGCACGAGCCCGGGCCGTCCGCCGGGGGAGGACCGGATCCTTCGAGCTGCTTTCTGAACGCGTACTGCCCGATGGCCTGACCGAGGTGGAGGCCGTCGACGGTGAGGATGCCGCCGTAGTTGGTCTGGACCAGGGCCCCTACGGTGTACCCCCCGAGGCCCTCCGCCAGCAGCCGCGACGCCGTGCCGATGCCGCCCTTGAAGCCGAAGCACGAGGTGCCCGTGCCCGCGCCGACGGTGCCCTCCGCCACCGCACCGGCGCGAGCGCCGGTGATGGCGTGGACCACGTGCTCGGCCTCGACCGCACAGTGGCGGATGTCGTTCAGGTAGCCGTCGTTGGTCTCACCGACCACGGCGTTCACCGAGCGCACGTCCTCGTTCCCGGGCTGGGCGAGGGTCCAGTCCACCACCGCCTGCACCGCGGTTCCCACGCACAGGGTGTTGGTGAGCACGATGGGGGTCTCCACGTTGCCGAGCTCGCGCACCTGGAGGAAGCCGGCCGCCTTGCCGAAGGCGTTGGCCGCGTAGACCCCGGCCGGAACCTTGCGTTGGAAGAGGTTGCCGGCGTGGGGGAGGATGGCGGTCACTCCGGTGCGTACCGCCTCGCCCTCGATCAGCGTGGTGTGCCCCACCCGCACCCCCGCCACGTCGGTGATGGCATTCAGCGGGCCCGTTCCCAGGATCCCCGGCCGGATGCCCAGGTCCCGCGCCCGCGGGCGCTCGTCGGCCCTCGCCATGGCCACCGTCAGCACCAGCGCCGGCGCCAGAGCCAGTGCCGCCGTCCGTCTTCCCATGCCATGCTCCTCCCCGATCCTTCGCCCCATGGCCGCACCCGAAGCGGTTCAACCACACCCGATGTGGTGTGTCCGAGCCCGTATCCGGACTCATCGCCGGACGGGGCGGGGTCCTTCATTATCCCCCCTCTCTCAGTCTCTGGAAGCTGGATCGCAGCGTCTAGCGGTTGAGCACCAGCAGCCGTTCCTCGGTCATCTCGCGGTAGGCGTACATCGGTCCCTCGCGGCCCACCCCCGAGCCCTTGGCCCCTCCGTAGGGCATGGGGTCGGTGCGCCAGGTGGGGACGTCGTTGTGGATGATGCCGCCCACCTCCAGCTTGGCCCATGCCTCCTGGACCTTGGTGGTGTCGTTGGTGAAGATCCCGGCCTGCAGGCCGTAGCGCGAATCGTTGACCATGAGCATGGCCTGGGCGAAGTCCTCGTAGGGATCGAGCACCGCCAGGGGTCCGAACGCCTCATCGCACACGGTGGGCTGGTCGGTTGGAACCTCCTCGAGCAGGCACGGGGTGATGACGGTGCCCTCGCGCTCGCCTCCTGTGAGGTTGCGGCCGCCCGCCTCCACCGCGCGGGCGATCCAGTCCGCCACACGCTCCACGTTGGCCTCATCGATGAGCGGACCACACACGACCTGCTGCTCGGCGGGGTCTCCCCGGGGGGTGGCCTCGGTGGCGGCCACCAGCAAGCGCCGCATCTCCACGTAGATGTCCTCGTGCACCAGGATGCGCTGCACGGCGATGCAGGACTGGCCGGCGTACCCGAACGCGCCCTTGGCGATGCGCTTCGCCACGTCTTCCGGGTCGGCGACGTCGGGCTCGACCACCACCGCCGCATTGCCCCCCAGCTCGAGCGTGACCCGCCGGCGGAAGGCGAGCTCCTTGAGCTTCCAACCCACCGCCATGGAGCCCGTGAACGTGAGCATCCGCATCCGATCGTCGGAGGCCAGCTTCTCGGCGTCGGCGCCCCGGGCCGGGATCACCGACAGGCCCCCGGAGGGCAGGCCCGCGTCGGCGAGGATCTCCGCCAGGAGCAGGGCCGGCCCCGGGGTCTGGGTGGCCGGCTTGAGCACCACCGGGCACCCGGCGGCCACCGCGGGAGCGAGCTTGTGGGCCACCAGGTTGAGGGGGAAGTTGAAGGGGGTGATGGCGAGCACCGGGCCCATGGGGACGCGCCGGACGAGGGCGAGCCGGCCGGCGCCCGATCGGTACCCGTCCAGGTCCTGGGCAACGACCTCGGGCTGCCGCGCAACGCGCGCCGCCTCGGTGAAGGTGTCCAGGCAGCGCTCGGCCTCGACGGTGGCATAGCCGATGGGCTTGCCCGCCTCCTCGGAGATCACCTGCGCCAGCTCGTCCCGGCGGCTGGCGATGGCGTGGGCCGCCCGGCCGAGGATCTGGGTCCGCTCGTGGGCGGAAAGCGCCGCCATGCGCTCGGCGCCGCGGGTGGCGGCTTCGGCGGCCGCCTCGAGCTCCGAAGGTCCGCCGCGAGCCACCTCGGAGACCGTGCGACCGTCAAAGGGCGAACGCACCTCGATGCGGTCGCTGCCGTCCTGCCACTCGCCGGCGAGAAAGAGCTGCTGGGTACGCATGGGAACCTCCCGCAGGCCCATGCTAGCGGAGATGGGGGTGGAGGGCATGGGGCCTCGGCCCCATTCCGACATCCGAAACAGCCGGGAGGTCGTTTCGGTTGTACAGTTCCGATATGCGTCCGATCGTGCTCTGTACCGACTTCGGCCTCGAGGACCACTACGTGGGGGTGCTCCACGCCGTGCTGGAACGGGACGCGCCGGGAGCCAGCCGCATCGACCTGTCCCACCTGGTGCCGCCGGGGGATGTCTGGGAGGCCTCCTATCTCCTGCGCTGCGCCTGGTCCCACCTGCCTCCGGAGGCGGTGGTCCTGGCGGTGGTGGACCCCGGCGTTGGCGGGGGCCGACGGGCCCTGGCGGTCGCCGTCGGGAACCGCTTCCTGGTGGCTCCGGACAACGGCCTGGCGACGGCCGTGGGGCCGGTGGGCGCGGCAGTGGCCCTCGATTGGCAGCGGATGGGACTCCCAGAGCCCTCCCGCACCTTCCACGGGCGCGATCTGTTCGCCCCGGCCGCGGCGCGCCTAGCGCGGGGGGAGCGGCTTGAGGAGCTCGGCGAGCCGGTCTCCCCGGCGAGCCTGGTGTCGTGTCCGTTGCCCGCGCCGGAACGCACGGCGGGCGGGTGGCGGGCGGTCGTCCTGCACGTGGACCGCTTCGGCAGCCTGGTCACCAACCTCGCCGCGCGGGACCTGGCGCCCGAGGCGCGCATCACCGCCGGCTCCCACCACGGCGTGCGCGTCGTCGGCACCTTCAGCGACGGAGGGCCGGGCGAGGTCGTGGCGCTGGAGGGCTCCTCGGGCCTCCTCGAGCTGGCGGTGAACGGCGGCTCGGCCCAGGCGGCGACCTCGCTCTACCGCGGCGATGCGGTGCTCGTCGCGGGTGGGTGAGGGCGGCCTGGCGCCCTCCTAGTCCGACTCGCAGGCCACCTCTTCCCAGCCCCCGCGAATCGTGGTGTTGCCGCAGTAGTCCTTGCCCATGCTGTTGGGATTGTTGAGGTAGGCGAGGA
>JARRMM010000189.1:1876-9030 GCA_037386005.1 Deinococcales bacterium | reverse complement strand
CGGCAAGGTGCTCGACAGCGGCGAGCGCGAGCCGATGGAAGTGAAGGTCGGCGACACCGTGGTGTTCGCCAAGTACGGCGGCACCGAGGTGAGCCTCGGCACCAAGGAACTGATGATTCTCAGCCAGCGCGACATCCACGCGATCGTCGAGTGACCGGGAGAGAGTAGAGACATGGCCAAGGAACTGATCTTCAAGGAAGAAGCCCGCCGTAGCCTCGAGCGCGGCGTCAACGCCGTCGCCAACGCGGTCAAGGTCACGCTCGGCCCCAAGGGCCGCAACGTGGTGCTGGAGAAGAAGTTCGGCAGCCCCACCATCACCAAGGACGGCGTGACCGTCGCGAAGGACATCGAGCTCTCCGATCACCTCGAGAACGTCGGGGCCAAGCTCCTCATCGAGATCGCCAGCAAGACCAACGACATCACCGGTGACGGCACCACCACGGCCACCGTGCTGGGCCAGTCGATCGTGCACGAGGGCCTGCGCAACGTGGCGGCCGGCGCCAGCCCGCTGGCGCTCAAGCGCGGCATCGACAAGGCGGTCGAGGCGGCGGTCGCGAGCATCCGCGAGATGTCGAAGCCGGTCGAGGACAGCAAGTCCGTGGCCGAGGTCGCCAGCATCTCGGCCAACGAGCCGGAGGTCGGCAAGATCATCGCCGACGCCATGGACAAGGTCGGCCGCGACGGCGTGATCACCGTCGAGGAGTCGAAGACGCTCGAGACCGAGCTCGACGTGGTCGAGGGGATGCAGTTCGACAAGGGCTACCTGAGCGCCTACTTCGTGACCGACTCCGACGCCATGGAGGCGGTGCTCGAGGACGCCTACATCCTCATCCACGAGAAGAAGATCTCCGCCCTCAAGGATCTGCTGCCGGTGCTCGAGCAGGTGGCGCAGACGGGCAAGCCGCTGCTCATCATCGCCGAGGACATCGAGGGCGAAGCGCTGGCGACGCTGGTGGTCAACAAGCTGCGCGGCACCTTGAACGTGGCCGCCGTCAAGGCCCCGGGCTTCGGCGACCGCCGCAAGGAGATGCTCAAGGACATCGCGGCCGTCACCGGCGGCGAGATGATCAGCGAGGAGCTCGGCCACAAGCTCGAGAACGTGCGCCTGGCCCAGCTCGGTAGCGCCAAGCGCGTCCGCATCAGCAAGGACGAGACGACGATCATCGAGGGACAGGGCAGCAAGGAGCAGATCGACGCCCGCGTCAAGGGCATCAAGACCGAGCTCGACAACACCGACAGCGACTACGCCAAGGAGAAGCTGCAGGAGCGCCTGGCCAAGCTCTCGGGCGGCGTCGCGGTGATCCGCGTCGGCGCGGCCACCGAGACCGAGATGAAGGAGAAGAAGCACCGCTTCGAGGACGCCCTGTCGACCGCGCGGTCGGCCGTGGAGGAGGGGATCGTCGCCGGCGGGGGTGTGACCCTGATCCACGCCATCGACGCGGTCAAGAAGGTCACGGAAGGGCTCAGCCACGACGAGCGGACCGGCGCGAGCATCCTCATGCGCGCCTTGGAGGAGCCGGCCCGTCAGATCGCTGCCAACGCCGGCGCCGAGGGCTCTGTGGTGGTCAACACCATCAAGGGCAAGAACGACGGCAAGTTCGGCTACAACGCGGCGAACGACGAGTACGTCGACGACATGTTCGCCGCTGGCATCGTGGATCCCGCCAAGGTCACGCGCACTGCGCTGCAGAACGCGGCCTCGATCGGCGCCCTGCTGCTGACCACGGAAGCGGTCATCACCGACAAGCCCGAGAAGGAAGACAAGGGCGCCGCCGGCGGCATGCCGGGTGGCGACATGGGCGGCATGGGCGGCATGGACTTCTGATCCAGGCAGTCCGGTCGCGAGCGCGCTTCGGCGCTCGCAGCCAGCGGGGCGGTCCCGGAAGGGGCCGCCCCGTCGCTTTGGCATGGGTACGCCGCGGTGCCAGCGCCGCGGGGAGGGCGCGGCGGTATCGTCGCGGCATGGCCGGCACGCGTGCCTTGCTCGCGCCCACCACCTTCGTGAGCCCCGCGTACGATGGCGGCTCGCTCGTCAACCTCCCGCCCACCGTCGGCCGAGCCCTGGGGGTGGCGGACGGCTGGGCGGCGGTGCCGCTGTCGGCCGACCACGGCCTCGAGGACGTCCAGACGCGTCGGCTCCTGCTGCTCGTGATCGACGGGCTGGGTCGGGCTGCGCTCCAGCGCAGCCACGGCGCCGGGGCGCGCCTGCGCGAGCTCCTGACGCGGTGCGGCGCCCGCACCACCACCCTCACGTCGGTCGCGCCTGCCACCACCACCGTGGCGACCACCGCCCTCCTGGGCAACGGGGCGACCCCGGCGGAGACCGGGCTGCTCGGCTTCTCCCAGCGACTTCCCAGGCTCGACCTGGTGGCCAACATGCTGTTCTGGACGGTACCGGGCCAACCGGCCGCGCTGGAGGCTCGCGGCGTCCGGCCCGAGACCTTCCTCGCCACGCCCTCGCTGTTCCAGGTGCTCGAGGCCGGCGGCGTCGCCTCCGCGTCGTTCTTGCCGGCGGCGATCGCCGGCAGCCCGCTCTCGCGTCTGCAGTTCCGCGGGGCCGCGCCGCGGGGCTTCCACGCGCTGGGGGAGGCGCTGCGGGGGGCCGTGTCGTTCGTGGGGTCCCGCCGCCGCGCCTTCGCGTATGTCTACCTGCCCGACCTCGACACCGTCAGCCATCGAGAGGGGCCGGGCGGCCCCGGGTGGGAGCGCGTGCTGGACCGTATCGTCGCGGAGCTCGGATCGTGGCTCGAGACGGCCGAGGGAGCCGCAGGCGCCGACACCTGGGTGCTGCTGAGCGCGGACCACGGGCTGGTGGCGACGCCGCCGGACCAGCGCCGCCTGCTCTCGGAGGTGGAGGGCGTGCAGCGCCTGCTGGACGCCCCGCCGGCCGGAGAGGCCCGCCACGTCTACCTCTACGCGCGGGCGGGGGCGAAGGGGGACCTGCTGGAGCTGGTGTCGGAGCGCCTTGGGGACGGCTTCCTGGTCCTCGACGGTCACGAGGCGCTGGAGGCGGGCCTCTACGGCGATCCTGCAAGGCGCCATCCCGAGGCGGCTGCACGCATCGGCGACGTGGTGGTGCTGGCGCGCGGCGGCGCATCGCTCTGGCTCGACGACCCCGCGACCGTGCTGCTGGGGATGCACGGTTCGCTCGAAGCCGACGAGATGCAGGTTCCGCTCTTCGCCTTCCCGCTCGCCGCGCCCGCCCTCGCGGGCTGACGCGGAAGCTCAGCGCTTCAGCAGGCTCACCCCGGTCATCTCCTCGGGCTGGTCGACGCCGAGGAGCTCGAGCAGGGTGGGGGCGACGTCCCCCAGGACCCCCCCGTCACGAAGGTGAGCGGCGCGAAGCTCCGCGTCGTCGGTCACCAGTACGCAGGGCACGGGATTGGTGGTGTGGGCCGTATGCGGGCTGCCGTCCGCCTCCACCATCACCTCGGCGTTGCCGTGGTCGGCGAGGATGATCGCCGCGCCGCCCTTGGCCAGCAGAGCCTCCAGCAGCTGACCGAGCCCGTGGTCGGCCGCTTCGCAGGCGGCGATGGCGGCTTGAAGGATGCCCGTGTGCCCGACCATGTCGGGGTTGGCGTAGTTGAGCAGGATGAAGTCGTCGTCCTGGTCGCGCTTGGCGTTGAAGAAGTACGTCACATGGGCGTACTTCTCGGTCTCGGCGGTGTGGTACTGGCGCAGGCCGGCCTCACTCAACACCTCGGCGAGGCAGTGCTTCAGGGGCGGGAGCTCGAAGGCGAAGGGGGCGTCGAGCTCGTGGTCGTACTGCATCAGCGAGGCGTAGGCGAGCTGCGGGTGCTGGCAGCGGTCGAAGGCGTCCCACTCCCGGCCGCCGACCAGCGCGTAGGTCATCTGGCGGGCGCGGTCGGCGCGGAAGTTGAAGAACACGACCGAGTCGCCGTCCTCCATGCGGCCGACCGGCCGGCCGTCCTCGCCCGTGACCACGGTGGGCACGATGAACTCGTCGGTCTCCCCGCGCTCGTAGGCCTGGGCCACGGCATCGGAGCCGCTGGAGGCGGTGTGCTCGCCGCGGCCGCAGACCACGGCGTCGTACGCCTGGGCGGTGCGCTGCCAGCGCTGGTCACGGTCCATGGCGTAGTAGCGGCCCGACACGCTCGCCACGGCCGCATGCGTGCCGAGCTGCGCCATGCGCTCCTCGAGCTCGGCGACGAAGCGCCGGCCGCTGTCGGGCGGGGTGTCGCGCCCGTCGGTGAAGACGTGGACGTTGACCCGGTCCGCACCGCGGCGGTCGGCGAGGTCGAGCAGGGCGTAGAGGTGCTTCAGGTCCGAGTGGACGCCGCCGTCGCTCACCAGCCCCATGAGGTGGAGCGCGTGTCCTTTGGAGGCGTCGACGGCGCGCGTCAACACCGGGTTCTCGAAGAAGGAGCCATCGTCGATCTGGTGCTGGATGAAGCTGAGGCTCTGCACCACGACGCGGCCCGCGCCCAGGTTGAGGTGTCCGACCTCGCTGTTGCCCATCTGGCCCTCGGGCAGGCCGACCGCCCGGCCCGACGCGGTCAGCTCGGTGTGCGGGTAGTCCCGCCAGATGCGGTCGAAGGTCGGCGTGCGCGCGAGCGTCACCGCGTTGCCGGGACCGGCCGGGGCCAGGCCGAAGCCGTCCAGGATGAAGAGCGCCACGGGGCGTACGGGGGATCGGGTCATGGGGTCACCTCGTTCACATCGACACGGTCGCGCGATCGGGCACGAGCCGCGTCGTGGGCGTTGCC
Organism: Deinococcales bacterium; assembly: GCA_037386005.1. Lineage (GTDB taxonomy): Bacteria > Deinococcota > Deinococci > Deinococcales > Trueperaceae > JASBRS01. Next base: position 4,303 of record JARRMM010000189.1, on the reverse strand, counting down.
GTTCGGCATCCACGGGGCCGGTCACGCGGGTCGTGCGGCCCGCACGCGGACGACGCCGCGCGTAGTCTACCGCCGCCGACCTCCCTGCCGGCCCGCATCGGCAACGGCGAGCAGGGTCGGGCAGCGCTCAGAGCGCGCCGAGCACACGCCGCACCCGGTCGGGGAGCCGCTGCATGTCGGTGTCCTGGACGTCGGCCAGGCTCTTGCCGGCGGCGAGGGCGGCGCGGCAGCGAGCTGCGCGTTCGAGCTGCGGTTTGACGGCGGGGTCGGCGAGCGCCTGGGGGAGGAGCTCGAGGAGTATCCGGTCGAGGGAGCCGAGGGCCAGGTGCTCGGCCACCGCCCGCTCCTCCTCGCTGAGGGAGGGCGTCGGCACGCCGGGCCGGATGGCGAGCTCCCGGGCCGCGGCCGTGACGCGACCCTCCTCGGCGTAGCGGCGGCAGGCGTCGCACAGGTCGTTGCCCGGGGCCAGGGCGCCGCAGGTCGGGCAGGGCGTCCAGCCCTGGGCCGCACGCCGCGCTCGGTAGCCGAGCATCGCCCGGCCCGCGCGCATGGCTGCACCCGCCACCGCTTCCGGGAGCTCGAGCTCGCCGAGCTCGCGCGCCAGCGTTGCCAGCGCGCCCGGGTCGGGGCGGTCCGGCTCGGGTGCGGGCGCGTCGGCCTCGGGGGCGCGCGGCCTCCCCACGCGGAAGCGGATATCGCGGATCTCGCGCGCCTCGAAGCGGCCGTGGTAGACGTCGAGGAAGCGTTGGCGCTGGAGGCTGAGGTGCATGGCGGTCTCGCTGTCGCTGACGTCCACGTACAGCACGCCGTCGCGCACGACCCTGGCCTCCGCGAAGCGGGCGACCTCGGTGCCCGCCACCTGGGGCCAGAGCAGCACGGCCTCGGCACGCCGGACGGCGCGCTTCATCCCGGATCGGCGGAAGAACTCTCCCAGCAGCTCGGAGACGTGGCGTTCAGGCAAGGGCCACCACCCCGTCCCGGATGGTGAGCTGCACGTCGGCGAAGGGCGGCGGCTCGGTCCCGCTGACGAGCGCCTGAGGCGTGCGGGAGGTGAGGTCGAGGAGGAACGCACGGCGCCCGGCGTCCAGCTCGGCCGTGAAGTCGTCGACGAGCAGGACGGGGGGCTCGGCGTGCTTCTCCTCGAGCAGCCGGTACTCGGCGACGCGCAGGGCGAGCGCCGCCGTGCGCGCTTCCCCGCGGGAGCCGTAGGCCTGGACGCTGTGGCCGTCGAGCGTCAGGGCGAGGTCGTCGCGGTGGGGTCCGACCGGCGTCACGCCGCGAGCCTGCTCCTCGCCACGCGCCAGCGCCAGTGCCTCGCCGAGGTCGCAGCTGGCGCGGTTCTGCTGCAGCTCCACGCCCAGCGCCTTGCCGTCGTCGGCGACCTGGGCGTAGGTGGCAGCGGTGAGCTCGGCGAGGCGCTGCAGGGCCCGCAGCCGTAGCGCGTCGACCTCGCGGCCGAGGGCGAGGAAGCGTTCGGTCCAGATCTCGAGGCCGGCTCCGGCGCCGTTCTCCCGCAGGAGCGCGTTGCGCTGCTCCAGGACGCGCTGGTACGCCCTCAGCAGGGCGGTGTAGCGGGGGGAGAGCTTCGACAGCAGGGCGTCGAGGTAGGCGCGCCGCTTGCTCGGCGAGCCGTGGACGAGATCGGCGTCCTCGGGCGTGATCAGCACGGCCGTGCTGACACGGGCGATGTCGACCACGCGGACCGCCTGGCCGTCGAGCTTGAGCTGCTTCCGTCCCGGTGCCAGGCCGACCTCGATGCGACTGATGCCGTCCGAGTGCTCTACCTCGGCGGCGACGAAGCCCTCGCTCTCGCCGATGCGGACGGTCTGGGCGATGGTGCCGGCCGGCAGCTCCCCCGTGCAACCCAGGTAGGCGGCGTCCATGACGTTGCTCTTGCCGGCAGCGTTGCGCCCTACCAGCGCGATGACCCCCGGGCGGAGCTCGATCTGCGGGGTGCGGAGGTTGCGCAGGTTCAGCTGCGACAGGGAGCGCAGGACCACGGATCCAGTGTAGCCTCCCGTCCTCGTGGCGCCGGGACGGGCTCGGCTGCGGCCGCCATGCGGGGTGGCTCAGGCGGCGCCGGCCGCCTGCGGCGCGGTGCCAACCAGGCCGCGCGACACCGTCGCCCACAGCACCGCCAACGCCACAACGGTCGCTGCCGCGCCGACCAGGACGGGGGCGTACGACGGTTGGGCGGCGACCGCACCCGCTACGACGGCGCCGACGGTCAGGCCCAGGGCGTTGGCGGGCAGGACCAGCCCCAGCACCTTGCCGCGCAGGCCATCGGGCACGATGAGCTGCAGCAGGGTGATGGACGCCACCTCACCCAGGCCCAGGCCGGCGCCGATCACCAGCCCGCCGCCCAGGAGGCGGGGCAGCGTCCCCGTGGCCAGCACCGCGAAGCCGGCCGCCACCACCGCCTGCGAG
>JARRMM010000189.1:0-1861 GCA_037386005.1 Deinococcales bacterium | reverse complement strand
GGGGGACCGCTCCATGGCCAGCGGCATCAGCACGTTCAGGATGTTGAGCGAGGCGTTCAACACGAGCGTCGCCGCGAGGATCACGAGGAGCTGCGGCCTCCCGACCATGAAGCGCAGGCCCGAGGCCAGGTCGGCGAGGAACGACGGGCGCTCGCCGCCGGGGCCCGCGGGGAAGCGCACCACCAGCGCAGCGACGGCCAGCGTGAGCAGGCAGGGAGCGGCCAGGGCCAGCGTGGCGGCCGGGCCCAGCGCGGCGACCAGGGCGCCGCCGGCGCCCAGGCCGACCATCGGGGCACCCATGGTGGCGGACTGCATCAGGGCGTTGGCCTGCGCCAGGCGAGTGGCCGGTACCAGGCGCGGAACGACGACGTTGCCCGCAGCGAAGGTGAAGATGGTGACGAGCCCGTTGAGGGGTGCCGCCACGTACAGGGCCCACAGAGGCAGCGAGCCGTGCAGGGCCAGGGCGGCCACGCCGGCCGCGAGCAGGGTGCGGGCCGCGGCCCCCACCAGCAGGGGGACACGCAGCGGAAGGCGGTCGGCTAGGGCTCCCAGGATGGGCCCGCCGAAGCGCGGGATCGACGCCAGCAGCATCACCGTGGCCAGCGCAGCGCCGGAGCCGCCGAGGTGGAGGACCAGGAAGGGCATGGCGACGAAGGTCAGGGCGTCGCCGACGGCGCTGACGGCGATGCCGAGCCAGTAGGCGGTGAAGTCGCGGTTGAAGAGCCGGGTGGGGCCGGGGTCGGTCATGCCCTCAGCATGCTAGCCTTCTACTGGAGATGTCAGGGGATGATTCCAGTAGGGTCGGCGGTCCGGTCTTCGAGGTGCGCACCACGCTCCAGGCCCGGCTGCTGAGCGACGCCGGCAGCCGCGAGTACTTTCTCCCCTTCCTGGCACGGACGCGCTCCGTGTCGGAGGCGGCACGCGAGGTGGGCTGTCCGCTCGATGCGATGCACTACCGGGTCAAGCGCTTCCTCGCGGCCGGCCTGCTCGCCGTCGTGGAGGAGAGGCCTCGGGCGGGGCGGCCGATCAAGCTCTACCGGTCGGTGGGCGACGCCTTCCACATCCCCTTCGCCCTCACGCCCTACGCGGAGCTCGAGGAGCGCATCCGCTCCGACGTGATGGCCGAGGAGGAGCGCGTGATCGTCACGCTCGCGCGGGCGCTGCGGGAGAGCGGCCTCGAAGGGCGTCGGCTGTACCGCTCGGAGGACGGCGAGGCGATGTACGTGACGGCGGACCCGGCGGAGGGGACGCTCGACTGGCGGGCCGTCGTGCGGGCATGGCCCGAGCACCACCGGGTCACGGACCGCTACTCGAGCGACTTCGAGCTCACCGACGGTGAGGCGCGCGAGCTCCTGCTCGCGCTGCACGAGGTCCACGAGCGCTTCCGCACGCTCGACCGTTCCGACGGGCGGGCACGCCGGACCTACCATGTGCAGTTCGCCGTGGTGCCCTGGGAGCCGTAGGAGACGCGGCGGCAGGGGGCGCCTGGGCGGACCGGGCCGCGACCGGCGCGCCGGGGGGCCGGTGCTACACTGGCGCCTGATGAGCGCGCTCGACCCTCGCGCCCTGAGGCGCGATTTCCCCATCCTGGAACGGACGGTCCACGACCATCCGCTGGTCTATCTCGACAACGCCGCCTCCTCCCAGAAGCCGCGCCAGGTGGTCGAGGCGATGGCCGATTACTACTACAACCACCATGCCAACGTGCACCGGGGCGCCCACACCCTCTCGGTGGAGGCCACCGACGCCTACGAGGCCGCGCGCGCGAGCGTCGCGCGCTTCCTCCGCGCCCCCGATCCACGCTCGGTGGTCTTCACCCGCAACACCACCGAGGCGCTCAACCTGGTCGTGTCGAGCTGGG
>JARRMM010000188.1:0-3963 GCA_037386005.1 Deinococcales bacterium | reverse complement strand
TCATGCAGGTGCTGTAGCCTGTACCCGCCGAACCCACACGCGCATACCGTGACGCCCCGGCTCCTCTCCTCGGAGCCGGGGCGTCACCGTGGCGCTCGGGGACCGGACGCCCCGGGGGGAGCGCCAGCCGCGCTACTGGATGGCGTAGCGGACGGTCACCTGGGCCTTCACGGCGAGCTGACCGCCCTCCACGGGCGCCCCTCCCCCACCCACGCGCGCCGCCGCCATGGTCGGCGCCGGTGACGCCAGCGGCGTGGAGGTCTCTTCGATGCTGACGGGCCGTCCGAGCGTGACGCCCGCCAGCGTGGCGAGCTGCTGCGCCCGGGCCTGAGCATCGCGCATGGCAGCGGCACGGGCGCGTGCCTGCAGGGCCGCAGGATCGGCGATGCTGAAGTCGATCCCCTGGACGTTGTTGGCGCCGGCGTCGACCGCGGCCCCCAGCAGGTCACCCAGGCGCGCGAGGTCGTGGAGCGTCACCTGGTAGCTGTGGCGCACGTGGTAGCGCTCACCGGTGACGGTCCCACTCCGGTCGCGGATGTCCTCGCGCCAGACGTTGAACGCGACCGTCCGGATGTCCTGGCTCGCCACGCCGGCGTTCAGGAAGACCTGCCGCACGGCCTGCATGGTGTGGTCTGCGGTTGCCAGCGCGTCCTTCACCTTCGGTTCGGCCACGTCGACGCCGAGGGTGAGCAGGGCGATGTCGGGCTCGCCGTAGACGGTACCGCTGCCGTGGACCAGCAGACCGCGATCGGCTGGGCTCGATCCCTGGGCCGCCGCCGAAGCCACCGACGTCAGCAGAACGACGGCGAGGAAGGCGCAGAGCGCTCGCGCTACGCCGCGAGGGGACGATGCCATGGGGTGCATGTGGAACCTCCTACCGCGCTGCCGGAGCGCCGAGAACGGCCATGCTCCAGCTCACGCCCCGAGTCGGGCGCATCGGCACCCCCATCATGGCGCGCTCCGGGAGCGGCCGTCCGCCGAGGGGCTCACGCCGCTCAGTTCACGGTCTTGGTACGGCGCTTCTGGAAGTCCTGAAGGACGTAGCGTCCGATGGTGTGGGGGGTGGTGAAGTAGGCCTTGCCGCGCGTCATGGCCGACACGCGCTGGACGAAAGCGATCAGCTCCGGATCGCGCGCCAGCATGAAGGTGTTGATCTGGATCCCTTGCCTGCGGCAGTTGCCCACCTCCCGCAAGGTCTCGCCCAGCACCATGGGATCGAGCCCGTAGGCATTCTTGTAGACGCGGCCGCCGGGGAGCGTGATGGCGGAAGGCTTGCCGTCCGTGATCATCACGATCTGCTTCATGTCCTTGTTCTGATGGCGCAGGATCTTCCGCGCCAGCCGCAGGCCTTCCGCGGTGTTGGTGTGGTACGGGCCGACCTGCGCCGACGCGAGCTTCCCGAGCGGGATCTCCTCGGCCGAGTTGTGGAACAGCACGAAACGGATGGTGTCGCCCCGATACTGGGTCCGGATCAAGTGTGCGAGCGCCAGCGCCACCTGTTTCGCGGGGGTGAACCGGTCCTCGCCGTAGAGGATCATCGAGTGCGAGCAGTCGAGCATGACCACGGTCGCCGCCGACGAGGAGTACTCGGCCTGGACGACGTGGAGATCGTCGTACTCGAGGTCGAAGCGCCCCCCTTCGAAGCCGCGCCGCGCAGCGCTCTTGAACGTCTCGGTGACGTCCAGGTTGAGGGTATCCCCGTACTCGTACGGCTTGGACTCGCCGGTGGTCTCCACGCCGGTGCTCTGGAAACGGGTCTCGTGCGCCCCGACGCTGGAGCGTCCCGCGCCCCCCAGCACGTCGCGGAGCGTGCGGTACCCCAGGAAGTCGATCGCCTTGTTGGTGAGCTCGAAGCGCGCCGAGCCGGGATCGCCGTCGGGACCCGAGCCCTGCGCCCCGGTACCGGTCTGACCGTCGTCGCCTTCGGCGGGCTTGAGGTACCCCTCGCGCTCGAGCCGCTGCGCCAGCTCCTTGACCATCTCGCCCAACTGCGAGTCCATCCAGTCGTCCGCGTTCATGGCCTGCTCGAGCGTCTCCTCGGACACCAGGTCGTTGTTGATCAGCGCCTCGGCGATCGCGTCGTAGAGGTCCTGCATGGTCTGCCGGTAGTCCGGGTCGGGGTCCCAAGGGTTCCGCCCGAAGCCCGACTCGAGCAGCCGGTCCTGGATCATCTTCATCAGGTCCGCCATGTCGAGGTCGTCGAGCGTCGCTTCGTACTTGGAATAGCGGGTCGTCGCCACCGGAGCGCCTCCTCCGTACCGTCCGCCGCCGTGGCCGGCCGTTGGGCCGGCCGACGGCTCAGTTCCAGCGACGCCGAGGGCCGGCCTGGGCCACCTCGGCAGCGTCCGGCTGGGCCCCGGTGAAGCCGCGCTCCTCGCTCCGGGCCACCAGCTTCCGTGCGTAGAGCCCTTCCAGGACGAACTCCGCGGCCACCGCGAGATCTTCGGGCGAGGAGCCTTCGGCCAGCACGCGGGCCGCGTCCAGCAGGCCCGGCACCGCCTCGAACACCCGCACCAGGTCGCCGGTGGCGATGCCGTCCGGCAGGCGCAAGGAGTTGTCGCTGTCGAAGTACTCGACCACCTCGCCGGTCTCCACGTGCGACGCCCGGCGCGCGAAGACCTGGCCGACGGCGCGCCGCACGATGTCGCGCGCGACGGCTTCGCCGCCCTTGAGCTCACCCTCGTACTCGAGCTCGAGCTTGCCCGTCACGGCCGCGAGCCCGGCGTAGAGATCGGAAGCGCGCACGTACGCCGGGCTCTCGTCGAGCTCCAGCGCACGCCGCTCCGCGTTGCTGACGACGGCCTCCATGAGGCTGATGGGGAGGCGCTGCGAGACCCCGGAGTGCTTGTCCACGCGGGAATCGTCGCGCGCCTGGAACGCCACCTCCTCGACCATCTCCGCGACGAAGCCGGGCAGGCGAACCTCGCCGCCGCGATCCATCCACGCCTCCTGACGCGTGATGGCCATGCCTTCCTCGACGGTGACGGGGTAGTGCGTGCGGATCTCGGAACCGATGCGGTCCTTGAGCGGCGTGATGATCTTGCCACGAGCGGTGTAGTCCTCGGGGTTGGCGCTGAACACCAGCATGATGTCGAGCGGCAGCCGGACCGGGTGCCCCTTGATCTGGACGTCACCCTCCTGCATCACGTTGAACAGCGCCACCTGCACCTTGCCCGACAGGTCGGGGAGCTCGTTCATGGCGAAGAGGCCGCGGTTGGCACGAGGCAGCAGCCCGTAGTGCACCGACCGCTCGTCGCCGAGGCGCGTGCCCAGCTTGGCAGCCTTGATGGGGTCGATGTCGCCCACGATGTCGGCCACCGTCACGTCCGGGGTGGCGAGCTTCTCGACGTAGCGCGCCTCTCGCGGAAGCCACTCGATGGGGGTGGCCTCGCCGCAACGCTCCACGATCTCACGGCCCTCCACGCTCACGGGGCGGAACGGATCGTCGTGCAGCTCGGACCCCTCGATGACGGGGATCGCCTCGTCCAGCAGGTCGGTGAGCTGGCGCAGGATGCGCGTCTTGGCCTGACCGCGCAAGCCCAGCAGGATGAAGTTGTGGCGGCTCAGGATGGCGTTGACGATCTGGGGGATGACCGACTCGTCGTAGCCGCGGATGCCCGGGAAGATGGGCTCGCGGTCGCGCAACTTCCGCATGAGGTTCTCACGCAGCTCGGCCTTGACGCTGCGCCCTGCCCTGGACTCCCAGGGCGTGCCGCGCAACTCTCCGAGCGTGGCGGGCCTCATCCGGTCCTCCGGCTGTCCATCGACCTTCCCAGCGCGTTCATGGGTCATGCTAGCACCGGCCCTCCCGTTCGCTGTGTGTGCCCGCTAGCGGTTGCCGAGGGGTGTCGGGCCCATGCCGAGAAGGCCCCGACAGGGCCTCACGGGCCTCCGCTGCGGTCGGGCGGGAGCGGTTCCGAACCGCGGGCCGGCGCCGAGCCCCAGAACCCACGGATCCCCAGA
>JARRMM010000187.1:0-4019 GCA_037386005.1 Deinococcales bacterium | reverse complement strand
GTCTGCAACTTTGAGGGTTCCCGGGGTAAGATGCTCCCTCGACGCCAACGTCCAAAGCCTTGAACGACCCAGCCTAGGAGCCCTCCATGGCCTATCCGTTCCAATTGCCCGAGTTGGGTTACGCCCACGATGCCCTCGAGCCCCATATCGACGCCCGCACGATGGAGATCCATCACGGCAAGCACCACGCGGGCTATACGAAGAAGCTGAATGCCGCCCTGGAGGGGCACAGCAGCCTCCACGGCCTCTCCGCCGAGCAGATCCTGCGGGGGATCCACTCCCTCCCCGCCGACATCCAGACCGCCGTGCGCAACAACGGCGGCGGCTACGCCAACCACGCGCTGTTCTGGCAGGTCATGGGGCCGCAGGGCGGCGGTCAACCCAGCGGCGAGCTGGCCACCGCCATCAACCAGACCTTCGGCGGCTTCGATGCGTTCAAGCAGGCCTTCGCTGGCGCGGCTGCCGGCCGCTTCGGCTCGGGCTGGGCGTGGCTCGTGGTGGATGCCTTCGGCAGGCTCCAGGTGTACTCCACCGCCAACCAGGACTCCCCGCTGATGAACGGTCACACCCCCATCCTCGGCCTGGATGTGTGGGAGCACGCCTACTACCTCAACTACCAGAACCGCCGGCCCGACTACATCGAGGCCTTCTGGAACGTCGTCAACTGGGACAAGGTGGCGGAGAACTACGCCAAGGCGAGCTAGGGCACCGCGTCCTTCGCATCGGGGCCGGAGCGCTGCAGCGCTCCGGCCCTTTGCCGTGGTGGCCCGGCAAGCGTTCCCGCGGCTCGGCCGCCGCCGACGTGGCCCGCGTCTCGCGGCCACACGGGGCGGCCCGACCGTCGCGGCGCCCGCCGAGACCGTCCCGGCGTACGCCCCACCACCACCCGCCGTCGCGCGCGCCTCCCTCTAGCGTGGAGGCATGCGCTTCGGCGAGAACGCGCTCACCGCGATGCTCCTGGCGGCGTGCGCCGGGCTGGCGGCCATCACGCTGGCGCCGCGCTGGGCGGAGCGGCCCGCACCGCTCCGCGTGGAGCGTCCGGAGCTCACCGCCTCGGTGGAGGGCGCCGTGCCCCACCCCGGCGCCTACCGGTTGCCGTGGGGCGCCCGCGTCGAGGACCTGGTCGGCGCCGCCGGCGGCCTCCTGCCTTCGGCTGCGCGTGAGCTGGTGGCGCTGGCGGACCCGCTGACCGACGGGGAGGTCGTGCAGGTCCCGCGCGCCCGCTCCCCGACCGGCGACGTCCGGGTGCGCCTCAACGAGGCCAGCCTCGATGAGCTGAGGCGGCTGCCCGGCATCGGGCCGGCGCTGGCGCGCCGCATCGTGGCCGCCCGACCGTTCGCCACCGTCGACGAGCTGCTGCGGGTCCCCGGCATCGGTCCCAAGACGCTCGAGGCGCTTCGTTCGCGGGTGCGGCTGTGACGGGCGGTGCGCGCTTCGTGCCGTGGGCGTTGCCGCTGGCCGCCGGGGTGGTGAGCGGTGTGGCGGCGGCAGGCGTCCGGCCGGTCCTTGGGGTGTCCGTGGGGGCTGTCGTGCTGGTGGCCGCGCGGTGGGGACCGGCCGCGCGGAGGCCGCTGCTGCTGCTCTTCGCGGTCGGCGCCCTTGCCGGAGCGGCCCGTTCCTGGTCGTGGCAGGCCCGCCCCGACCGGGTCGCCCCCCTGCTGGGGCAGCGCCGCGCCTACCACGGCACCAGCGACGGGCGCGTCCTGCGCTTGGACGATCCGCGGGGGCTCCGGCTGGCGCTGGTGCCGGCGGAGGCGGTGCCTGCGGGGCGGGTGCGCGTGCGCGGCGAGGTGGTGCGAGCGCCCGCGAGGCGCAACCCCGGGGGCTTCGACTACGCCGGGTACCTCGCCCGTCGAGGGGTCGAGGGGGAGCTGCTGGTGCGTGGCGTGGTCGCCGCGGAGCCGCGCACCCGCGCGATCGAGCGCTTCCGGCGGGGAGCCACCCGCGGGTTGGGGCCGCGTCAAGCCGCGCTGATGGAGGCGATGACCCTCGGCGTACGTGACGATCTGGGCGAGCTCAGGCAGCGCTTCGCCGCCGCCGGCCTGGCCCACGTGCTGGCGCTCTCCGGGCTCCACGTGGGGGTGCTGGTGGTGGCGCTCGGGCGGGCCCTCGCGGGTCTGGGGCGGCGCCGCTATCCCGTTCTCGCCGCCGCCACCGTGGGCTACGTGGCGTTGGTGGGTCCGAGCCCCAGCGTCGTGCGTGCCGCGCTGATGGTGCTGGCGGGCCTGGCCGGGCTGTCCAGCGGGCACGGGCGCATCCAGGCGTGGCCGTCGCTGGCGCTGGCCGCCACGGTGTCGCTCCTGCTGGCCCCGGCCCAGCTCGCGGACGCCTCCTTCCAGCTCTCGTACCTCGCCGTGATCGGCATGTTGCTGTTCGTGCCGCCGCTGGGCCGGTGGCTGGTGGGCACGGCCGCGCCGTCGGCGCGAAGGCTAGCTCCGCGGCGGCTCCTGCTGCCGGCGCTGCTGGCCAGCACGGCGGCGCAGCTCCCCAGCTTGTCGCTGGTCGCCGGCAGCTTCGGCCGCGTCCCGCTGGCCGCGCCGCTGGTGAATCTGGTGGCCATCCCGTTGGCCGGGCTGCTCGTGCCGTTGGGGTTCCTGGCTGCCACGGTGGGCGTGGTCGCGCCGCAGGCGGCCGGGCTGCTCAACCACGCGGTCGCTCCCCTGGCGTCGCTGCTGCTCGCGGTTGCGGCGCTCGGGGCGCAGCTCCCTCACCTCCCATGGGGGGAGGTGCAGCCGCTCGGCCATGCCTGCTACGCGCTGGCGGTGGTGGCGCTGGCGCTCGCCGCGCACGGCGTCCTGCGACCTTGGCGCGCGTTGCTGGTGCTGTTGTGCGCGGGCTCGGTGAGTGCGGCGGTGCCGCCCGCCCACGCACCCCCGGAGGTGGTGTTCCTCGATGTCGGGCAAGGCGACGCCACGCTGGTCCGACTGCCAGGCCACCTGGAGGTGCTCGTCGATGGCGGCGGCACCCCCTTCACCGACCGCGACGTCGGTGCGGACGTCGTGCTGCCGGCGTTGCGGGCCCTGGGGGTGCGCGCGCTCGACGTGGTGGTGGCGACGCACCCGGACCTCGACCACGTGGAGGGGCTCGTCACGGTGCTCGAGCGCATGCGGGTCGGCACGCTGGTCATGGGGCCCGCATGGCCGGCTGCCGCCATCGACCGGCGCCTGCGTGCCGTCGCCAAGGCGCGCGGCATCCCGATCCACCGCGCCGTGCGTGGGGAGCGCTGGATCCTGGGGCGCGGCCGCCTCCGCGCGGAGCTCGACGTCCTCCATCCCGGCATGCGGCCCCTCGACACCACCAACGAGAACTCGGTCGCGCTGCTGCTCCGGTACGGGGGTGAGCCGCAGCTGCTGATGCTCGGCGATGCCCCGGCGGCGGTGGAGCGGGCACTGGCGGTGCCGCGGGTGCCCGTCCTCAAGGTGGCTCACCACGGCTCGCGGTTCAGCACTTCGGCGGAGCTGCTCCGGGCGGCGCACCCCCGGCTGGCAGTGGTCTCCGATGGAAACAACCGCTACGGGCATCCCGATCCTGGCGTCCTGGAGCGACTTTCTCGGAGCGGCGCCGGCATCGTCAGCACCCTCCACGGCGGGGCCCTGCGGTTGCCGCTCTCGCCGCGCGGCCCTGGACCGGTCGCGCCAACCGTCCAGGACGGAGCTCGTCGGTGACTTCCGTCACATACGCAGGAAGTGCGTCTGGTAGCTTACGGGAGAAGGGTCGAGCGAGTATTGTTCGTCAGCGACGGTCGTGCCACGGCACGGAGGATCGGGGGCCCACATGACGCGAGCAGGGGCGCAGTTCGGGACCGTGGCCCGCACCTGTGATAGATTGTTCACAATGCTCACGACTGTTCGCGTGCTGGCCGAGCAGGGCCCGATCAAGGTCGAGCTCGCTCGCTGGCGCGACCGACTCGTGGTCGTGAAGCGGTTGCAGGGAACCCACCCCGTTCTGGGGGAGCGCCTCCGCCGTGAGGCGGAGGTCGTGGCCAAGCTCCAGCACGACAACATCGTGCCCCTCCTCGG
>JARRMM010000186.1:0-6363 GCA_037386005.1 Deinococcales bacterium | reverse complement strand
GCGGGCGCGGGCGTTCGTCGCGGCCCCGGTCGCGGGGGGTTGCTGCTGATCGCCGTGGGCGTCCTCGCGGGGGGCGCGCGGATGGCAGCGTGGCAGGCCCGGCCCGACCGGGTTGCGCCTAGCCTGAGCCATGCGCGTCGGCGAGACCACCCTCACCGCGGCGCTGCTCGCCGCCTGCGCGGTCCTGGCGGCGGGCACCCTGCTTCCGCGTCTGGCGGAACGGCCCGCGCCCTTGCGGGTCGAGCGGCCCGACATCACGGCCTCCGTCGAGGGGGCCGTGGCGCACCCGGGTGCTTATCGGCTTCCATGGGGGGCGCGCGTGACCGACCTGGTCGGCGCCGCCGGAGGGCTGCTGCCGGGCGCGGCGCGCGAGCTGGTGGCGCTGGCCGATCCGTTGACCGACGGCGAGGTCGTGCAGGTGCCGCGAGAGCGCGCCGAGGGCGGTGACCCGCGAGTGCGTCTCAACGAGGCCGGTGTGGAGGCGCTCACTCGCCTGCCCGGCATCGGGCCGGCGCTGGCGCGACGCATCGTGGCGGCCCGCCCCTTCGCCACGGTCGACGATCTGCTGAGGGTGCCCGGCATCGGTCCCAAGACGCTGGCTGCGCTCCGGCCGCGGGTGCGGCTGTGACGGCGGCCGCCGGCGCGAGAGAGCCCCGTTTCGTGCCGTGGGCGCTTCCGCTCGCTGCCGGCGTCGGCGGCGGAGTCGCACTGGCGGCCGTGACCCCGCCGCTCGCGCTCGCCCTCGGCGTCGCCGGGTTGGCGGGCGCGGGCGTTCGTGCGGGCGCGGGCGTTCGTCGCGGCCCCGGTCGCGGGGGGTTGCTGCTGATCGCCGTGGGCGTCCTCGCGGGGGGCGCGCGGATGGCAGCGTGGCAGGCCCGGCCCGACCGGGTTGCGCCGCTTCTGGGGGAGGAGGCGCTCTACCGCGGGCTCAGCGACGGCCGCGTGCTGCGGCTGGCGTCTCCCCGGGGCGTGCGGCTGGCACTTGCCCCGGCCGGGCTGGTGCCGGCCGGACGCGTGACGGTGCGGGGACGGGTGGTACGGGCTCCGGTCCGGCGCAATCCGGGTGGGTTCGACTACCGCGGTTACCTCGCGCGGCGCGGCATCGAGGCGCAACTCCTGGTCCGCCAGGTGGTCGCCGCCGCGCCCTCCACCCCGCTCCTCGAGCGCTTCCGGCGGGGCGCCACGCGCGGGCTGGGCCCGCGCCAGGCGGCGCTGATGGAGGCCATGACGCTGGGCGTGCGCGACGACCTGGGCGAGCTGCGCGCCCGTTTCGCAGCGGCCGGTCTGGCGCACGTGCTGGCGCTCTCCGGCCTGCACGTGGGGGTGCTGGTGGCAGCCTTGGGCCGCGCCCTGGTCGGGCTGGGGCGTCGGCGCTACCCGGTGCTCGCCGTCGCCACCGTCGCCTACGTGGCGCTGGTGGGGCCCAGCCCGAGCGTCGTGCGCGCCGCCCTGATGGTGCTGGCGGGTCTTGCTGGTCTGGCGGCCGGGTACGGGCGCATCCAGGCGTGGCCGTCGCTGGCGCTGGCGGCCACCGCTTCGCTGCTGCTGGCGCCGGCGCAGCTTGCCGACGCCTCGTTCCAGCTCTCCTACCTCGCCGTGGCAGGCATGCTGTTGTTCGCGCCCCCGCTCGGCCGGGTGCCGCTGGCGTCGCCGCTGGTCAACCTCTTGGCGGTACCGCTGGCGGGGGTGCTGGTGCCGCTCGGGTTCCTGGCGGCCGCCGTAGGCGTGGCGGCGCCCGCCGCCGCAGGCCTCGTGAACCACCTGGTCGGACCGCTGGCGTCCTTGCTGCTGGCCGTCGCCACGCTCGGCGCACGGCTGCCGCACCTGGCCTGGGGCGAGGTCGAGGGGCTCGGCCACGGCTGCTACGCTGTGGCACTCGCCGGCGTCGCCCTCGCCCTGCACGGGCACCTGCGTCCGTGGCGTGCGCTGCTGGTCGCGCTGTGCGCGGGCACGGTCAGCGCGGCCGTGCCCCCCGCCCATCCGCCGCCCGAGGTGGTTTTTCTCGACGTGGGGCAAGGCGACGCCACCCTGGTGCGCCTGCCCGGCCGCGTCGAGGTGCTCGTCGACGGCGGCGGCACCCCCTTCTCGGAGCGCGACATCGGGGTCGACGTGGTGCTACCGGCGTTGCGTGCCCTGGGCGTGGACGCGCTGGATGTGGTGGTCGCCACCCACCCCGACCTCGATCACGTCGAAGGGCTCGCGGCCGTGCTCCAGGCGCTCCCGGTCGGCACCCTGGTGATGGGGCCGCCCTGGCCCGACGCGGCCATCGACCGGCGTCTGCGCAGCATCGCGCGGGCGCGGGGGATTCCGGTGCACCGCGCGGTCCGCGGTGAGCGCTGGGTCTTCGGACGCGGCGTCAACGAGGCCGAGATCGACGTGCTTCACCCCGGCGCACGCCCGCAGCCCACCACCAACGAGAACTCGATTGCGCTGGTGGTTCGCCTCGGCGGCACCCCGCAGGTGCTCATGCTCGGGGACGCCCCGGCCTCGGTCGAGCGCAAGCTCGCGGTACCGCGCGTGCCGGTGCTCAAGGTGGCGCACCACGGCTCGCGCTTCAGCAGCTCCGAGGCCCTGCTTCGAGCCTCCCACCCGCGGATCGCCGTCGTGTCGGTGGGCGAGAACCGCTACGGGCACCCTGACCCCGGCGTGCTGGCGCGGCTTTCGGCTTCAGGTGTGCGCGTCCGCAGCACGCGGCGGAGCGGCGCGTTGCGCCTTCCGCTGTCCCCGAGCGGCCCGCGGAGCATCACCGGCACCGTCCAGGAGGGCGCGCAGCGGTGATGGCCGTCACATACGCAGGAGTTGCGTCTGGTAGCTTACATTGGAAGGGGACATCGGAGAATCACCGTTGGCGACGGTTTTGCGGCACCGTGAAGGAAGGGGGGCTTCCATGACGCGAGCAGGGGCGCAGTCCAGGACGCTGGCCGGCACGTGTGATAGATTGTTCACAATGCTCACGACCGTCCGCGTGCTGGCCGAGCAGGGCCCGATCAAGGTCGAGCTCTCCCGCTGGCACGACCGACTCGTGGTCGTGAAGCGCCTGCGGGGCAGCCACCCGGTGCTGGGGGAGCGCCTGCGGCGTGAAGCAGAGGTCGTCGGGAAGCTGCAACACGACAACATCGTGCCCCTCCTCGGTGCCGAGGAGGGCGCTCGGGTCTACGCCTACTGCCCCGGCGTGAGCCTGGCCGAGGCGCTGGAGCGCGGTCCTCTTCCGCTCCGTCGCAGCCTCAAGATCGCGCGCGATGTGCTCGAGGCGCTCGGCTACGCGCACGAGCAGGGGATCATCCACCTCGACGTCAAGCCCGGCAACATCCTCATCAAAGGGGAGCGGGCGCTGCTCACCGATTTCGGTTTCGCCAAGGACCTGGCGCTCACTGCGATCACCGGGCAGCAGATGGCGCTGGGCACCCCCAACTACATGGCGCCCGAGCAGTTCCAGGGCACGCGCACCGATCGGCGGTCCGACCTCTACGCCGCCTCGGCCGTGCTCTACCACATGCTCACCGGCTCGCCGCCCTACGGCAGGCAGGTCCTGCGCTTCCTGACCGGCGATGACCGCGTGCCGCTCGAGCCTTTGCCGGACCGGGCGCGGAGCCTCGAAGGCGTCGTGCTGCGCGGCCTGCGCCGCGACCCCGAGGACCGCTTCGAGAGCGCGGCCGCCATGCTGGAGGCGCTGAGCCTGGTCCCCACGCGCGCCTGAGCCGCCGCTCGCCGTGATCCTGATCTTCAGCGGAGACCCCTTCCTGGCCCGGCGCGCCGCCCGTGCCGCGCTGAGCGAGAGGGGTGTCGGCGCGGGTGAGGTCGTCGCCTTCGGTGAGGGCCTGGAGCCGGCCGAGGTGGAGCGGGTCGCTTCGCAAGGGGGACTCTTCGGCCAGGTCGCGCTGTTCCTCGACTTCGACGAGGCCTTCACCGGCCAGGCGAGCGTCAAGCCGCGCAACGAGGCTGTCGCCGTGTTGGAGGGCCTCGATGCGCAGGCGCTGGTGGTGGTCCTCGACAGCAGCGCCACGCCGGCGCGCCAGAAGCGCTACCGCGCACTGGGCACGCTCACCCACCTGCCGACGCCCCGTTTCGAGCGGCTGCCGCGCTGGGTGGCGTCCGAGCTCCAGGCCGCTGGCGTCCGCTTCGAACGGGACGTGCCGCAGGCGCTGGCCGATCTCTTCGGTGAGGACCCCGCGGCCATCGCCTCGGAGGTCGGCAAGCTGGCGGTACTCGACGAGACCCTCAGCGCGGAGCGGGTGCGGGTGCTGGCCAACCGCCCGGCCGCCCGCAACGCCTTCGATCTGATCGAACGTGTGGTGGCCGGCGACGCTGCTGGAGCGGTGACGACGGCTCGCGGGCTGGTGGAGCGCGGCGAGGCGCCGCAGCGGGTGTTCGGAGCGCTCACCTGGCAGTTCGGGCTGGTGGCGCGGGCGGTGGCGCTGCGGGCGGCTGAACCCGACATGGACGGGGGGCGCGCGGCGTCCGCGTTGGGTGCCCATCCCACCGCGGCTCGGCGAGCGCTGGCCATCGCCGCACACTTCGATGAGGAGGGCCTCCGGCGTGCCTTGCACGTGCTGCTCGACGCCGACGGCCGCGCCAAGAGCGGCGGGGACCCGGAGTGGGCGTTGGAGGGGGCGGTCCTGGCGCTCGCCGGTGCCTTCACGCCGAAGGGCAGGTGGCCTCAGCCGTCGGCCCGCGGGCCTGGAGGCGCGGCGCGGTAGCGGCCGTACTCCCCACGCGGGCGCCGAAGGTGGTCCCGACACAGCCGGAACCGTGGCAGCAGCTGCGGTACGCTCGACGGGTGGACGCCCTCATCGAACGCCTGGCGCGCCGCGACGAGCGCGCCCTGGCCCGTGCCATCAGCCTGGTGGAGTCCGGCAGCGAACAGGGGGAGGAGCTCCTCAGGGAGGCCCGTACGCTCACCGGGCGCGCCCGCATCATCGGCATCACCGGTGCTCCGGGGAGCGGCAAGAGTACCCTGACCGATCGCCTCATCGAGGTGGCGCGCGCCCGCGGGGGGCGCGTCGGCGTGGTGGCGGTCGACCCCACCAGCCCCTTCAGCGGCGGCGCCATCCTCGGCGACCGCATCCGCATGACGCGCTGGCATGACGATCCCGACGTGTTCATCCGCTCCATGGCCACGCGCGGGCACCTGGGTGGCCTGGCGGCGGCCACGCTGCAGGTGCTGGCGGTGCTCGACGCGGCCGGCTTCGACACGTTGCTGGTCGAGACGGTGGGGGTAGGCCAGTCCGAGGTCGACATCGTCGGCGTGGCCGACACCACGGTGCTGGTGCTCACGCCCAACGCCGGCGACGCCGTGCAGACCTTCAAGGCCGGCATCATGGAGATCGCCGACATCTTCTGCGTCAACAAGTTCGACCTGCCCGGCGGCGACCGTCTCGAACGGGAGATCCGTGCGGCCCCGCAGCTCGGCGCCTTCCCGGAGGGGAGCTGGGTGCCTCCGGTGCTGGAGGCGCTCGCCGCGCGCGGGGAGGGAGCTGCGGAGGTCCTCGACCAGGCGGAGGCGCACCGCGCTCACCTGGCCGGGACGGGCCGGCTCGAGGAGCTGAGGCGGCGGCGCGTACGCTTCGAGATCCTTGCGATCCTCGGCGAGCAGCTCCGTCGCGCGCTGGGCGTGCGCGAGGACGAGGCGGTCGAGGCCGTGATGGCCGGCAGGACCCCCTCGCGAGGTCGTGCGCCGGCTGCTGGCGGAGGCGCCGCAACAACGCGGGGCGCTCCAGGAGAGCGAGTAGACTGGCCCCATCATGATCCATGCGGTCTACCCTGGGAGCTTCGACCCGCTCCACAACGGCCACCTCGACATCATCCGGCGGGCCAGCCGGATCTACGACCGGCTCACGGTCGCGGTGCTCCACAACCCGCTCAAGGACGCGTACCTCTTCGACGTCGACGAGCGCGTGGGGATCGTGCGCGACGTCGTCAAGAACCTGAGCGGTGTGGAAGTCGACTCCTTCGGGGGACTGCTGGCCGACTACATGAGGCGCGTCGACGCCACCGTCATCGTCAAGGGGCTGCGCGCCATCTCGGACTTCGAGGTGGAGCTGCAGATGGCGCACCTCAACCGCCAGCTCAACCCCAACGTGGAAACCACCTTCATCATGACGGCGACGCGCTGGTCCTATGTGTCGAGCACGCGCGTCAAGGAGATCGCGCGCTACGGGGCGGACATCTCCAAGCTGGTACCCGGCGCCGCGAAGCGCAAGCTCCGCGAGCGCTTCGAGCGCTCGCTGGCCGGCTGAACGCGACCTCTCCTCCGTGGCTGGAAGCGCGTGACGGCCGACATGACGCGGCGCGCGGCCTCCGTATACTCGAGGGCGTGTCGCCGGCACCTGGCGACACGAGAGGACGAGCATGGCATTCCTGCTG
>JARRMM010000185.1:0-4107 GCA_037386005.1 Deinococcales bacterium | reverse complement strand
CGTCGAAGTAGTTGTATGCGCTGTACTCATAGCTGCCGACAGCCTTGAAGGCCGGGATGTCGGACGGCTGTGCGAGGGCCTCGAAGTCGCTGGCGATATCGACCTTGACCGGGCCCTGCATGCGCCAACCCAGGGTGGCGGTGCTCTTGCCGACCTCCCAGGAGGCCAGGAAGCGGTGCCGCCAGTGGGGCATCGGGATGCCGCAGGTGTCGCCGAACAGGCCCACGCAGTCATACTGGTACAGGCCGGTGTCGATGGCCTGGGAGATCACGTAGGTGCCCATGAGGCTGAAGTTCAGAAAGCTGCTGCCGAGGGGCACTAGGTAGCTCGAGTTGACGTCCACGCCCTCCGACTTGCGCTTGCCGATGTTGTCGTCGACGGAGATCGTGTAGCCGGTCCGGTAGAGCCACAGGGTGTTCCGCTCGTCGCGGTGGATGCGGTCGCAGAGCTCGGGGGCGCCGGTGAGGGCGCACTGCCTGATGACGTCGTCCGGGAAGTAGTTGTCGATGATATTCGTGACCTCGATGTTGAAGTAGTCGAGGGCGGCGGTGAAGCCGGGCAGCCCAGGCGGGGTGACCACGACGCCGGCGTAGTCGGTGTCCCCAACCTCCTGCTGCAGGTCGGGGTTGCCGCCGAGGAGCGCGTTGTACTGGCTGGCGGGATTCTCGAGGACCAGGCCGTACTTGTCCAGCGGAACGCCGGTGCGCAGGCACTGCTCCGGCGTGAACACGGGGTCGGGGCCGGCGCACGGGTCCTCGTTGCCCTGGAGCAGCACGGTCTGCGGCCGGAAGAGCTCCTGGACGTTGGGCGAGCGGGTCGCGCGGCTGTGTCCGACGCGGAACTTCAAGCCCGGAATGGGCGCGTAGCTGGCTTGCGCCTTCCAGGTGCTGGCGCTGCCGGTGGTGGAGTAGTCGGAGTACCGGTAGCCGAGCTCGAGGGTCAGGTCCTGGGCGCCGGGGACGTCCTGGACCACCGGCACCAGGACCTCCGCGAACCCTTCCTTCACGCTGTACTCGCCGTCCACCGAGAGTACCTTGCCGCCCTGCCCGGTCGCCCAGCCCTGCTGGTAGGCATAGTCGGTATGGACGAAGAGCTTCTCCCTGCGCCACTCACCGCCCACGGCGAGCTTGACGCCTTCCGATGCGCTCGGGAACTTCCACCCGTAATCCTCGAGGTCGCCGTTGACCTTGGCGCTGACGAGCTGGGTCTGGACGGCGGAGTTGAGCATCAGGGGGAGCGTGATGTAGGCCTGCGCCGCCGGGGTCACGCCGCCGAGCTCGAAGACGTTCCAGGGAACGCAGCCCGCTGCGACGGCGGTCGGGTCCATGCAGACCGGCTGGCCGCTCTCGGGATCGGTGATCACGAACAGGGCGTTCTGGAGGTTCTGGCTGTTCAAGTCGTTCTGGTACTCCTGGGGCGAACGAACCTGGGCGTGCATGCCGTAGACGTCGTAGCTCCAGTTGTTGCCGATGTCGCCCCGGAGGCCGGCGAGCAGGCGGTAGGCCGTGTGTTCGAAGTGGGAGTTGCGGGGGCCGCCCTCGACGTTGCGGCGCAGCGTCGTGATGTCTGCGATGTCGGTGGGCCCGTAGCCGGCCTCGACGCAGAACTTCTGGTACTCGTCGGCGCTCAGCAGCGGGTTGTTGCAGTTGATGGCGGTCGCCCCGACGAAGCTGCCCGAGGGCGCGATCTGGGCGTCCGAGACGTCGTCCATCAGCATGACGTCGAGGTAGCCCTCGAAGTTGTCGTTCCACTTGTAGTTGATGAACCCGCCGCCGGTCCACCGCTTGTCGGGCCGCTGCAGGAAGTTGACGGCGCCGTAGTTGTAGAAGTGTCCCGATCCTCCGAACGGGATGAGCGTGTTGCCGGGTCCGTTGTCGTCCAACGTCCAGTCCCCGACCGTGTCGCCGGTGACCGGGTCGAACACCAGGAACCGGCCGTAGGGGTTGGTTGAGGACCCGCCGCATGAGGGACCGTCCACGCTCACCCCGCCGAGGACGGAGCAGTTGGTGTAGTCGCGACGGTTCTTCAGGAGAGCCGACACCTGACGGTACTCGAGGTAGCCGATGGCATGACCCTTGCCCTCGCCGAACTTGCCGCCGAAAGCCACGTACGCGTCGACCGTGCCGCCGTCCCAGACGCTGCCCGTGGGAACGTCGTACCCGGCTTCCTCGTTGATCCTTCGCGCCGTCGAGTTACTGGTGTCGTGCTGGTACAGGTTGTACTGGAGGCCGGACCTCATGCCCTCGAATTCCCGGTCCAAGACGAAGTTGACGACGCCGGCCACCGCGTCGGCACCATACACGGACGAGGCGCCGCCGGTGAGGATGTCGACCCGCTTGACGAGGAAGGATGGAATGAAGTTGAGGTCGGGGGCCACCTCGTAGGCGTCACCTGCGACCATGCGCTTGCCGTCGATCAGGACCAGCGTGCGCTCGGATTCGAGGTAGCGCAGGTCCACGGTCGCGGTACCGGTGGCGGTGTTGGACTGCGTCGAGTTCTGTGACGCGAAGACCTGCGGCAGGGTGGTCAGCAGGTCCTCCAGTCGGGTGACGCCCGAGCTCTGGATCTGCTCCGGCTCGAGTGTGGCCACGGGGCTCAGCGCCTCGAGGGTCGGACGCGGGATCAGGGTGCCTGTCACCTCCATCTCTTCGCTGAAGGTTGGTTGCGGCCGTTGTTGGTCCTGAGGTTGATCCTCAGGCTGGTCCTGGGCCATGAGGGTGCCGCCGTTGCCGATCACCCCTAGGACTGTGATCAGCACGACCAACACGAGCACTGGTGGACGCCAACGGAACATTGCTCGAGGACTCATCGCTGTGCTTCCTCCTTCCGGTTTCCGATCGGTCAGCGATCAGGCATGCTTCCTTCGGTCAATTTCGATTGACATGGCTGTCCGATACGAGGCAGAGGCGGATGAGTTCGCGGCCTAGGGAGGAGTCGGGGCCGGGCCGGGACGAGTCGCCGCGAAACGGTGATGACTGGCCGAAACCTCGGCGCCAAGGTCGACCGAAGAGGGGGGGCCTCGCAGTCTCCGACCGCGGTTCTCGGACCATCGAGACGTCGCCCGAATCTGCGCTGCGGGCTCTGCCGTGCCGAGCAGGCGTCGTTCGAAACAGCGCTATTCAGAGGCTGGGTTCCGGCTTCGTCTTCAGCTGCGCCGCGACATGTGCCAGGGCGGAGTTCTCAGCCGCTTCTTGTGACTCGGGTGATCTCGGTCCTTCCTCGTGCCATCGCGGCCGACGCGTGTGTGTTCATATCTCGATGTTGCAGTGCCGCTCGACGACCTGATGAGGTCGCGTGGTGGGAAGCGCGGCGGAGCGGTCCGCTACAATGGGTGCCACGAGGACGCACCCAAGGTGTTCGGCGCTCCATCCAGTCCCCCGAGCTGCTCATTGTCGTCGAGGCGATCTCGCGATCGAGGCCCCGTCTCCGTTGGCCCTGTCCCGGCACGACGGCGTGACGCCACCGCGACGGCGGCCCCACTCAGCTCGGGGGCCGAGGCGTGCCGGCGGGCACCGCCACCGACATGATCACCTGCCCGGCTTGCGGACGGCTGACGAGCCCGGCCTCCCGGACGTGTCCGGAGTGCGGCGCACCGCTTACGGAGCCGACCGGCGTCGACCGCACGCCGGCCGTCGGCGGGAACACGACGCTCGGTACATCCTCGTCGTCGGACGCGCCACCGACCCACATGGACGACGACGAGACCCTCTTGCCCGGCGACGTCCCGGGCTCGCATGCGGGGGCTTCGTCTCCGCGCAATGGCGAGCCGCTCGCCATCGGTCAGATGTTCGGCGGCCGCTACCGGATCGCATGCCTGCTCGGGGTCGGCGGCATGGGAGCGGTATACGAGGCCTTCGACGAGAAGGTCGGCACCCGGGTGGCCCTCAAAGTGGTCCGGTTGCAGGGATCCGAGAACCACGAGCTCACCCGGCAACTCGACCGCCGCTTCAAGCGGGAGCTGCTACTCGCGCGCCAGGTCACCCACAAGAACGTCGTCCGGATCCATGACCTGGGCGAGATCGACGGCATCACGTACATCACGATGTCCTACGTCGAGGGTGAGAGCCTCGCCCAGGTCCTCGACCATCGTGGCCACCTGTCTGTGAG
>JARRMM010000184.1:4057-10774 GCA_037386005.1 Deinococcales bacterium | reverse complement strand
GAGAGCTCGTCAGGGACCCTGTGGAGCAGCCACGCCGGTACGCGCATGAAGTCGGCATAGGCGCCGTCGGTCCACCAACCTATCGGACGCTTGTTGGGGCAGGCAAAGAAGTTCCCGGTGCGGCACAGAGGACACTCGCCACAGGCGGCCCCGTGGAGTTCTGAAACCACGCGATCGCCCGGCGCCCAACCGTCCACGCGCTCGCCGACGGAATGGATGATGCCGCTGAATTCGTGGCCGAGCGTGACGGGCGGATGATTGGGATGCGTGTCGTGAAAGATGTGGAGGTCACTACCGCAGATTCCAACGTGCTTGACCGCGACCAGGACTTCGTCGGGCGCCGGCTCCGGAACCGAGACTTCCGTGAGCTCGACGTTGCCTTCACCGTGACTCAGCTTGCGAAGCGCGCGCATGCGCGACCGAGTGGGCATGTCGGCCGTTGTCCCCTGGATGTCCCCGCCCGCGTGAGCTGCCATGGATGCCTTCCTCTCTGTGGACGCGATGGCTATCCGAGCGCATGCACGATGTCGCGCGTGCTCTGGTAGAGCTGCTGGTAGAGCTGGTAGTGCTGGTCGTAGAGCTGGCGGTGGTGGGGGTCGGGTCGGAGGGTGGTGCGTGGGGGGTTCCAGGTGTGGATGGTGTCGGGCTTCACGAGGCCGGTGGTGAGGCCGGCGAGGTAGGCGTCGCCGTAGCTGGCGCCGAGGGTGGTGTCGGGGAGGATCTGCTCGGCGCCTGTGGCGTCGGTGACGATCTGCGGCCAGAAGGTGGTCTGGGCGCCGCCGCCGACGGCGAGGATGCGGTGGATGGGGGCGCCGATGGCTTGGAAGGTGTCGAGGTTGTGGCGGATGCCGAGGGCGACGCCTTCGAGGATGGCGCGGTAGAGGTGGTCGCGGGTGTGGGCGAGGGTGAGGCCGGCGATGACGCCCTTGGCGTGGGGGTCGTTGATGGGGGTGCGTTCGCCGCTGAAGAAGGGGAGCATGAGGAGGCCTTCGGCGCCGGCTGGGATGCGTGCTGCGGCGTCGAAGAGTTGTTGGTAGGCGGTGCTCTGCGGGAGGTCCTGGGCGAGCTGGTCGCGGAACCAGCGGGTGAGGCTGCCGGTGGTGCTCATGCCGGCGGCGAGGGCGTAGCGGCCTTGGAAGGCGCTGGCGGTGGTCCAGACGCGGGGGTCGGGGTGGGGTTGTTCTTCGATGAGGATGAAGAAGGTGCTGCTGCCGTACATGATCATGAGGTCGCCGGGTCTCGTGGCGCCGACGCTGATGGCTTCGGAGAGGGCGTCGACGGCGCCTACCGAAACCGGTGTGCCAGGCCTCAAACCTGTCTCCTGCGCGGCGGCGGGGGTGATTGTGCCGGCCTGTTCGTCGCTCCAGGCGAGTCTTGGGAGCATCTCTTGGGGCGCCAGCCCTGAATCGAGCGCGTCGTTCCATTCGAGGGTGCGGATGTCGATGAGGGGCATGGTGTGGCTGGCGGTGTGTTTGTCGATGACGTGTTCGCTGGTGAGGCGGTACACGAGGTAGCTGCTGGCGGTGTGGAGCTTGGCGGTTCGCTTCCAGATGTCGGGCTCGTGGTGCTTCAGCCAGAGGATCTTGGGGCCGATGGCCTGGCTGGTGAAGGCCATGCCGCTGTGCCGCATGACGGCTTCGGCGCCGAGGCGTTGGGTGAGTTCGTCGATCTCTTGGTCGGCGCGAGCGTCGACGCCGTAGAGGATGCCCTTGCGCAGGGGGCGGCCCTTGTCGTCGATGGGGAGGAGGCAGGGGCCGATGGCGCTGACGGCTACGCCGGCGACGTCGGCGCCGGTGTAGGGGTCACCGTTCAGGAGTTGGCGGCTGAGGGCGACGAGGTCGTGCCACCACACCGCGTCGGCGTCCTGTTCGGCCCAGCCGGGGTGGGGGATGTCCATGGTGTGGGGCTGGGTGGCGGTCTCGAGGATGGTGCCGTCGGGGCGCACGAGGGCGGCTTTGCTGCTGTAGGTGCCGATGTCGATGCCGAGGAGGAGCTCGCCCATGCTGGGTCTCCTAGCGGAGGGTGGTGTCGCCGCTGAGGTGGACGGCGATGCCCATGGCGTGGAGGGCGGCGGCCTTGCAGGCGAGCGCGTGGTCGGCGGTGTCCGCGTCGGGGGCGTAGGCGATCTGGATGTGGTTGGCCTTGTGCCGGGCCATCATGGCGTCGCGGTCGACGCCGTGCGTGACGAGGTGGACGATGGGCCATTCGGGGGTGGTGGCCCGGCTGCGGCGTTGGGTCTCGCTGTCGGGGAGTCGCAGCGCGCTGCCGCGGCCGAGGTCGGCGTGGAGCTTGCCGTCCATGATGAACACGCGGCTCCACACCACCTCGCCGGGTTTGCCGACGCCGGAGAGGGTGCTGCCACCCTTGGGGAAGTACATGGGGGGTTGGCGGTGGCCATGGGCGCCTGCGTAGCCGCCGTCGATGTGGCTGGCGGGCATGGCGCCGCTGATCTGGAGGGTCCAGACGAAGGCGTCGACGCTGTCGCCTTGGGCGTCGGGGCCGGTGTACTGCTCGCCCCAGCGGAGGTCGTGGAGGGTGGTGGCGG
Source organism: Deinococcales bacterium (assembly GCA_037386005.1). GTDB lineage: Bacteria > Deinococcota > Deinococci > Deinococcales > Trueperaceae > JASBRS01. The sequence continues at coordinate 8,229 of JARRMM010000184.1, read as the reverse complement.
GGTCGAGCTTCAGCTCGCGCCACACGCGGTTCGTCACGAGTGCATCCACGGCGGCACCCTCGTCGACCTCGTTGAAGTGGGGGAGTGGCTGGCCGGCGAAGAGCTCGGCGCCGGTGTCGGGGTCGGTGACCGGTGGGCGTTCGGCGTTGTTGAGGAGCCCCTCCACCAGGTCGCTGGCGGGTGCCATGTCCTTGAGGCCCTGCTGGTATTGGATGCCGATGGCGTCGCAGCCGAAGGCGTGGGCGATGCGCAGGGCGGCGATGTACATCTTGCACTGCTGGTGGATCTGAGCGTCGGTCAGGTCGGTGGCGTCATCGCTTCCGGTGTGGAAGGTGACGCCGTGATCGCCACACCAGGTGCGGACGGCCTTCGCTTCGTCGTCGCCCACCTGGCGCATGGCGGCGAGGAGGGCGGACTGGGAGAGGCGTTCCTTGAAGATGCCCATGGGGTTGAGGAGGGCGTCGTCGATGATGGCGTTGTACATGCCCATGCAGCCTTCGTCGAAGACGCCGAGGATGGCCTTGTCGCGCCGGAGGGTGCGGGCGACGAGCTCGCCGAGGGTACGGGCGCTCTCGCTGAGGTGGGTGGGGTCGAGATCGCGGACGTGGCTGAGGTCATGCTCGACGTGTCCGGACTGGATCCACTGCCGTAGCTTCGTGCGGAAGAAGGCGTCGGTGAAGTCTTCGCTCCAGAGGGTGCTGTAGCTGCGGCCGGCTTTGGTGAGGCTGCCGTTGAGGTTGAGCATGCCGACGAGGCCGGGCCATTGGCCGCTCCAGTTGGCGACGGTGAGGATGGGGCCGCGGTGGTGGAGCAGGCCGGGGAGGACGTGGTGGCTGTACTGCCAGACGGCCTCGGCGACGACGATGGGGGCGTCGGGGTCGATGGTCTTGAAGACGTCCATGCCCATGCGTTGGCTGCTGATGAAGCCGTGCTGTTCGGCGGGGTCGTAGGGGTGGGCGCGGGTGACCTTGACGCCTTCGGCATGGAAGGCGGCGGTGAGCTGGCGTTCCATGGTTTCCTGGGCGGGCCAGCACATCTGATTGGCGGAGAGGCGCAGGTCCCCGCTCGCAACGAGGGCGATCTCGTCGATGGGACGGCTGCGGCCGGCGTTCACTGAGGAACAGCCCCCATCCAGGCCACCGGCCCCCGCGATCGAAGCCGTGGGTCGACCGTGAGGTTCCGAGCAGGAACGCCCCCCGAACCCTTCCTCCGGATGTGACCCTTCATGATCCAGTCAGGGACCAGAATCATCGTTCCCTCCGCGCATTTCTGCGTGGTAAGCTTAACATTACTGTTAGACTAAACCATACGAGCAGGTCTCCGACGATGTCAAGCCGTGGAACCGGACAACAAACTGATCGTGGAGTGGCGCGGTGAGCAACATCGTTGACGTCGCCCGTCGGGCAGGTGTGAGCACCATGACCGTCTCGCGCTTCTTCAACGATCCCGGCAAGCGATACCGTTGCGCTCGTGCTCGCCGACATCCGGAACCCGTTCTTCATGGCCGTTGCGCGCGGCGTCGAGGAAGTTGCGCAGAGCTCGGGATACACGCTGCTGCTGGGCAACTCGAACGAGACCCTGGCGCGCGAGAAGCAGTTCGTCCAGGCGCTCGTGGGTCGCCGGGTCGACGGCGTCATCGTCGCCCCGGCGCAGGGGCAGCGTCACAGTTTCTCGGTGCTCAGGCGCCGCCGGGTTCCCACGGTGATGATCGACCGGCGCCTTCCCGGACACCGCTTCGACGTCGTGCGAGGCGATACCTATGAGGGAGGGCGCCTGCTTACCGCGCACCTCGTCGATGAAGGCTATCGGCACATCGCGTTCATCGGCGGTCATCCCAGCGCTTCGTCGCTGACGGACAGGCTGGGTGGCTATCAGGACGCACTTCGCCGCGCCGGTTTGCGCGAGCGCATCGTGCTAGGACATCACGACCAGACGAATGGAGATGCCATCATCCGGACCATGGTCGACAGAGCCCGACGCGGCGGCGAGCCCGTGCCGGAAGCGATCATCGCGGTGAACAGCATGGTCGCCCTCGGTGCCCTGTTGGCGCTTCGCGACCTCGGCCTCGATGTTCCCGGAGATGTGGCTCTGGCGGGCTTCGACGACTTCGAGATCGCATCGCAGATCGATCCGTTCCTGACCGTCGTGAAGCAACCGGCCTACGAGATAGGCCGGGAGGCCATGCAGCTTCTTCTGGAGCGCTTCGAGGACGTCGAGAGGGAGCCAGAGGAGCGCGTCTTGCCCGTTCAACTCGTGGTGCGCAGGTCGACACGTCGTCGGGTCCACGGATAGCGGGCGAGCAGGTTGGAGATCCGACACGATGGCTGGGGAGGGCGTGAGGGTATGAAGAGCGTTCCTACCGGACCCGAAGGCGGCCACCGACCTCCAGGACGCGCATTGACCCCGAGTCCGCGCGCCCTCCCTTTCCCGTAGCCGGGGCATCGCTAGGGGGCCGTCATGTTGCTGCAACTCGCAATCGACCAACCCGATGCCCTCCCGGTCGTTCGCCAGGTCGCGGATCTCGTCGACATCGTGGAAGTCGGAACACCCCTTCTGAAGCGATTCGGCCTGGCGTCGATCAGCGGCATCCGCGAACTCGCTCCCAACGTCCCTGTCCTGGTCGACACCGAGACGGTCGACGGAGGCGTGCTCGAGGCGGAGATGGTCTTCCATGCCGGCGCCACGTTCATGACCACGCTCGCCTGCTCCCATATGGCCACCCTCGACGCAGCAGCGGTGGTGGCTGAGAAGTACGGCACATACGTGGTGTTCGATACCCTGGCTGGAGGCGCCGACCGCCTCGATCCGGCCGCCCCTTACTCCGGTAGGGGACGGATCGTGGCCCTTCACGCGGGCTTCGGCCGGCGCGAACATCGACACGCCTCCATCGCAGAGAACCGGGTGAAGGTAGCGTCCGTCCGCGCCAGGGGCTTCGGCGTGAGCTTCGCTGGTGGCATCGATCCCACCAATCTCGCGTACCACGTGGAGTCAGGGCCCGACGTGATCGTAGTCGGTCGTGCCATTTCCACCGCCCCCGACCCGAGAGGAGCCGCCGAGTGGATGAGATCCCGACTGCCGCAACCCGGCCATGGTTGGTCGTGGGAGCCGAGGTCGAGCGCCTCCTAGAACAGATCGACCCCGACCAGTTCGACGCAACCTTGTCCCACCTCCGGGACGCGCAACGAACCTGGTTCTTCTCGGGGCAAGGGCGCTCCGGCCTCGTTGCGTCGATGGTGGCGATGCGGTTCATGCAGCTCGGCCGCCCGGTGCACGTGCAAGGGGAAGCGACGGCGCCCGCGATCCGGGAAGGGGACGGCCTGCTGGTGATCTCGGGCTCCGCCGAGACCCCCGTGAGTTTGCACCATGCCAGGGTCGCCAAGGAGCATGGCGCCAGCGTGGTGCTCGTCACCCACGAGCCTTCGGGGCCGCTCGCCAGGATGGCCGAGGCGGTCCTCGTGCTGCCCGCAGAGCACTCCCATCAGTTCGGCGGGAGCCTCTTCGAGCAGGGCGCGCTGCTGGCGCTCGACGCGATCGTCCTCGCCCTCGCACGCGAGAGTCACGTGGCTTTCGACGACATGATGCGCCGGCACACCAACCTTCGATGACCGCTGGCCCGGGGTCATGGGTCTCACGCGGCTGGCAGATACCGGCCACGCGCAGACTCGGGGGGCGAGCACTCGGCCGCCCGAGGCCGTTGCCGCAAGCATGAGTCATCGATCACGAGACACGCCAGCTCGTGTTCCGGTGAGCCGCGTTCCCCACCCCAACGGCTGATCCTGCCGGTACACCTCACGTGGGCCGATTCACGGGGCGTTCACACGGGACGCGGGAGCGGTTCACGGCACCCCGCCTAGCGTCGGATCGTCGGGGCGGGACCGCGCCTGCGGCCCGTCCCGGGGAAGGAGTCCGACGATGGCATTCGCCTACGGGTGGGGAGCCGGCTGCGGTTTCGGCCTGGGCTTCCTCAACTTCATCGGGACGATCCTGTTCTTCATCCTGGTGGTGTGGGTCATCCGCTTCGTGATGCGCGGGGGCTTCGGCTACCGAGGGCCGCGCTGGGGTGGCTGGCGCCGCCCCTACCGCGGCCGTCGCTACCGCCGGCACCGTGACGCGTGGTTCGGCAACGACGCACTGGACGAGGCCCGCGCCCGCCTCGCGCGCGGCGAGATCGA
>JARRMM010000184.1:0-4025 GCA_037386005.1 Deinococcales bacterium | reverse complement strand
CCGCGCCCGGCTCGGCCGCGCACGGCCCCGCCAAGCCCCACCGCGGCGCTATCCTCGGGGCGGAGAGCTGCCCCCGCGAACGCGTGAGCGCGCCCGGTCCAGCACTCACGGGGCCGCACCCATGCGCCCGCACCCACGCGCCCGGACCCCAGGGGGCTGCGCCCATGGGCACGCGGCGGCACGCGCGGAGCGCGGCGCACGCAGCGGGGCGGAGGACCATGGCCGGAACCATCCTCATCGTCGAAGACGAACCGAAGCTGGCGAGCGTGCTCGCCGACTACCTTCGGCGCGAGGGTTACGCCAGCGAATGGGCGAAGGACGGCGCGCGGGCGCTGGAGCTGTGGCGTTCCGCCGACCCGGACCTCATCCTGCTGGACCTGATGCTGCCCGTGGTCGACGGCCTCGAGGTCGCCCGCCGCATCCGCGCGGCGTCGGCCGTGCCCATCATCATGCTGACCGCCCGCGACGAGGAGGTCGACAAGCTGGTCGGGCTGGGACTCGGCGCCGACGACTACGTCGTCAAGCCCTATAGCCCGCGCGAGGTCGTGGCCCGGGTGCGCGCGGTGCTGCGCCGCGCGGGCGGCGGGCTCGCCCCGCCCACGACGTTCCGCTCCGGCGACCTGGTCGTCGACCTGGCCCGCTACCGCGTGACCTGCGGGGGCCGCGAGGTGCCGGTGACCCCCAGCGAGGTCAGGCTGCTGGCCGAGCTGGCGCGGCAGCCGGGCGTCGTGCGCCGCCGGGAGGAGCTGCTCGAGGTCATCGGCGAGGCGGACCGCATCGCCGAGGCGCGGACGATCGACGCCCACGTGAAGAACCTGCGCCACAAGCTGGGCGCCTGTGCCGGCGCCCTCGAGACCGTACGCGGCGTCGGCTACCGACTACGGGAGGGTTGAGTGCCCGGGCGCGACCGCAGACCGCCTGAGGGGTGGCGCGACGAGGGCGGCCCGCCCTGGCGCGACCGGCCGCCGCCGTGGGTGGAGGCACATCGCGCGCGATGGGCGGAACGGGTCGCGCGCCGCCGCTACCGGGCCTGGCGCAAGCACGACCGCTGGCGGCGGCGACGCTGGGGGTTGCGTCGGCGCCTCGCCTTCGCGTTCGCGTTCGTGGCGCTGGCGGCCGTGTTCCTCACCACGTTCCTGACCCTGGGGGCGGTGTTCCGCGCACGGCATCTGTTCGTTGCCCAGGCGCCGCCGGCAGCCGTGTTCCACGAGGCCTTCCTGGCGGCGCTGCTGTCGTTCCTGCTGGCCTCGGCGGCGGCGGCCGTGGTGACACGCTTCCTGACGCGGCCGCTGACCGCGCTGACCGACGGAGCGCGCCGCCTGGCGGCAGGGGAGCGTGGCCTGAGCGTCCGGCTGCCGCGGGCGGACGACGAGCTGCGGGTGCTGACCGAGGCCTTCAACCAGCTCACCGAGGGGCTCGAGCGCGAGGAGGCGTGGCGCCGCGACATGGTGGCCGACGTGGCGCACGACCTGAGGACGCCGATCGCCGTCCTGCGAAGCGAGATCGAGGCCATGCAGGACGGCGTGCGCCAGCCCGACGCGGACGGCCTGGCGCGGCTCCACGGCGAGGTCATGATGCTCTCGCGCCTGGTGGAGGACCTGCGCACGCTGTCGCTGGCCGAGGCGGGCTCGGTGACCCTGCGGCGGGTCGATACCGCGCTGCGCCCGCTGCTGGAGCGCACCGTGGCCAGCTTCGAGGCGAGAGCGTCCGACGCGGGAGCGACGCTGCGGCTCGCCGACGTCGAGGCCACGCTGCACGCCAGCATCGATCCCGACCGCATCCAGCAGGTGCTCGGCAACCTCGTGGACAACGCGTTGCGGCACGGCGCCGGCGCGCCGGTGGAGCTGGCGGCGCGCGCGGAGGGGGACGGCGTCCTGCTGAGCGTCCGCGACCGCGGGCCGGGGCTCCCGCCGGGGGACCCGACGCGGGTGTTCGAGCGCTTCTACCGCGGCGACCCCGCGCGCGCGCGGCCCGCCGGAGCACCACCCGGCGCCCCGGCCGGCGCCGGCTCCGGCCTGGGCCTGGCCATCGTGCAGGCGCTCGTCGAGGCGCACGGCGGCCGGGTGGAGGCGCGCAACCACGAGGAGGGCGGCGCCCTGTTCACGGTCTGGCTGCCGATCGCCCCACCGCGGGCGTGAGCATCAGCGGCGGGCCCACGCCGCGCCCGAGGAACGTACCGCTCGGCCTCGATCCCCTCAGTGCACCTCGTCCCTGGGCGCGAGCACGGGCTCGGCCTCCGAGGCGATGCGCGTCAGGTCGCGGTCGGCCCCCTGCCGCCCGCCAATGGGCTCCAGACCATCAGGCCGAGGCGTGGTCGTCCAGCGGCGGGTGCCGGGTCGCCGGCCTCCGGTGCCATGAGCGTTCCATGAACGAGAAGGTAAGGGATCCTCCATCTGCGGTCGCGTGCGGCCCGCTAGCATGGTCGGCATACGGGAGATCCAGGGGAGGGGGACGATTATCCCGGCAGCCATCCAGCCACTTTTTTCCAATGGCTTGTGTTGAGGATGTTCGACGCGTTTGATTTCCGTGGACCGGTCTTCCCTATCAGTCACATGAGTCGATTCACTCTTGCGTAGCATCAAGACCCTCGTCATCGCACTCGCGTTCGTCGCGATCGCCGGCATCGCGTTCGCCCAGGCGCCCGCCTACTACGTGCATGCCGACGTGGTACGCGGCAGCAAGAACCCCACCGGCCCCACCTGCGTGCTGACGCCCGTGTTCAAGACCGGCGAGCAGGTGGTGTGGCGCGCCGAAGTGTTCGACACGGCCACCGGCAAGAAGCTCACCGATCAGCAGGTCAAGGACCTCGGGGTCAAGGTCACCGTCAAGACCGAGGACGGCAAGACCTACGACATGGCGTACGGCCAGCACCCCAAGGAAGCGCCGAAGATCTGGCTGTGGACGGGCGCCTGGGTCATCCCGCCCGTCTACCCCACGGGCACGCTGCAGTATCAGATCATCGTGACCGACAAGGCCGGCCACACCGTCACCTGGCAGCCCATCGGCCAGGAGCGGCAGGGCGGCTACAGCTCGCTCATCACGATCGCGAAGAGGTAGGCAGATGGCCGCTCCGGAACATCCACGGACCCCCGGCCTGGCGCCTGAGGATCGGGCTCGCGTCCGGAGCGGTTCCCGCTTCGACTGGCCCGAAGAGCAGCTCGGGCAGAGCGCCCGACTGTCGGTGGGAGAGTTCGCGCTCTTCGCGCTGCGCCTGGCGCTCGGCCTGAGCTTCCTTCAGGTCGCCTACAAGCTCTTCCGCGGGGGCTGGGACGGCTGGACGAGCGCCAGCGCGCTGCTGCCGGCCACCGTTCAGGGCCCCATCGGCAACGTCTACGCGGTGTTGTGGGGCAACCAGTTCATCCTCTGGCTGATGATCCTCGGCACCGCGGCCATCGGCCTCGCCATGGTGGCCGGCTTCCTGACGCGCCTCGCGGCCCTGGTGGGCACGCTGATCATGCTCAGCTTCTACACGGCCTGCCTGCCGCCCACCAGCGGCTGGTTCGACGTGCAGCTCATCGCCATCTTCGCGTTCTTCACCCTGGCATCGATGGGGGCCGGCCACGTCTGGGGCATCGACTCGCTCCTCAGGCGCTACGAGCGGCAGCGCTGGTGGTACTGGATGCTTGGATAGGACGCGGCTGGACGTAGGCACGTTTCGAGGGCGCCCCCTTCCGCAACGCCGACGTGTTGCAAGGTCGCGGCAACGAGGGCGCCCGTCTCATGCCAGGAATTCGGATGACGACGTACGAATACCGTCGCGCCCCGGCGCGAGATCAAGGAGCAGAATGGTGAACACGACGCACGTAACCTCCGCGCCCAGCGCGTCCGCGAAGGCGCGGCGCGCCCCGGCAGCCGCACGCGCCGGGCTGGCGGCGCTGTTCGTGGCCCTCGGCATGCTGGTCGCCGGCGCCTTCGCGCAGGGCACCGCCGCCTCGAGCCAGGCCACCTTCCCCAATGGCATCCAGGGGCAGGTGGAGCTCAGCCCCGCCAAGGGCTTCGTCGGCTCCCAGGCGACGCTGAAGGGC
>JARRMM010000183.1:0-5423 GCA_037386005.1 Deinococcales bacterium | reverse complement strand
ACAGGGCGAGCGTGGCGAAGAGCGTCATGGGACCGTCCAGGAGGACCTGCCGCGAGACCACGACGTGGTAGGGCATCAGGGCGAGGATCAGGGCCGCCGCAAGCCCCGCGAAGCGTCCGTAGAGCTGGCGGGCGACCGCGTAGGTGAGAAGCACGGTGAGGATCCCCACCGCCACCGCGGCGGACCGGCCGACCACGTCGCTGAAGTGCCAGGCGTACAGCAATGCGAGGAGGAACTGGAACAGCAACGGGTGCGCCCGGAAGATCGGGAACAGGTCGTGCAACACCGGGACCTGCGCCATGGCGGCCGCCTGCCCCGCGTAGACCGCCTCGTCGCTGTTGAAGCCCACCGCGGTCAGCGCGTAGAACCGGACCGCCGCCGCGAGCAGCGCCACCATGGCGAGGCTGAGCACCTCGACGAGTGCGAACGGCACCGCTTCGCTATCGGCGCGCCCGAGCCAGGCGAAACGCGGACGGAGCGGGAAGCGGCTATCCATCGAGGGCCGCCGCCTCGTTGACGACGCGTTGGCCCGGCGACCGAACGCGGTCCCGCAACCTCCGGCCGGACGCATCGCCGACTCCGGAACCACCGGCGTCGGCCGCCAGCGACAGCAGGTACTCGTGCCAGGCGAAGCTCGAGCTCCGAACCCGCACGGCGGGCTTGCCGCCCAACGTCGCCGACACGATGGCGCGCTCGCGCTCGAGCAGATCCTCGCCGCCCCACCGGCACAGCTCGCGTTCCAGCACCGGATAGGGCGGGAAGCCGTAGGCATCCTCCGCGTTGGCGACCAGCAGGTCCGCCAGGGCATCGGCCGGGAGCTCGTCCCGTCCGTCCGGGCCCCGCTCGATGACGACCACCCGTTCGAGCCAGGCCGATTCCGCGTAGCGCGCGCCCGGCACCAGGCGATCGACCATGTACTTGGGGGGCGGAACGAGGCGTTGAACGACGGCGCTGAGCGTCGCCGCGGGGAAGCCCCTTCGGTAGAGCTCCATGCCGACGCCGCGCCCCTCCTTGGAGTGGAGCCGGCTCTGTGGCACCAGCTTGATCCGCTCGACCGCGGTCAGCGGCGCGCCGCCGATCGCCTGGACGGTGTGGCGGCTGATCGTGAGCGGCTTGGGGTAGGCGAGCACACGTCCGTCGGGACAGAAGATGGTCATGTCGTCGGACAGGAAGCCGTAGCCGCCGTTCGAGCCACGGAGGGTGTTCAGGATGGTCGTCGTCTTGCCGGTATCGGTGCGCGCCGTGACGAANNGAGGCAGGCGCCGTGCATCAGGGCGTAGCCCTTGCGCACGAGCAGCCACCGAAGCAACGGTTCCACCACGTTGGTGTAGAGCACATGGGGCGAGGCGGCGATGAGCGGCGACACCCGCGCGACGGTGTGCTCGGAAGTGCGCTCCAGTGCGATCGGGAAGCCCCAGCGACCGAACAGCTCGCGGTAGTGCAGCGCCTCGAGCGACGGGGTCCGGGCCGGGTTCGCCTTCACCGCGACCTCGATGTCGGGCCGGCCTCCGAGGGCGTTCGTCCGGAAGAACTCCAGCTCCGGGAGCCTGCGCTCCGAGCGCACGCGCACCAGATCGTGAACGTTGTAGGCATGGATCGTTGGCACGGTCGGCCTCACCCTTCCCCCGCGGGCACGTTGGGTTCTCGGATCAGGGCCGCGGTCATGGAGAGGGCGGGCCGTCCGCGCCAGATCAGGCGATCGGAGATCAGGTAGCGGAGCACGAAGATCACCAGGATCGACACCACGTTGGCGACCAGCGGCGACAGCGGCACGGCCGTCATCAACAGCAGCAGGAGCGGTCCGCGGGGCACCAGCAGGGCGTTGTTCATGGCCGCGTAGCCGACCAGCCGAGCCCAGCGCGCGCCGCGCGCGCGATCCGGGAACACCCAGGTCTCGGAGAGGACGAAGTTCCACAGCGTCGACCCCTGCGTGGCGACGACCGCGGCGAGCAGGTAGTGCCCGCCCATGAGTGCCGCGGCGAACGCGAAGATCGCCGTGTTGACCACGATGCCGGACCCGCCCACCGCGGCGAAGCGAAGCAGCCTGCTGCGGGCGCTGAGGCTGAGCCGGACCATCTGCCGGAACAGCTTCGCCATCTCGGCTCCACTGGCCTTGCTCGTCCCAGCGACGCGCTTGCCAAACTCGAACGGGATCTCGCTCACGACGAGCTGGGGGCTGCGCACGACGAGCTCCAGCAGGATCTTGAAGCCCTCGGGGCGCAGGCGGTCGGGGTCGACGCGGTCGCGGCGAACGAGGAAGAACCCCGTCAGCGGATCGCTCAGTTCGCGGAGGCTGCGGGGAAACAGCAGCCGGGAGACCAGGGCCAGCACGTAGGAAAGCAACCGCCGGAAGGCGCTGAGGCCCTCCGTGCCGCCGCCGTCGGTCAGTCGGCTGGCGGCCACCAGCGTGGCTTGACGCTCGCGGGCCCGATCGAGGAGCTGCGGAACGACCTCCGGCGGATGCTGCAGGTCCCCGTCCATGACGCACACCCACTCCCCCTGCGCGGCGCCGATCCCCTCGACCACCGCCATGCCCAGGCCGTTGCGGCGCTCGGGCGGGCGGGCGATGAGCCGCACCGCGAACGGGTGCCGACCGATCTCGGCGCGAACGGCGTCCGGCGTGGCATCGCTGCTGTCGTCCACGACGATGACCTCGCTCACGAGTCCGACGCACGAGGCCCCGATCCGCGCCAGCAGGGGACCGACGTTCTCGGCCTCGTTGCGGGTCGGCACGACGACACTGACCGTCGTGCCGGCCCCGACGGACGCGGGAGCGACCCCGGTCGATTGTGATGCGTCCGCGCCACCGAACACTCCGGCGACGGTTGTGCCTTTCGGCATGAGATCGACCACGACGTACCCCCTCCCGAGGTCCGACGCATCAACGAGCGATGCATGACGTCAGCTGTGTGGCGAACGAGCGATGGGTGAGCCTAGAGGAACCGGGCCCGGGCCACAAGACACGAACGAGGGGCGGCACCCCAGACCATGGTCATACGCCCTGCTCGAATTCTCCGATCTTGTGGCGGCGCCTCGGGGTGAGGAGGAACGCCGATCGGAACGACGCAGTCCGTCCCTCCCCCGGCACGGCCAGGCCGCCGCGGTGCAGGGCCAAACGCCATCTCGCTTCCGGTTCGCCGAACCCCTACACTGCGGGTGGAGCGGCCGTCGAGGGAGTCCCACCATGGCGGACGTCAAGGCAACCCCCCTGCAGTACCTGGACAGGGCGTTGGGTACGGTGCGCGAGCTCGGCCTGATGCCCGAGACGACCGGTGGCCAGGAGGCGCCGATCACAGCCCTGCTCGAGCGGATCAGCAGCCTCGACGAGGAGAAGGTGGTGGCGATCGCCCGCACGCTCGACCGGGCGTCGCTGTTCAACGACGTCGTGCGCGAGCAGGTGGGCGCCATGGACATCGCCGCCCGCTACGAGGCCATCACCAACGCCTTCAACAGCATCCGCGACGACGCCAAACGCATGGTCGACCAGATCGAGGACGGCAAGCTCACCACCTTCGAGCGCCTGGCCAACGTCTGGATGAAGGTGACGCGCGGCGACGTCGCTTCCCGCTTCGATGCCATCAAGCGTCGTTTCCTCGAGGTCACGGGCTCCACACTGGACCAGGTCGAGCGCGAGCGGCGCATCCTCGAGGCCTACCAGGATTTCCGGGGGGCCTTGAAGGAGGCCGAGATCCTGGCGCTCGACGTCCTGAAGGCCGCAGAGGCCGAGATGGCGGCCGCCAGGCAGGCGGTCGACGACGCCGTCGATCGCGTGGCGGCCGCCCCGGCCGACGACCTGACGGAACGGGCGAGGCGCGAGCTCGCCCGCGACGAGCGCGTGCGCGCGCTCCAGACGGCGGATGCGCGCTATCAGATCGCCAAGGACCTCTCCGACAACCTGACGGTCGCCTACCACACCTCCGAGGTCATCATGACCCGGCTGTTGCAGGCCACCAACGCCAAGGAACGCGTGCACGCACAGTCGGTCGCCTTCTTCTCCACCAACGAGACCGTTCTCACGGCGCTCAGCGCCTCGTTCACCGGCATGTTCGGCCTCCACGAGAGCACCCGCACCGTCGAAGCGATGAAGGAGGGGGTCAGCGACTCGCTCGAGGACCTCGCCGACGTCGGGGGCGAGGTGCAGGAAGCGGCCCTGCGGGCCGGCTACGGGCCCACGATCCGCGCCGACGCGGTGAAGAAGCTGGTCGCGTCGGTGGTGGCCTACCAGACGCATGCGCGCGCGATCATCGAGGAGATGCGCGCGAAGAGCACGGCGAACGCGCGCGAGATCCGTGAGGCGGTGGAGGACGGCAAGCGCCGCCTGGCGCGCCTGGCCGAGCAGGGCGACGACGCCGCGTCGACGGCATGACGGAGGCTCCCGACCCGCGGCCCGAAGCCCCGCTCGACGACATCATGCTTGCCATGGACGTGGTGGACACGCTGCGCCAGCAGCAGCAGCTGGTGGAGCAGGAGCTCGACGAGCCGGCACGCGCCCAGGACCTCATCGAGCGCCTCCGCAAGATCTACGCCGCGCAGGGGATCGACGTTCCCGACGACATCCTGGCGCAGGGCGTGGCCGCCCTGGCGGAAGAACGCTTCATCTACCGACCGGCGCCGCCGTCGTTCGCGACCGGGCTCGCCAGGATCTACGTGGCGCGGCGTCGCTGGGGCGCCTGGCTCCTCGCCTTCGCGGCGCTCGCTGCCGTGGCTTACGGTACGTACCGCACCCAGGTCGTCGCCCCCCGGGCCGCCCTGTCCGGGGAGCTCACCGCCGCGCATGCGGCGGTCCTGCGACTCGCCACCGTGCCGGAAGCCACGGACCGCGCGGACGCCCTCTTCGCCACGGCGCGTGCGGCCCTGGAGCGGCACGGCTATGCGGCGGCCCGGGCGGGTCTGGTCGACCTCAGGGACCTGCGCCACACGCTCGAGCAAACCTACACCGTGCGGGTGGTCAATCGTCCCGGCCAGGCGTCGGGGGTCTGGCGCGTTCCCGACGTGAATCCCGCGGCACGCAACTACTACCTGATCGTCGAGGCGGTGGCGCCGGACGGCGCCACCGTGGTGGCCACCGTGCGCAACGAGGAGACCGGCGACAGCGTGTCGGTGAAGCAGTGGGGCGTGCGCGTCGACGAGGCCACCTTCCAGGCCGTGGCGAAAGACAAGCAGGACGACGGCATCATCCAGAACGACCGGGTGGGCGAGAAGCGCCGTGGCACGCTCGAACCCGACTACACCATCCCCACCACCGGAGCGGCCATCACACGGTGGTAGCGCTCGGAACGGACACCGGCATGATCCCCGGACGCCAGACCCTGGTTTCCATCGAGACCGAGACCACGCGCGAGCACCAGGCCATCGCGGACCTCGACCGTCGCCTTTCCGAGGGCAGCGCGCGGCTCCTCGAGGTAGGCAAGGCGCAGACGGCG
>JARRMM010000182.1:0-4174 GCA_037386005.1 Deinococcales bacterium | reverse complement strand
GGCGTCCTCTTCCAGCCCTACCTGGCGGGTGAACGGACCCCCTACATGGTCCCCGAGCTGCGAGGCGCCTGGCGAGGCTTGACGCTGGCCACCCGGCAGGCCGATCTCGTCCGGGCGGTCCTGGAAGGGGTGGCGTTCAGCCAGAGGGACTCGCTCGAGGTGATGCGCCCCCTCACCAGCCCCGCGCGCTTGCTGGCCACCGGCGGCGGGAGCCGGTCGCGCGTCTGGTTGCAGATCCTGGCCGACGCCATGGAACTACCCCTCACCCAGCTGGCGGGAGCGCCCGGCGCTTCGTACGGTGCTGCGCTCCTCGCGCACCGCGGCATTGGACGCGAGGCGCAGCCCCATCTGCAGGAAGTGGCGTCCGTGGCGCCGAGGCCGGACCGCGCCCTCGCCACGGCCTACGCCGAGTACCGGGCGCTGTCGCCCGGCGCGCTCTGATGGAGGAGCCGGGCGACGATCGAGGCGTTGACACCTACACGGTTGCGTCAGCGGGGCCGCCGTTGGGCGGCTGCGGTGGTCGATGGCGTGGATCCGCTCACCGGTAGAACAGGAACACCTCCCCGAGGTAGCTAGCTGCGGCTCCCGGGTGGGTACCCGCGCCCAGTGTGTGCCCATCCGAGCTGATGTCGAGCGCTGCACCGAACATCTGGCCGTCGTATGCCGGGTTGGCGTGCAGGACCTGCGCCTCGCCCCAGTGGTCGGGCCCGCCGACGTTCCTCCCGAACACGTGCACCTCGCCCGAGCCGTCGTTGAACCACGTGATGCCGACGGCGAGCGTGGTGCCCCGTAGCCGCAGCGTGGTGTGCGCATTCCCCGGGGGCTCCGCCATCGGTGGCAGTTCCAGAGTGTGGGTCGCGACCCGGCCCCATTTGTTGGTGCCGCCCACGCCGCGCTGGTAGATCGCCACCTCCGCCTCGCCGGAGTACACGGCGGGCATGTGCGTGATCGCCAGGATGTCCCCATCGATCGCGACATAGGTCGACTGGTTCGACGGCAACTCCGAGGCATCGATCTCGTCGATCAGGTCCCAGCTCGTGGGGTCTGCGGCGTTGCGCTCGTAGATGTAGGCACGTTCCGAGGTCCAGAGTCCGCCGTCGTTGATCTGGGAGGAGTGTGCGACGGCGATGAGGTTGCCGTCCTCGCTGACGTCGACGTCGGTACCGAACCAGCAACAGCCGTAATCGGGGATCGCGGGCGGCAGTGGGATGACATGCGCCAGACCCCAGGCGGACGCCCCTCCCGCATCCTGCTCGTACACGCGCACGGTGCTGGCGTAGCCGTGGGGCAGGCCCACGACCAGCACGTGCGCGCTCGAGGCGGCCGAGATCTCGTAGGGAACCTGCGTGCCGACACCTTCGTCACGGAGCAGGATCGCCTTCACGTCCCAGCTGCCGGAAGAGCTCCGTTCGAACATGTGAATGGTGGACTCGACGCCCTTGTGCTCGGCCATGACGGCGGCCGTGGTACCACGCAGCAGCACGACCTTCCCGAAGTTCTGATAGGCGGAGCTGCCTTGTGGGGGGATCAACGTGGCCGTCTTGGCCCAGCCGCCACCGGACGGTCGCTCGTACACGTCCACCTGACCTTCGATCGTCGCGCCGCTCGTATCGCGGACGATCGGCACGAGGGCCAGGTCGTTGTCCACGGCCACGAAGTCTCGGGCGTAGGAGCCGTAGGGCGGGACCTCCGGAGCTAGCACGGCCCCGACCGCGAACGTACCGAAGCTGACCTGCACGGGAAGGGTGTCGGACTTCGATGGGTCGAACACGCTCGTCGCGGTGATCTGCGCCGAGCCCGTAGCCATGCCCGTGATCTCACCGGTATCAGCATCGACCGTGACCACGGAGGAATCGGACGAGGACCAAAGGACATCGCTGCTGGCCGCTGCCACTGCGTTGACGGTCGCCGTCAGGGTCGCACGCTCACCCTCGAGCAGCGTCATGCTCGCCTGGTCGATGGTCACGCTCACCACGGCCGGCGCCGTCACGACGGTGACGGTGACACTGTCATGCTTCGATGCGTCCTCGATGCTCGTGGCCGTGATCTTCGCGCTTCCGGGCGCGATCGCCGTGACCACCCCGCTGTGCCCGGCCACGGTCGCGACCGTGACGGTGTCGGACGTCCAGGTGATGGACGTGCCCGCGCCGCCCACGACCTCCACGGTGGCCGTCAAGGGCGACGACGTCGAGCCCACGAGCATGTCGAAGTCGGACTGATCGATGGAAACGCTCTTCACCGCGGGGGCGGGAGACGTGCTGCAGCCGTCCAACAGGAGCACGATGCAGGTCAGCACGAGAACGGTGAGTTCGATGATCGATCGTTTGGAACGGCAAGTCGCTGGTCTCATGGGCACCCCTCCCCAACGCTGCGCTCGGGTACCGCGGGTCTTGCCGCGCCGGCCTCCGGGCAGCGCTGCGTGCAGAACGTGCGCTCGTTTGACGGTCGTATCCTTCAGCCCGTCGAGCTGCCTCGAAACCGACGTCGATCGATGGTGGCGTTGCCGCCCGCGTGTCACCGGCCCTCCCTTCCGTGGCCAACGATGCGCCTCGCCCCAGAGGTCGGCACACGGTGCTTGCCTGTATGGAATCGCCGGACGCCCCCAACGTCCTATCGTCACGACGCAACCCCGGCACGCCCCGGGGGCGTTTCTCCGCTCTCGCCTCACGCCTATTCCCTTGACCCATGACGCGGGTCCACCGTTCTCCTACAGGCTTGGACGGAGTTCGGCTCTCCCACATGCGGTCGTCTGTGACGCACGCGCCATCGGCAACTGTGCATGCGCCTACAGTGGTGGCTGTCCGGTCCAAACCCCTCGTCGAGCGCCGTGCTCCCACTCGCTCGCTTCGCAACGCCCAGGGCCCTCGTAGCTGTCTGTGCCCGTAGCTGCCCCAGGGGGAACGCTGTGGTGCCGCGCAACGCTTCGACCGTCGTCGGAGCTGGAGCCGCCGTGTCCACCGGGCAGAACGGGGGTGGCGACGCGCTTGTTCGTGTACGTCGGTTGGCCCGCGTGGCGACAGGAGTGTCAGGCGGGCGCGATTCCTGAAGGAGAGAGGATCCCATGAGGTTGATGCGAAGCGTGCTTCTGGGCGCTGCGAGCACAGCCATCCTTACCCTCGTCCTGGACGTGGCTGCCGCACAAGGAACCGCCACTCCAACGGGCAACGTGACGACCTACGCCTCCGGGCTGACGAACCCGCGGGGGCTGGCCTTCGGGCCGGACGGCACCCTGTACGTGGCCCTGGCCGGAACGGGAGGAGACGTCAGCACGACGGCCGACCAGTGCGTCCAGGTCGAGCCGCCCATCGGTCCCTACACGGGAGGCGGCACCGCCGGGATCGCGAGCGTGGACGCGCAGGGCACCGTCACCATGGTCGCGTCGGGCCTGCCGTCCTCCGTCAACGCCATGCAGGACTACCTGGGGGTCTCCGCCGTCGCCTTCGTAGGCGACACGCTCTACGCACTCATCGCCGGCGGCGGCTGCTCGCACGGTCACGCCGACATGCCGAGCGGCGTCGTACGCATCGGCTCCGACGGCTCGGCGACGCTGACCGCCGACCTGTCGGCGTTCTGGCAGGCGAATCCGGTCGCCCAGCCGAACCAGCCCGACTTCGAGCCGGACGGCACCGCCTACAGCATGGTGGCGTACCAGGGCGACCTCTACGTCGTGGAGCCCAACCACGGAGAGGTCGACAAGGTGGCGCTCGACGGCCAGGTCACGCGTGTCGTCGACATCTCGGCGCACGCCGGACACATCGTGCCGACGAGCATCGCCGTGTCACGCGACAGCTTCCTCGTCGGCAACCTTGGGGTGTTCCCGATCGTTCCGAAGAAGGACGGCATCCTGCGCGTCACGCTGGATGGTCAGGTGAGCGCCGTGGCATCGGATCTCACCACGGTTCTCGGCGTCGTCGCCGACGGCAACGGCACCATCTACGTGCTCGAGTCGAGCAATGCCGAAGGCATGCCGCAGCCGGGTGCCGGCGACATCGTGCGCATCTCGAGCTCCGGCGAGCACACCGTCATCGCGTCCGGCCTCACCACGCCCACGGCCATGGTGATGGGGCCCGACGGCGCGCTGTACGTGTCGGCGCAGGGGTACGGTGCCCCTCCCGGATCCGGGGCGATCCTCCGGGTCGAGCTGCCCATGTAGCCGTGCGTCGCGCTTCGTCGG
>JARRMM010000181.1:0-4176 GCA_037386005.1 Deinococcales bacterium | reverse complement strand
GGCCGAGCGCTGGCGAAGCGAGATGCTTCCCGAGGTGCAGGAGCATCTGGCATTCTGGCAGGGCGCGAACCTCTCCAGCGTGTCGCTCGAGGAGCTCGCGGCGATCGCCCGCGAGACGCGTCGACGGCTGATCCGGCTGTGGGAGATCCACTTCGAGCTCATGGTCCCCACCCTGCTGGCAGGCTCACTGTTCCAGGACACCTACGCCGACCTGTTCGGTGAGGAACGCGCGTTCGACGCCTACACGCTCCTGCAGGGCTTCGGCAACAAGACCACCGAGATCAACAGCGCGCTCTGGCATCTGGCACGCACCGCAACCGAGGACATCCGTACGACCATCCTGGAGCACGATCCCGAGGTGGTCGCGGGCGTGCTCCGCGGCAGCGAAGCCGGCCGGCATTTCCTCGAAGCGTTCGACACCTACCTGCAGGCGTACGGCCGCCGCAGCGAGACATGGGAACTGCGCTATCCCAGCTGGCTGGAAGACCCCACGCCCGTGTGGCGGATGCTCCGCGAGCACCTGGCGGAGCCCGACGCCGACCCCGAGGCAGAGATGGCACGCCTCGTCGAGCAACGCGACGCGGCCGTCGCCGAGGCACGCGCCCGGCTGGAAGGCTACCCGACCCCCGTCATCGAACACTTCGAGGCCATGCTGCGCGCAGCCCAGGACGCAGTCGTACTGTCGGAGGACCACGGCTTCTACATCGACTTCGAAGGCGGCCACCACGTCCGCCAGGTCCTGCTCGAGCTCGGCCGCCGCTTGGAAGCCACGGGCGCCCTGGCATCCGCCGACGACATCATGATGCTCACGCTCGACGAAGCGCTGGAGGCGCTGAACGACCTACCCGAGGCCGACCTGCGCGCGCTGGTCGAGGAGCGCCGGGCCGAGATGGCGCACTTCGGCGCGCTCGAGGAGCCCGAGCTGGTCGGCTCCATGCCGCCCGGCCCGCCGCCTCAGGACCCCGTCGGCCGCGCCATCGGCCGCTTCTTCGGCACCCCACCCGAAGAGAGCGCCGAACCGGACGTCCTGAAGGGCCACGCCGGCTCCCCGGGCACGGCACGGGGCGTGGCACGCGTCGTGCGCACGCTGGCCGAAGCGCAGAACCTGCACCGCGGGGAGATCCTGGTCGCCCCCATGACCGCCCCGTCATGGACGCCGCTCTTCGGAACCGTTGCCGGCGTCGTCACCGACACCGGCGGCGTGCTATCGCACAGCGCCGTGGTCGCGCGCGAATACGGCATCCCAGCGGTGGTCGGCACGCAGCGGGCGACCACGCTCATCCGAGACGGACAGCTCATCGAGATCGACGGTCGGAGCGGCACGGTACGCCTGGTCGAGCGCGAGACACCCCCCGTGTGAGCGAGACGCAGGCCGGCGCGATGCCTGCCGAGGGCGGCGAGATCCGCCTGGTGGTCGCCGTGGCGCTGGCGACGATGCTGGCGCCGCTCAACTCCACCATGATCGCGGTGGCCCTGCCGCCCATCGCCGCGCAGTTCCACGCCGGCGCGTCCACGCCTTGGCTGGTCACGGGCTACCTCATCGCCATGGCCTCGTTGCAGCCGGTCGCCGGCAAGCTCGGCGACCGGCTCGGCCGGCGGCCGCTGATGCTCGGCGGTCTGGCGACCTTCGCCCTGGCCTCGCTCGGCGCCGCGCTCGCACCCGGTTTCGGCTGGCTGCTGGCGTTCCGCGTCCTGCAGGGCGTGGCAGGCGCCCTCGCCTTCCCCAACGGCGCCGCGTTGCTGCGCGAGGCGATCCCCGACGCGCGGCGCGGGCGCCGCTTCGGCATGGTGGGGGCGGGGGCCGGCCTGGCCGCCGCGGTGGGACCGCCGGTGGCCGGCGTGCTGGTGTGGCTGAGCGGCTGGCAGTCCATCTTCTATGTCAACGTGGTGCTCATCGTGCCGGCGTTGTGGCTGGGTTGGACCACGTTCCCCCGCGGCGGCCCGCACGCCGAGCGGCGCCCGTTCGACCTGGCGGGCGCGGCCCTGCTGTCGGTCGCGCTGATCGCCGCCGCTGCCCGGCTCACCCATCGAGGGCCGTCCGGCCCGTGGGCCACGGCGATGTGGTTGGTGGCCGCCCTCGCTGCGGTCGCGTTCGTGGGGGTGGAGGGACGCCACCCCGACCCCGCGGTGCAGCTCCGGCTCTTCGCGCGCCGGGCGTTCGCAGCGGCCAACGCGTCCGTCGCGACCAGCAACTTCGCCATGTACGTGACGCTTCTGACGGTGCCGTTGTTGCTGGCGGGCCGCCCCGGCGGCAGCATCGGAGCGGGCGCCGTGCTGGCCGCGATGTCCGGCGCGATGTTCGTCGCCGCCCCGGTCGGCGGCGCGTTGACCGACCGCTGGGGCCGACGCCGACCTGCGCTTCTCGGCCTGAGCCTGCTGGTCGCCGGCACCCTTGTGCTGGCGACGTCCGGCGCCGGGATCTCGGTGCCCGTGCTCGTGGGCGCGTTGATGCTCGTCGGCCTCGGCATCGGCACCGGCACCGCGGCCCTGCAGACGACGGCGGTCGAGGCCGCTCCGGCGCGCGACGCCGGCATGGCCTCCGGCGTGTACACGACCAGCCGCTACCTGGGCAGCATCGTCGGCTCGGCGCTGCTGGCGCACCTGTTGGGAGGCGCGAGCCCGCGTGCCGCGGGCACGGTCGCGCTGGGCGCCGCGGGCACCGGCACCATCTTCGCGATGGTCGCGGGCGCGGCGGTGCTGGCGCTGGTCGCCGCTCTCGGGTTGCGGGACCGGCCGGCCCTGCGGGCGGAAGCGCCGCCGGAGGCCGGCGAGTCGGTGGCCTGACCCGGCGCCGTCGACGCAGGCTGGGCAGGGGGCCTGTCCATGCGTGGCTTCTAGCGCGGAGAGAGGTTCACCGCCTCAGCGCTTCAGCTCGACGCTGATCAGGCGCAGGTCCTCCGTCCCCACGTTCTCGAGCGAGTGCGGCGGCAACGGGTCGGAAGGGAGCACCTGCGGCGGTGAGGCCAACGCCGGCACCTTCCGGGAGTCCACCATCACGGCGCCCCGATCGTCATACCGGACGAACGCGCTCCAGGACAGCAGAACCATCACGGACGACCACCGATGCGTGTGCACCGGCGTGCGTTCGCCAGCCCGGATCACAGTGTCCAGGACCCGCACGTCCTCGGTCTCGTAGAGGAGGGTGTGGTGCTCGGGCGCCGCGACCAGGGCATCGAGCTCCTCCGGCCAGCGCGCGGAATCGTCGTTCGCGGATGTCTCGGCCATCTGCATCCTCCTCGGAGCAGCATTCGACGGCGCACGGCCCCGCGGGACGGGCACCGCCCCGCATCCCCTGCCTACCTCGGATGCTCGCTCGAAGGCAGTGTAGCGGCTGACCGGCCCCTCGTGGCGCCGTTCGCGAACGGAGCCATCACCCCGGCCCCGAACGGCGTGCCGCCATCCTTCGCCGCGGAGGCACCTCCCTTCGGTTCCACGGGGCGAGTGGTAGCCTGCCGCACCCGGCGCCGACGCTGGTAGCCACGGCGCCGCGACCGAGGGGGTCGACATGGACATCCGCGGCAACACCGTGCTGGTCACGGGAGCGACCGGCTTCACCGGCTCCTTCGTCGCCGAGCGCCTGGTGCGCGAGGGCGTGCAGGTGCGGGCTCTCGTCCGGCGCAAGGGCGCCCTCGTTCCGGACGCCGCCACGGTGGTGGGCGACCTGCGCGATCCCGCCGGCCTCGCCGCAGCCGTCGAGGGCGTCGACGCCGTCGTGCACTGCGCCGTCGCCTACCGTCTCGATATCGAGGAGGCTCGACGCCTCACGGTCGAAGGGACGCGTGCTCTGGCCGAGGCCGCCCTGACAGCGGGCTGCCGACGCTTCGTCCACCTCTCCAGCATCAGCGTCTATGCCATCGACGGCCTCGACGTCGTCGACGAAAACAGCCCTCTGCTCGGGCCGGAGCGAGCCGAGCAGGACCCGTACGGTGTCAGCAAGGCGGAGGCGGAGCATGCGCTGGCCGACGTGAGCGAGCGCGGCCTGGCGACCGTGATCCTGCGCCCGCCCGCCATCCTCGGCCCGCACCTCCGTTGCGGCTGGGCGGTGCGCGTCGCAGCGGACGTCGCGCGCGGGGCGCTCGGCTACCACGGCGACGGCCGCGAGCAGCTCCCCTACGTCTACGTAGAGAACCTGGCCGACGCCGTGCTGCTGGCGCTGAAGAACGACCGCGCAGTAGG
>JARRMM010000180.1:0-4183 GCA_037386005.1 Deinococcales bacterium | reverse complement strand
CTCGAACCCAACGGCACCCTCCAGTGGAAGTTCCAGACCGGCCGCAGCTTCGAGAGCCCCCCAGCCTCGGCCCGGACGGCACCATCTACGTCACGAACAACTCCGGAACCCTCTACGCCATCGACCCCAACGGCAGCCAGAAATGGAAGCGCAGCATCGAAGACACCCACAACCAGATGCCCCTCCCGCACTGGATCGACGACACGCCCACCATCGCCAACAACGGCATGCTCTACGTCGGCTCCGACGACGGTACCCTCTACGCCTTCCACACAGACGGCACCCTGGCCTGGACGTTCCACACGCTCAAGCCCATCGAAGGCGCGCCCGCCATCGCCACCAACGGCACCCTCTACGTCACCTCCACCAGCGGCGCCCTCTACGCCATCCACGTCACCGCCACCGGCCTCGCCAGGTCCCCCTGGCCCAAGTACCAGAACAACAACCGCAACACTGGGCGGGCGCGCTGACCGGCCATGACCCGCACCTCAAGAATCCCCTGCGCGCAGGTCGCAGGACGGACTCGCACGGGACCGCCTACCCAAATGGGCCGACCAGGACCTTGACCGCGAACCAGTGGACCCGAGGCAACGTACAGGGATACCGCCCAGGGCAACGCGTCGATACATATCGCTGGGAAGCTGCTCGCGAACGGGGTTTCTCGAAACCATCGTCCAACCCGTGCACGTGGGCAAGGACTTCGGACACCCCATGAGCCCCTTGGTCGCACAGCCTTGACGGGAACGCTACGGTCCATCATGGCCTCCACCCAGAGGGGTCTCCGGTCGTCCGCCGGGTCACCTGACTCGGCGGTACCGGATGTGCGTGGCCAGCGGCGAGTGCAGCACCTCGACCGGCTCGAAGCCGAAGGACTCCATCCCGTCGAAGATGCGCTCGCCCGATCCGAGCAAGACCGGGGCGATGTCGAGGGTCAGCTCGTCGATCACCCCGGCGGCCAGCGCTTGCCGGACGGTCGAGGCGCCGCCGGCGATGTCCACGCCCTGGTCCCCGGCGGCCTCGCACGCTGCGGAATGGGCCGCATCGAAGCCCTCGGTGACGAAGTGGAACGTCGTCCCGCCGTCCATCTGAATGGGGTCGCGGCGATGATGCGTCAGCACGAAGACCGGCGCGTGGTACGGCGGTTCGGTGCCCCACCAGCCCGTCCAGTCCTCGTCCCACTCCCCGCGGACCGGCCCGAACATCTTCCGACCCATCACGTACGCGCCCCGCGGACGCATGAGCCATCCGTTCGCAACCTTGTCGGCGTCGGTGGCTCGAGGGTCGCCCATGTGCCAGCCGTGCAGCTCCTGCCCCCGCTTCCCGAGGGGGTTCTCCCCGCTCTGCTCCGGCCCGGCGACGAAGCCGTCCAGCGAGATGGACATGTGACAGGTGGTGTCCGGCACCGCGAACCTCCTGAGTGATTGCGCGTTGCGATCCGCCGTACGGACGATAGCAGGCCGTGACCTCCTCGAGACTTCAAGGGAACCTCTCGGGACATCCGGAGGCTACGTTGCGGATGGGATCCCAACACCTTGACCGCCTCGCCGAACCGCGCGGTCGGCTGAGACACTGGAGGAGGTTGCACGTCATGAGGAGACTCCCCTTTTCGATGGTCGCCGCGATCCTTGCGGTCGCGATCGGCCTGGCCGCCTGCGGGACACAGCTCGACGACGTCACGCTCCAGCCGCAGAGCGCACCCGCCTTCATGCCCAGGATCTACGCCGACGGCGAGGTATGGGGCACCAAGGGCAACTCGACGCTGCCCGCGCCCAACGACAGCAACGAGCAGTCCTTCGACAAGCTGTTCAAGATCACCAACAGCAACAATCCCGCAGGACAGCTCCCGGTCTCCGAGGCCGGTCCAGGAAACCCGCTCTACAACGGCGGCCGCTGGTCCGCCTACACCGTCCAGTGGACGCCAGCGGCCTTCGCGGAGCTCGGCACCGTACCCGTCCTGACCTCGTACGACGACGTCATGCAACAACAGGCTCTGGGCCACCTCACGATCACGCAGGGCGACCCGAGCGGCGCCTACCCCTACTTCCAATGCCCGCTCCTTCCCGTCAAGCAGCGTTGAGCCCAGCAAGCAACCGGCGGGTCCGGTTCGAGCGCATCACCCTTTGATCAACGAACCCTTCGCATCGCTCCCACCTCGCCACCGGGGCCCGACCCGAACCCATCCACGCGCGGCGAGCCCGATGCAGGCTCGCCGCGCAGGCATCGCTCGACACCATGCCTGGAGTCGGGCGCAACCCTCGGACCCCTCTCCCCTCGATCGTTGCTTCCCAAGTCAACCGTTTCAGGCCTGACAAGGAGGCTCCACCCCCAAGGCTCCGTCCAGGAACACCGCCACATTTGGGGGAACCCGCTAACCGCCGTCCCCCACGCTGAAGAACCCCGTAGCCCCTTCGCGCGGCACGAGCACTACAATCTCACTGGCGTCTCCACGCTCGGATCGCTCAGGAACCAGAACCCTCGGCTCCGGCACCTTGCAGAACCATCACGCCCGCACAGAACGACGTCGGGACGAACGACACGCCCAACCCAAGCCCAGCTAGGGACGGCGCGATCTCGTCCATGGCCCAGTAATGCTCGTCCTCATCCCACCGTTCACGCCACACCTTCCGCTGACGCTCGAGCTCTGCCCGCGACCCGAAGGCAACATCACCGATGACGATGGCGCCGCCCGGAACGAGCCAACGCTCCAGGAGCGCGCCCACCAACTCGACCTTCCGAGCATCGGGCAGCTCGTGCAGAACGTAGGTCGATACGATCCGATCGAACCGCAACCCCGCGAACTCTGTCGGCCACTCCCCCAACACATCCGCTCGGTACAGGCGCGCCGCCGGAACCCTGCCACGAGCGCGCTCCAACATCGCGGACGACACGTCGATGCCCCACACCTCACAGCCCGCCTCGAGCAGGCGCTCCGTCAACGCCCCCGTCCCTACCCCGAGCTCTAGAACGCGGCCTCCGCCTTCCACCATCACGACGCGCGCCAGCTCCGCCAACGTCCGCTCATAACCCTCGAACGGAAACCCCTCAGCGCCTGCCACATCACCGTCGTAGCTCGCTGCCCAGGCGTCGAACAACCGCTCCCGATCCGTCACCCACCAAGGATAGACGAGCGCTACCATGCACCATGCCCGCCGAGGACCCCGACCAGCTCCGCGAGCACCTCATCGACACACTCCAACGCAACGGCACCCTCCACAGCGCCCCCGTACACGACGCATTGCGAACGGTCCCCAGGCACGCCTTCGCACCCTGGCTCCCCATCCACCAGGCGTACGCCGACGAAGCCTTCCCGGTCCCGACCACAAAGGGCGACGGGCTCTCCAGCATCTCCCAGCCCTCGACCGCGGCGCTCATGCTCGAAGCCCTCGACCTCGAGCCCGGCCACCGTCTCCTCGAGATCGGCGCCGGAACCGGCTACAACGCTGCCCTCCTCGCCACCATCATCGGGCCCGACGGTGACGTGACCACCATCGACATCGAACCCGAGCTGGCGCAACAGGCCGCCGCCCGGCTGCAGCAGCACCGGATCACCAACGTTCACGTCCTCTGCCGCGACGGGAGGGCGGGTTGCCCGGAGCGCGGACCCTTCGACCGGATCATCGCCACCGTCGGCGTCCAAGAGGTCCCCTGGACATGGGCCGACCAGCTCACCGACCGAGGCGTCATCCTCGCCCCCGTCCACCTCGGAGGCGAGCCCCAGGACCACGTCCTCCTCAAGCTCCGAAAGGAAGACGGTCACCTCGTCGGCGAGGGCATCGACGCGATAGCGATCATCACCCTGCGCAACAACGAAACCGGGACCGCCACCTCTCCATCGGACCGCCAAGGACCCGACTGGCGCGGAGCCCCGATCGACGCTCTACGCGTCCACATCTATCCAGCAACCGAACACCACGAACCCGGACCCGGACAGAAGATCCTTGACAAGGCGCACTCCACGGTCGTCCTAGAACGCCGCCAACGCTGAGCCGACGCAGCGGCACTGAAGAAGGGCACTCGCCAGGCGATCTGTCGGCCTAGTCCAATCTTGGCCCGTCCACGGCGGTGGGACCTAACGGATCGGCACCTCAGGCCCTGGTCCCTGAAGTGCCGTCCAGAGACACCACCCAGGGCGACACGTCGATAGATGTCGCCAGGAGGTTCCTCGGGTACGGCGTTTCGTGAA
>JARRMM010000179.1:0-4289 GCA_037386005.1 Deinococcales bacterium | reverse complement strand
CAACGCCGCCGGCGTGTCCTCACCCTTCTCGTCGCCCGGATGCTCTCTCGTTGGCGGAGGGCGCCAGCTCCGACACGTGGGCCGACAGCCACAACGGAGTGAGCGAAGAGACGTAGGCGTCAACCACAGCGCGATCCCGTCCCTCACGCCATCACTGGACACCACGTCGCCGCGTCGTGCCGCTAGCCAGCATGCCGAATCGTGCGCATGGCCGTCGCTTGGCTGTCGAATCCATCCGCGACGCCGCCGACTCCGATCACGGTCGACGGCGCTTGGGTTTCTGGCGCATTTGCTGTGGTGGGCGGTACTGGATTTGAACCAGTGACCCCTCGCGTGTGAAGCGAGTGCTCTTCCGCTGAGCTAACCGCCCACGGTTAGCGCCCTGTAGTCTACAAGGCCCCGCCAGACGGGTCAACGGCGAGGCCGCGCTCGCGGCCGCGGAGCCCCTCGCTCTGAAGCAGCCTTCTTGGCGCGATCGTCCAGCTCAGGCGCCTGGAGGCCGGTAGTCGGCCTGCTTCGCCACGGCCTCGTCGATCTCCTGAGGCGTCATCAGCACGGTCGTGGTGACCTCCACCCGCCCGCTGGCGTTGAGCGTCAGGACCAGCGCCGCCGCGCTGGCGGCATCCGGCATCTCGGCGATGACGTAGGCGTCGGCGTCTCCGAAGGCGTAGTACATGCTGAGCAAGCGCCCGCCGAGCGACCTGATGACCGCCTCGGCGGCCTCCCGCCGCTTCATGCCGCCCTCGATCCGCAGACCCTGCACGCCCTCGCCAACGTAGTTCACCTTGAACATGTAGGTGGGCATGGCGTCCTCCGTTCTCCGACCGCGGCACCCCGACGCTGCTCGATCCGCCTCGACTCGATGGTGGAGCCTTTCCGGCACTCCGTCGGTGCTCGGCTGCACGGACATGACAGTTGTCACCCGGGCTGCATGACGGCGCTCACTAGGGAAGGTCCGGCCCCATGGACGACACTCACAAGCATGGAGGCACGAGCCATGACCCTTCCCACGGCGATCCCCACCACGACTGCCCTTGCGGAGGCGGCCCGCAAGCCCGCCACGTCCACCATCCCGCACCCCGAGACCCACCGCGTGGTCGCCGAGCTGAAGGGCGTCTCCAAGCGCTATGGCGAGGTCCAGGCCCTGCGCGGCGTCGACCTGCAGGTGCGCTCCGGCGAGGTCCTGGCGCTCCTGGGGCCCAACGGCGCCGGCAAGACCACCTCGGTCGGGCTGCTGCTGGGCCTCTTGAAGCCCACCGCCGGCGAGGTCAGGCTCTTCGGGGGTGACCCGGACAGCCCCGACGCCAAGGTGCGCGTCGGCGCCATGCTGCAGATCTCGGGTGTGCCGGCGACCCTGAAGGTCCGCGAGCACCTCGAGCTGTTCTCCAGCTACTACCCCGCTCCGATGCCGATCGATCGCACCCTCGCGCTCGCCGGGCTTGCGGAGGTCGCCGAGCGCCCTTACGGCAAGCTCTCCGGCGGCCAGAAGCAACGCGTGCACTTCGCGCTGGCCTTGATCGGCAACCCCGACCTGCTCTTCCTCGACGAGCCCACCACCGGCATGGACGTCGGCGCCCGACGCGCGTTCTGGGAGCAGGTGCGCGACTTCATCGGCTCGGGCCGCACCGTCGTGCTCACCACCCACTACCTGGAGGAGGCCGACGCGCTGGCCGATCGCATCGTGGTGGTCGATCACGGCGAGGTCATCGCCGAGGGCACGCCCGCCCAGATCAAGTCGCGCACCGCGGGCCGGCGCATCCACGCGGTCACGACCCTCGGACGCGACGAGGTCCTCGGCCTGGAGGGCGTCGTGTCGGTCGAGCGCAACGGTGCGGCGCTGGAGATCCTGGCCAGACGCGCAGAACCCGTCGTGCTCGATCTCTTGCGCCGCGACTCCGCCCTACACGATCTGGAGGTCGGCGGCGCCGGCCTCGAAGACGCTTTCCTCGCCCTCACGAAGCGCGCCCAGGCATGACCCAAGAGCCGACCCCATCCGGAGGATCCAGATGACCACCGCCACCGTGAACCCCACCCACGCAGCGAAGCGCAACCTCCCCCACCTGTACCTGATCGAGACGAAGTACGAGTTCCTGAAACTGTGGCGTCTGCGCGCCTACAGCCTCTCCACACTGGTGTTCCCGGTGATGTTCTACCTGATCATCGGCGGCAGCTTCGGAAGCTTCCGCACGCAGGGCATCCACGTGAGCGCCTACCTGGTCGCCTGCTTCGCCGCGGTCGGCGTCATCAACGCCGCCGTCTTCGCCTTCGGCGCCAGTGTCGCTGCCGAGCGTGGCCAGGGGTGGACCATGCTGAAACGCGTCTCCCCTATGCCTTCCTCCGCTGCCTTCACCGCCAAGACCCTCATGGCGATGATGTTCTCGGCGCTGGTTCTCGTCGCACTGACCGCCACGGCGTTCCTGCTGCAGGGCGTACGCCTGCCCGTGCTCACGTGGCTTCAGCTGCTAGGCACACTCGTCGCCGGCGTGATCCCCTTCGCAGCCATGGGACTGGCCTTCGGGTACGCCCTCGGCCCCAACTCCGCCCCCACCGTCCTCAACCTCGTGACCATGCCGATGACCTTCGCCTCCGGCCTCTACATGCCCATCACCCAACTACCCCCCTTCGTTCAGCACATCGCTCCGTACCTGCCGGCCTACCACTTCGGACAGCTCGCCCTGGCCGCCATCGGAGCCCACCCTATCGGAACCGTCGGCCATCACGTGCTTGTGCTCGCCGGGTTCACTGCGGTTCTCCTGGCCGCCGCCACCCTCGCTTACCGCCGCGACGAGGGCCGCACCTACGGCTGACACGCATCCCGGCCGCCACGCCGGCCTCGCACGGACCGCCCCGCCGACCGCGGGCGGCCCGTGCGAGGGCCGCCGCGCGTGTACCCCCGCGCCGACACATGCGCCGACCCGTTCGCAGGCGCGTAGGATGGTCGAGATGACTCGGAAGCGTCCCGCCTGGCGGGCCTCGCTGGTCTACCTGGCCTATCTCGTCTTCCTGATCTTCCAGCCGATCTTCGACAACTCCACCACCCGGTGGACGTGGATCGCGACCGGCCTGATGGTCGTCGTGTTCGTCCCCATCTACTTCTACACGTTCCCGCGGCTGAACGCCGAGCCCTACCTGTGGAGCCGGGAGCGCCGGCGCCCGGGGGCGGTCCTGGGCATCCTGGCCATGGTGGCCCTGGGCGCGGTGAGCATCCCCATCAACAGCGGCGCGACCACCTTCCTCATCTACGCCGGCGCCGCCAGCGGCGGCCTGCAGCCGCGCCGGCGCGCCTTCACCGTCATCGGCCTGGTGATGGCCATCGCGGTCGCCGCCATGTTCCTGTCGCGCATCCCGTTCCCGTACGTGCTGGCGCCGTTCGCTCCCGCCCTGCTGCTCATCCCCATGTTCGGGATCACGACGGTCTTCGAGCGCGAGCGGGCACGCGCCAACGCGCGGCTGGCCATGGCCCAGGACGAGATCGAGCGGCTGGCGGCGATCGCCGAGCGGGAGCGCATCGCGCGCGACCTGCACGATCTTCTGGGCCACACCCTGTCGACCATCACGCTCAAGTCGGAGCTCGCCCATCGCCTGGCCGCCGCCGATCCCGAGCGCGCCGCCGTCGAGATGCGCGACGTCGAGCGCATCTCGCGCGAGGCGCTGCAGGAGGTCCGCAGCGCGGTCTCCGGCTTCCGGGCGCGCGGGCTGCAGGGGGAGCTGGCCAACGCCAAGCTGGCACTGGGCGCCGGCGGGGTGGCGTTCGACTACTACGCCGAGCCGCTCGAGCTGCCGCCCGAGCGTGAGAGCGCCCTCGCGCTGGCGCTGCGCGAGGCCGTCACCAACGTGCTGCGCCATGCCGATGCGAGCCACTGCAGGGTGCGGGTGACACGCCTCGGCAACTTCGCCGAGCTGACCGTGGAGGACGACGGCGTCGGCGGCGCCACCATCCGGGGCGGCCTGGCGGGCATGAAGGCGCGCCTGCAGGCGCTCGGGGGGTCGCTGCAGGTGATGGACGACCGGGGCACCCGGCTGCGTGTGGCGCTGCCGCTGGCAGGGAACCAGGCCCGCGACAGCGAGACGGTGGGCGAGCTCGGCAGCGGGGGCCTCTCCACGCCATGAGCGGCCGGCGGAGGGGACCCACGTGATCCGCGCCGTGCTGGCCGAGGACCAGGCGATGGTGCTGGGTGCTCTCGCCGCACTGCTGGAGCTGCAGGGCGACATCGAGGTGGTGGCGCAGGCGCCCGACGGCAAGGCGGCGCTCGAGGCCACCGTGGAGCTGAAGCCCGACGTCCTCGTCA